>JAHBAL020000531.1 GCA_018500105.2 Anaerolineae bacterium
GTCGGTGAACTGACCGCGCACGGCCGAGATCATCATATGCTTAACGCTGAGGTTTACAGCGCTGTGGGATTGGTCAATATTCCATGCCATGATTTTAATAAGTCTCCTGTTTTTTATTAAATGGACAAAAGTCCGTTTGTGTGATATGATTCTAGTGGACATGTGTCCGCTTGTCAAGAGGGAAAGCTGAGAATTTGAATAGAGTTTTGTATTATGCAAAGGCGGCTTTATGTTTGCCATTGCCGAGAGATGTTTTATGAGTACACTAGAGTTGTTTGGCATGAACGACCTGACATTAACGATCCTCAATCCCGATCTGCCCCGCGCCGAGCGCTGTGACGCACAGGCCAATCGGGTGCGCATTTTGCAGGCCGCCGAGCAACTGTTTGCCGAGCGGGGCGTGGCTGCGGTGGCGATGGCCGATATCGGCAAGGCGGCGGGGGTCGGGCAAGGCACACTTTACCGGCGTTTTGCCAACAAAGGCGAGCTGTGTTTGGCCTTGATGGATCATCAAATGACGCAGTTTCAAGACCATGTGCTGACCGAAATGGGGCGCATGACCCGCGACGGCGCGGCGAAATTGGCCCAACTGCAATGGTTTTTAGATGCGCATTTGCATTTCAACGAAAAGCACACGGCGCTATTGTGCGAAGCCAGCCAAAGCATCTATTTTGCGCCGAGCATGCGCCCGCCCCCTTACGTTTGGCAGCACATGACCGTGCTCGGCTTGCTGCGCGGGGCCATTGCCGCAGCCGAAATGCCCGACAGCGACGACTTGCCAGTGCTGGCCGATGCCATCATGGCCCTTATTCACCCCTCGATCTTCCGCCTCATGCGTGATGGCAACGGCTATACCCCTGAGCGCATCAGCGCCACCTTGCAAAGCTTGGTGCGGCGGTTGGGGGGATGATGGTGACAGGGTGAGGAAGTGTCAAAGTGTCAAGGTGTCAAAGCCGCCTGTCAGGGCTGTTCAAAAGTCGCCTCGTCATTCCCGCGAAAGCGGGAATCTATAACCAGACAGGCGTAGTTTGACTGGTTTGTCGCATTTTTGACCTGCCTCGTTATGGATCTCCGCTTTCGCGGAGATGACGGGTTAAGTGAAGTGCTGACTTTTGAACAGCCTTAAGTCGCCTGTATTCTTGATTCTTGGCTCTTGATTCTTGGTGCTTGATTCTTGGTGCTTGATTCTTGGTGCTTGATTCTTGGCTCTTGATTCTTGGCTCTTGGTTCTTGGCTCTTGGCTCTTGGTTCTTGGTTCTTGGCTCTTGGTTCTTGGTTCTTGGCTCTTGGTTCTTGGCTCTTGAATCTTGGTTCTTATGGTAAAATACCAAAAATATTGACGCGTGGCCAAGCGGTAAGGCGCCTGACTCTGACTCAGGTTATCGTTGGTTCGAATCCAGCCGCGTCAGCTATAAATTTAAGAATTGAGAATGTTGTATTGAGAATACAGAACTAGCTTCTACATTCTCAATTCACATTCTCTTTTTTTTGCAATGCATCCAACTCAACCCGCCGATGCACCGACATCGGTTCCCACCCGCGCAGTCATCCTTGCTGCTGGCAAGGGCACGCGCATGAAATCCAAACTCGCCAAAGTGCTGCACCCCGTCGGGGGCAAAGCCATGCTCGATCACATCCTCACCACCATGATCGAGGTGTCTACTGTGCCGCCGGTGGTGGTGATTGGTCACGAGGCCGACCAAGTTCGCGCTGCCGTTGGCAACCGCGCCGATTGTGTCATGCAAATGCCCCAACTCGGCACGGGCCATGCCGTGATGGTCGCCCGCGAGGCGTTTGAGCGGCTGGCCGATTTTCCGCATCAAGTCATCGTGTGCTATGCCGATATGCCACTCACCCGCGCCGAGACTTTCCGCAAATTGATCGCCCTGCAAGCCAGCACCCAAGCGCCCATTGCGATGCTGACGGTCATGAACGACAACCCGCGTGGCTTTGGGCGCATCGTGCGTGGGGCCAATGACGACGTGTTAGCGATCGTTGAAGAAGTGGCTTGCACCCCCGAACAATTGCTCATTAAAGAATTGAATCCGGGTGTGTATTGTTTCGATGGGCAATGGTTGTGGCAAGCCTTGCAAAAAATTCAGCCAAACCCCAAAAAGGGCGAATATTTCCTCACCGATTTGGTCGAAATTGCCGTCGCCGAAGGCCGTAGCGTCAAAGCAGTGGTGTCTGACGATGCTGATGAGGTGATTGGCGTGAATAACCGCGTTGATTTGGCTGATGCTGCTGCGGTTTTGCGCAAACGCATTAACCGTGCGCATATGATGAATGGCGTCACCCTCATTGACCCCGCCAGCACTTACATTGACGCCAGCGCCATCATTGCGCCCGATACTATCATTTTGCCAAACACGCACATTTTGGGCAACAGCGTGGTGGGGGGCGATTGTGTCATTGGCCCCAATTCGCTGCTGCGTAATGCCGTCATTGGCGAGCGGGTGCAAATTTTGCAATCGGTGATCGAAGATTCGCAGATTGACGATGAGGTCAAGGTCGGCCCGTTCTCCCGCATCCGCACCGGCACACATGTTCATGCCGGGGCTTATGTTGGCAATTTTGCCGAGATGAAAAACACGCAATTTGGCAAGGCCGTCATGGGGCATTTTAGCTATTTGGGCGATGCCACCATCGGCGATAAGGTCAACATTGGCGCGGGCACAATCACGTGCAACTTTGACGGCGTGAATAAAAACCCCACTGTTGTCGAAGAGGGTGCATTTGTCGGCAGCGACAGCATGTTGGTCGCACCGGTCAAGATTGGCAAAAAAGCCCGCACCGGCGCTGGCTCAGTGGTCACCAAAGACGTGCCCGCCAACGAAACGTGGGTGGGCGTGCCCGCTAAGCGTTTAAGTGCTAAGTCCTAAGTCTCAAGTGCTAAGTGCTAAGTGCTAAGTATTTAGAACTTAAGACTTAGCACTTAGCACTTAGCACTCATATTTCATGACTGCTCTCATTCTTTTTGCATTCGCTACTGCGGCACGGGCGTTTTTCGAGCTATCGCGCACGGCTTTGATCAACATCAAAAAAGTGCGCCTCGTGGAGCTAGAAAAGCAAAACCCGAAGATGGCGAAGGCGATTAGCGAATTGACCGACGATTCGACGCGCCTGTTGGCGACGGCGGAAGTCGGCGCGATGTTGAGCGTGGTATTTGCCGCTGGCGTGGCGGTGATGGGCTTCGGCCCAATTTTGGCTGAGCGTTTAACCAATCTTTTTGCAAATGTGGCACTGCTTGAGTTATGGCGCTTGCAAATTGCCCAATTTGTCGTATTAGCGTTGGCGGCGTTGGTGTTGTTTGTGTTGGGGCGTTTGGTCCCGCAATCGGTGGCCTTGCGCAATGCCGAACCGGTGGCGCTGGCCTGCGTCACGCCCATGCAACTTTGTGCCTTGCTATTTGCGCCGTTGGTTAAATTTGCGGTGGTGCTGGGCAACATTTTCTCGTCGCCCTTTGGGGGGGGCGTGCAAAGTTCGGCGGCCTTGGTCACCTCCGAAGAGATTAAGACGATGGTGGATGCCAGCCAAGAGGGTGGCGAGATCGAGGCCGAAGAGAAGGCGATGCTGCTATCGGTGCTCGATTTCGGCGATACGATTGCGCGTGAGGTCATGGTTCCGCGCATGGATGTGATTGGGTTTGATGTGAGTGAGACGATTGATCAAGCGCTCGATACAGTGGTCAATTCGGGCCATTCGCGTTTGCCGGTTTACCGCGACACGATAGACGACATCATTGGTGTGTTGTATACGAAGGATTTGTTGCGCGTGCTGCGCGACAATACGCGCCCATCATTGCAATCGCTGGTGCGGCCTGTTTTGCACACACCCGAATCGAAACCCGTGAGCGATTTGTTGAAGGAGATGCAGTCGAGGCGATTGCATTTGGCCGTGATCGTGGATGAATTTGGCGGCACATCCGGTATTGTGACCATTGAGGACATTCTTGAGGAGATCGTCGGTGAGATTCAAGACGAATTTGACAGCGAAGAAGCTGCTGTGACCGAGTTGCCGGACAAATCTGGCTATATTTTGCTGGCTGGGATGCAACTTGGCGATGTTAATGATACGCTGAATACGCAAATCACCAGCGATCAAAGTGATACATTGGGTGGCTTTATTTTTGATCAATTGGGTGAAGTGCCCAAGGTAGGGGCAAAGGTGCAGTATGATGGCTTTATGTTCGAGGTGCTGGCGGTCAATGATCGCCGCATTTTGAAGGTCAAGGCCACACCTGTCACCCCGCCGCCCGACGCCAAACCTGAGCTGGATGCCGTGATCGTTGAGAGTTGATAGTGGATAGCTGAGAGACTTACTCTCAACTCTCAACTCTCAACTCTTATAAAATTGAGGATTGCATGGACGAGAAATTAGAGGCGATTGAAGCCCGATACGAAGAATTAACCCGTCAGATGGCAGATGAGACGGTGGCGAACGATTATGCGCGTTATGCCGAAATTGCCAAACAGCAAAACGAGCTGAAAGAAACGGTGGATGTGTTCCGCAGCCGCAAACGCGCCGACCAAGAATTGGCCGACGCCGAGGCGATGCTGAACAGCGGTGACCCCGACTTGGCCGAGATGGCGCAAGCCGAGGTTGAAGATCTGCGCAAGAAAATTGACACGCTTAATGCCGAGCTGAAGAGCATGCTCGTGCCCAAAGACCCGCGTGCTGACCGCAACGTCATCATGGAAATTCGCGCGGGCACGGGCGGCGAAGAGGCCGGTTTGTTTGCGGCTGAACTGTTTCGCCTTTACACCCGCTACGCCGAAGCGCATCGCTGGAAAGTCGAGTTGATTGACCAGAACGAGACCGGCATTGGCGGCATCAAAGAAGTGACGATGATGATTAAGGGCAAGGGCGCGTTTTCGCGCTTGAAATGGGAGAGCGGTGTGCATCGTGTGCAGCGCATCCCCGCCACCGAGACCAACGGGCGCGTGCACACCAGCGCCGCGACAGTGGCGGTGTTGCCAGAGGTCGAAGAGGTCGAGGTTCACATCCCCGAAGGCGATTTGGAGATCGAAACCCGTCGCTCACGCGGGGCCGGTGGGCAAAACGTGCAAAAGAACGAAAGTGCGGTGCGCATTTTGCACAAGCCGACGGGATTGGTGGTGGACGTGCAAGACGAACGCAGTCAAACCCAAAACCGTTTGCGCGGGTTGAGCATTTTGCGGGCGCGGCTGTATGAAATGGAACGCGCCAAACGCGCCGCCGAGCATGATGCCGAGCGCAAAGGTCAGGTCGGATCGGGTGACCGTAGCGAAAAAATCCGCACTTACAACTTCCCGCAAAGCCGCGTCACTGACCATCGTCTCGAAATGTCCATTTTCCAAATTGATGCCGTGATGGATGGCGAGATTGATGATTTCATTGACGAACTCAACGCCCGCGATATGCAACAGCGTTTGGAAGGCTAAGAAGTTGAGAGTTGATGGTTGAGAGTTGAGAGCAGAACTCCCAACCATCAACTCTCAACTATTAACTCTCAACTATCAACTCTCAACTCTCAACTTCCATACGAATGGCTTTGCGGCAGGCGGCGGCGCAATTTGACGCGAGCGGTGTAGACAGCCCGGCGGCGACGGCGCGGCGTTTGATGGCGCATATGCTCAAGCGCCCGCGTGAGTGGGTGATTGCCCACGATGATGAGGTGTTGAGCGCGGCGCAATTGCAACAATTTCAACACTTGGTTGCGCGGGTGGTATCGCGTGAGCCGTTGGCCTACATTCTCGGTCACCGCGAGTTTTATGATCTCGATTTATACGTGGATGCGCGGGTGCTGATTCCGCGCCCCGAAACCGAAATGTTGGTCGAGTTGGCGTTGGAGGTGCTGAAACAAGCCTCGTCGAGCGATAGCGCCGCGCCGATTGCGCTCGAAATTGGCACAGGCAGTGGGGCCGCCGCAATCGCCATTGCCAAACATTTGCCCATGCCCAATCAGCGCGTGATTGCCACTGATGTGTCGGCAGATGCCTTGGCGGTGGCGCGGCTGAATGCTGAGCGTTGTGATGTGACCGAGCGCATCACGTTTTATTGCGGCAGTTTGTTACAGGCTTTGCCGCCTGGGCTATGTCAAGATGTGGTGGTCTTGGTCGCCAATTTGCCGTATGTCACCCGCGAAGAGATCGAGATGTTGCCGCCCGAAATTCAGGCCCACGAGCCGCGAGTGGCGCTGGATGGCGGCGAAGATGGGTTGGATTTGGTGCGCGAATTGTTGCGCCAAATTGATCGCCACAAGACAGCAGGCACAGGTTTTCAACATTTACGCGCCGCGTTTTTTGAGGTTGGCGCATCGCAAGGGGCAGCCTGTTTGCAGGCCGCCCGTGCGTGTTTGCCGATGGGCAACGCCAAAATGCTCAAAGACTTGGCGAAACTTGATCGTGTGTTGGCGATACGGTTTTGATGGGTGTTAAAGTGTCAACGTGCTAGGGGGTGAAAATCATCCTGTCACCCCCTCACCTTGTCACTCTGTCACCTTGGCATGTCTTTTCTATGGGCATAGCCCTGCCAAATCATCATAAAAGCCCGGGTAAGTCTTGCTCACACAATCTGCGCCTAAGATGGTGGTCGGGCTAGTTGCCACCAGCGCCGCCACTGCCAACGACATCGCCACACGGTGATCGCCCAAGCCATCCACAGTTGCGCCATGCAGCGGCGTTGGCCCATGCACCACAAAGCCGTCGGCGGTTGGCTGAATATTGGCCCCCAACTTGTGCAATTCCGCCACAAAGCCTTCGAGCCGATTGCTCTCTTTCACGCGCAATTCTTCGGCGTTGCGCACCAAAGTTGTGCCATGCGCTTGGGTGGCGGCGACGGCAAAAATGGGCAATTCGTCAATGCTGCGGGCGGTGAGTTCGCCCTGCACCTCGATGGCCTTGAGGCCATGCGGGGCGCAAATATCGAGGTTGGTCACCGGTTCTGCGCCCTCCATGCGTTCATTGCGAATGGCAATCTGTGCGCCCATCAGACGCAGCGCGTCGAGCAGACCGGTGCGAGTGGGGTTCATGCCAACATCGAGCAGCGTCAAGGTGGTATTCGGCACAATGGCCGCCGCCACCATGAAAAACGCCGCCGATGAAAAATCGGCTGGCACGGTCAACTCGAACGGTTTGAGCGTGGGCGTAAAGCGCATTTTGGCCCAATAACGCCCGTCGGATTGCCATTCTTCCATCGGCACACCCATCGCCGCCAACATGCGCTCGGTGTGGTCGCGGGTCTTGGCGGTTTCGCCGACGACGGTTTCGCCCTCAGCATATAGCCCGGCCAATAAAATGGCCGATTTCACTTGAGCGCTGGCGACGGGCGTCGGGTAAGTAATGCCCGTGAGCGGGGTGGGTTGCCCGCCGATTTCGAGCGGGGCGCAGCCTGCCACGTCGTCAATTTCGGCCCCCATCAGCCGTAATGGCTCGGTGATGCGGCGCATGGGGCGCTTGCGCAATTGGGCCGTGCCATCCAGCACGCTGTTGAACGCCTGCCCGCTCATCAGGCCAGACAGCAGACGCATGGTCGCGCCCGACGAGCCGCAAAAGAGCGATTGGCTGGGCGTTTGCAGCCCATGCAATCCGCGACCATGAATGATAAATTTAGAATTTGTGTCTGACAATTCTCCATTTTCCATTTTCAATTCTAAATTTTCAATCTCTACGCCAAGCCGGCGCATACAGTCGAGACAAGCGTCGGTGTCGTCGCAACGCAGCGGCATTCGCACCACGCTCACGCCATCGGCGATGCCGCCGAGCAATGTGGCCCGCACGGTAATACTGCGGTCACTCGGCGCACGCAATTGACCGCTTAATTTTGATACTGGGTGGATGATTTTGTCCATCTTTTGTGTAGTTGAGAGTTGAGAGTTGAGGGTTGAGAGTTTTTCTCTCAACCCTCAACTCTCAACTCTCAACTCTATTTGACTTTAACCTTATTCCGGCGAGCGTCGGCGGCGGCGCTGATGAAGGCGCGGAGGCCGTCGGCATCTTGGCGTTCGATGAGGGCGGTGAGTTGGTCGAGATTAAATTGAAAATCGCGGATGGTGTTGGTGATGGTGCGACCATTCGAGAGCAAAATGTCAACCCACATGCTGACGTCGCTGGCCGCCACCCGCGAGGTGTCGCGGAAACCACCCGCCATGACGGGGTAAATCATGCTTTCGTTTAAGCTGGCTTGGTCGGCGGTGGTCATGAGCGACAGGGCCAAGGCATAGGGCAAATGGCTGGACACCGACAGCACCGCGTCGTGGCGCGTCGCCTCAATTTCGAGCGTGACCGCGCCGGCATCGTGCGCCAATTGTTGCACGGTAGCATAGGCGGCGGCATCGGTGCGGCGGGTGCGCGACAAAATCCAAGGCCGATTGATATACAAATTGCCCTCGGCCACATCAATGCCAGCCGTTTCTTTGCCGCACATGGGGTGCGATCCCACCGCAAACACGCTTTCGGGCAGGGTGTCCATTGCGGCGCAGATTTCGCCTTTGGTGCTGCCCATATCGGTGATGATGCAACCGGGCGGAAAATCGTGGCGATATTGCTGCAAATGCTCGACCAGCGTGCGCACGGGGGTGCACATCACCACAATCCCACCGTCTTGCATGGCCGGGTGCTTGAGCATGGCGGCGAGGTCGCTGCTGGCTTCGTCTACAATATTGCGCGCTAGGGCTTTGCGGATGGTGTCTGGGCTGCGTGCTACGCCCAAAATGGGCGAATAGGTCGCCCCGTGTCGTTCGCGTAGTGCCATTGCCAGCGAAGCGCCCATCAACCCCAAGCCGACAATACAAAGTGCTTTGTTTTTCACAGGGGTGCGATGATAACGCATTTAGGCTTATATGTTTGCATCATTGGGCGACTAAAAAGCGTAATATTCTTGGTTGTAATCGAAAAACTACGATATCATTAATGCCGATATGAGTAACCGTAACCCATCATCAATTCTTACGATTGTCGCACTTGTTTTGGGCGGTTTGCTTGGCATGGTTGCCGGCGCATACATTGTTTATGCGTGGGTTCCCACCAGCTTACTGTTTACCAATATGGCCCCTGTGCATTTGACCTATAGTGGCACTGTGCCGCAATACCGTGATGTCTATGTGGCGCACGTGGCGGCGCGTTACCAGTTTGTGCTGTCGGGCCAGCGCAATCAAACCAGCGCCAATAAAATTGCCCAAGACTTGTTGGGCGTGACCACTGGCGATGTTAAAACCGAAGATGCCGTTAAGATGGTGCGCGAGACCTTGACCGTTGTCAAGATGGAAAATGACAAGGATGGTGAAGGGGGGTGGTTTACCAAGGCCGACGAAAATAATGTGGCCGCATTGTTAACCGAGATTCAGAAAAACGCGGCGATTGGCCCAACCCCCGGCGCGGTGAGTGCGCGGGATAACAATTTGACGTGGAATCGCATCATTGGCTTTGCGTTATTGGCATCGTTGGGCGTGGCGATTGTGCTAGCAATGTATTTGCTGTATAGCTATTTGAATAGCAAGGTTTCGCCTGCGCCCGTTGTGCACACTCAGGCTGCGCCACAAGAAGAGGTGTATGAGGAGCAGGTGCAGTATGAAGATGAACTTGACGAAATGGCTGACCAACAGCAAGATTATGAGCACGATGAGCCAAGACGGGCTGGCACGGTTACGCGCAATAATCCACAAAATATCGAGACGACATCATATACGCACCCATCGCATGGCGCATCATCTCGCGTGGCGGATGGCTACAGCAGCATTGACGATGATTTAGATGATCGCAACTTGCCGCCAACGGGCGAATTTAATGCGCCGCCGATTGCGCCTGCTCGCCCCAATATTCATCCCGTCGAGGCGGCTCATGCGCGAGCCGAAGCGCCAGCGCCTCACCCGATGACACAAGCCCCACCCGCCAATGTGCAAGGCGGTGGTAATTCGGCGTTTGGCACGCCGCGTATGACCTCTCGCCGCGGTGATACCTATTATCAGACCTTCCCGGCGATTGACTATAAGCACGGCGACGAAAATCTCGATGAGCATCATAATATTCAGGGTGCCAAAGATTTGATTTTGGGAACCTGTGGCGTGAGCGTGGTCGAGCGGTCGGGTGCAGCCAAGCCCGCCGAGGTCATTGCCCTCGCGCTTGCTGTCTTCGACAAAACCTCGATGAAGACAACCTACAAGGTTTTAATGACGCCCACCGCCCACAGCGACATGACCATCCGCCGCAAACTCAGCGACATCGGCGAGTTGATCTCGGTGCAAGAAGGCGACACCATCGCTATCGAGACCAATTCGCTGCTGGTGCATGTCAAACCCAGCAATTTGGTTTTGGAGAAATCCAGCAGCTCTGCATTACAATATTTCAAGCAAGTTTCACTGACCTTTGATGCGCAACAACGCCTGTAGCGGGGAGTGGATAGTGGATAGTGATAGTGAATAGTTGATCGTAAGTCGCAACTATCCACTATCACTATCCACTATCACTATCTACTATCACTATCAACTATTAACTCTATCTACTAATGAGGTTCACACGGCTAAAGCCGAGCATTCGATACGCGATACCGCCGATTGCATTTTTGCTGGCATTGCCATTTGTGCTGTTTTTTGCGGTTACATTCGGCGGGTATACCCTGTTACCCGCCGATAATTTATTTCAATGGGAGCCGTTTCGCAGCAGCGCCGCCGCCTTTGGCATTGGTCGCCCACAAAATGAGCTGCTGTCCGACCTCATCCTCGAAAACTACGTCTGGAAGCAATTTATTCTCGATTCGCTAAAACAAGGCGAATTGCCGTTGTGGAACCCGTATTTGTTTGCCGGTGTGCCGTTCTTGGCGGCGGGGCAACATTCGGCGCTTTACCCGCTCAGCGTGCTTTACTATGTCATGCCGTTGTGGCTGGCTTATGGCTGGTATACGGCGCTCAACCTTGGCATCGCGGGTGTGTGTATGTTCATCTTCATGCGCACCTTGGGCATGGGGCGAACCGCGTCCACCTTCGCAGGCGTCACCTATCAACTGAGCGGCTTCATGCTGGTGTCGGTGGTTTTTCAAATGGTCATCGCCTCGGCGGCGTGGCTGCCGCTCATTTTGGCGATGTGCGAGCGCGTCATTCAACAGACCCCCGCCATGCGTCGAATGCCTGCCAGCGCTCCTTGGGTCGTGATCGGCGCAATTGCCATTACGCTGCATATCTTGGCCGGTCATGTCGAGATCACCGTTTACACCGCCTTGGTGGCGGGGCTATATTGCGCGTGGCGGCTCGCCACTGTGTTTGATTTGCGCGACTGGCGCAACGACGGCAAAGCTGCCGCCAAACGCGCCGCATGGCTGCTGGTCATGGCCTTGCTCGGTGCGGCAATGGGCGCAATTCAGCTTGTGCCGCTGTTCGAATTGGTCAATACCAGCTTCCGCTCTGGGCGCTCCGACTTTGCCCAAGTGCTAAGTTATGGCTTTCCTGCTCGCTATGTCACCCAATGGCTCATGCCGAATTTTTACGGCAACCCATCCCAACACAGCTATTTCGACTGGTTTACGTGGTCGTGGCAAGCCGTGAATACGGCACGCGGCGACACCGCGTGGGGCATCAAAAATCATGTCGAAGGCGGGGCTTATGTCGGTATTTTGCCGCTCATTTTTAGCGCAATGGCGTTATGGGCCAAATGGCGCGACCGTCGCTGGAAGCGGCTCAACGACGTGCCGGTGTGGTTTTTTGCGCTGCTGGGGCTGGCCTCGCTGCTCTTCATTTTTGGCACACGCGCCTATGCCATTTTGTATTATGGCTTGCCCGGCATCAATCAATTGCACTCGCCGTTCCGCTGGGTTTTTCCGCTTACCTTGTGTTTGGCGGTCTTGGCTGGCGTGGGGCTAGATTGGGTGCTGAACCACGCCGACGATGTGTATAACCGTGTGCGAGCGCGGGCGTTGCGTTGGGGCGCTGTTTTGCCGCTGGCGCTGGGCGCGGTGTTGGTAATGGGTTTGGTGGCGGGCCGCACGCTGTGGCCCAGCATCGAGCCAATGGTGGCGCAGCTTGCCCAATCTGCTGACAAAGCCAACACCGGCATGGGCCAACCGACCTTGTTCTTTAGCAACGCCGCCAATAGCGTATTGGGATTGGCGCTGTGGCTGCTGGGGGCAGGCGCTTGGCTGTGGGCCAGCGCCAAACGCCGCAGCAATGCCGCATTGTTGCCCAGCCTCGCCGTGCTCATTTTGGCGCTGGATTTGAGTTTTGCTGGCTGGGGCTTTAACCCCGCCGTTGACCCCAAATTGCTGCAACATGTGCCCGATGCCATCCGATTTTTGCAAAAAGATACGTCGTTGTGGCGGCTGACGACCTACGAAACCAGCGGGCAAAAGCCGCTCAACGCCAACGCGGCGTGGCATTTCAATTTGCACGATATTCGCGGTTACGATTCGATCATCCCGCGCCAATACGTCAATTACATGCAACTGATCGAGCCGCAAGGTGAACTGCCATACAACCGCATTGCCCCGCTGCAAAAAGCCGAATCGTTGCAATCGCCCTTGCTCGATGTGTTGGGTGTGAAATATGTGCTGACGGTTGACCGCATTGACGCGCCGGGTTACAAGCAAGTTTATGACGATGGCAAAACGCGCATTTATCAAAACGAACGCGCCTTGCCTCGCGCCTTCACTTTGCCCATCACCAGCGGCTTGCTGGCCGACGATTTTGGCTATGTGGTGCAGAAATTCGACCCGCGCCAATATGTCATCGTAGACACCTCGTGCGGTATCACCGATATCGGCTGCACCGTGCCACAAGCGGCTCAGCCCCAGCCCGCCACAGTCACCGTTTACAAATACAATGAGGTGTGGGTGGATGTTGACATCACGAACGGTAGCTGGCTGCTGCTCACCGATAGTTACGCCAATGGCTGGCGGGCGTTTATTCGCCCGCATGGCGGCAGCCAAGCCGATGAGGTCGAGGTGCAAATTGCATTGGCAAATGGCAACTTCCGTGCCGTGCGGATCGAAAATACGCCGTGTGGCTTGCAGGCCAAAGAATGCAAAACGCTAGTCGCCGAAGCCAAACCGACCTCGGCACTCAACACGCAGCCGTCTTTGTTTGGCAGCACAAGCCAAAGCAACGCCCAACCTAGCGCCACCCGTTTCACGGTGCGTTTTCGCTATTCGCCTATGTCGGTGCGAATTGGCGCTTTGGGCAGCTTGTTGTCGGGCATTGTGTTGTTGTTGTTGGGCGGCGCATATGTTTGGCGCAGCCTAAACATGCACGGCGGCGCAAAACTTGGCACAGCGGCGCATGACGATGCGCATCCCGATTCGCCCATCCGCCGCGTGGCACGCAACAGTCTCGTTCTGACCGGCTTCAATTTGCTGTCGCGGGTCATTGATATGGCCTTCGCCACCGTCGTGTTGCGGGCGCTGGGGCCAGCCGGTAACGGCAATTTCACCTTTGCCGTTGTGCTGGTGACGTGGTTCGAAATTTTGATGAATTTCGGCCTTAACACCTTTCTGATTCGGGATGTCTCGCGGGATCGCGCTCACGCGATGCGCTATTTTTACCAGACCAGCCAATTGCGTTTGTTGCTGGGGTTGGCGACTGCGCCGCTGGTGGTGCTGGTCATTTTATTTTTTGTTTGGTTAGATGGTATTCAACGCGACACCCAATGGACCATCCTGATATTGGTGCTTAGTCAAATTCCCGGCAGTTTGGCGACCGGCTTGAGCGCCCTGTTTTTTGCCTACGAGAAGCCCGAAGTGCCCTCGGCCCTCACCATCATCAGCGCCTTGGTCAAGGTGGTATTGGGCGCAGTTGCGTTGCTGGCACTGGGATGGGGCATTGTCGGCCTCGCCATCGTGTCGGTCATCACCAACTTGGTCACGCTGACCTTGCTCGCCATTGCGGCGCGGCAAACACTGGGCCTCAAATTCTCACGCGATGACCTGCAAGCGCACACCGACGACGCACAGCCGCAAACTAGCGCGGCACAACGCCAAACGGCAAATAGCCAATTTAACAAGCTGCCGACTTGGCAAATTGTGAAAGAGGCGTGGCCGCTCATGGTTAATCACCTGCTTTCGACCATCTATTGGCGTATTGACGTGCCATTGATTAAGGCATTTACCCGCGATGCGGCCCAAGTTGGCTATTATGGTGCGGGCTACAAATATGTAGATGCATTCAATATCATCCCGTCGTTATTCACCCAAGCCTTGTTTCCGGCCATGTCGCGTATGGCATCGCAGCAACCTGAGGGTAATAATACAGCGGTCTCGCCATTGGCGCGGGCTTATGTGCTGGCGGTTAAGTTGTTGCTGATGGTGGCTTTGCCGCTCAGCGTGATCGTCTCGTTCACTGCGCCCATTCTGATTGACATCATTGGCGGTAGCGCCTATTTGCCGCAAGGCGCAATCGGCCTCGCGGTCGTTATTTGGCACATGCCGATTGGCTGGATCAACAGCGTGACCAATTACGCGCTGATTGCGGCAGGTCAGCAGCGCCAACTCACCCGCGCATTCATCGGGGCGGTGGCGTTCAATATCATCGCCAATATTATTCTCATCCCCATTTACGGCTTTGTTGCGGCGGCGGTGGTGACGGCGTTGTCAGAATTGGTGCAATTGGCGACCTTTTACGTGTATGTGCGGCGGCATATTTGCGCGGTGAATTGGATGCAAGTTTTTGCCAAGCCGTTTTTGGGGGCGGGCCTGATGGCGCTGGTGATGTTTGTATCGTGGCAAGCCGGTTGGCTTGGCTTCGGCATCGTGTTAGGATTGATGCTTTATGTCGTCGTTGTGCTTGGCTTGCGCACCCTCAGCGCCGCCGAGCAGCAAACCTTGCGGCCCTTGTTGCCCATGCGGCGCTAGGTTAAATTTCACCGATGAGTGTAAAGCAAGTTTTCGCCGAACTCACTATCCCTCCAGCCCATATATGGGCTGGAGGGATAGTGAGTTCGGCATAATGTCTTTTGAAATTGCTTCTGTTTCTTGAGAATCTGCTATTGCAAAAAGCGCAGCGCCACGCCCAACGCCACACGGCAAAATGCTGGAATGCTTGCTAAATCCACCCATTCTTGGCATTGGTGAAAATTGTCGCCATGCGGCCCATGCACGATGCTGGGGATGCCAGCCTCGCCGCGAAAAACATTGGCATCGCTGATGCCGAGCATGTAGTGCAGATTGGGCGCGTTGCCATATTCGGCCTGATACGCCGCCTGAAATGCTTGCGTGAGCGCATGGTTTGGCTCGTCAAATGCCCACGGCGCATAATAAGGGTCGGGGTTGCTGAAAGCAAATTGGGCGGGCGATTGCAGCGAATTGGCGAAGGCTTGCATTTTGCCCAGCACGGCCTCACGGGTTTCGCCCGGCACAATTTGCCGCGTGAGCAGCACCCGCGCTTTTTCGGGCAAAGTAATGACATATTGTTCACTGCCCGCGTGGATGCTGAGCACGGTTTGCGATGAGGGCACTTGTGGGTGTTTGAGTTCGGGCACGGCGTTGCACACGCCTGCCGCAAAACGCGCCGCCTCGATCCCGGCATTGATGCCTTGCCATGGCAAAAAGCCATGCGCGGCTTTGCCTGTCACATCCACCTGCACCAACATTTTGCCCGCCGCGCCAATTGCACCCCCATTAGACAATGGCTCGCTCACCAAACACGCATCGGCGGTGATGCCATTGGGCGTGCCATCTACCAATGCCCGCGCCCCATGCGAATAGGCTTCTTCGTCGGTGACGCTGGTAAAGATGAGCGTGCCGCGCCAAGCCTGTTTGTTATGCGCCAAGGTTCGCGCCACTAGCATATTGGCCGCCACGCCACATTTCATGTCTGCCGCACCGAGGCCATAGAAAATGTCGCCTTCGCGCCAGCCTTGCCAAGGGTCATGTAGCCAGCCTTCGGCCCGCAATACCGTGTCCATGTGTCCATTTAGCATCAGGGTGGGGCCGGGGCCGTTTTCGATGCGGGCGATGACGTTGGGTTGTCCGTTGCGGGTGGGTTGCATGGTGCTGGCGATGTTGTATTGGGCCAGCCACGCCGCACAAGCTTGCTGGGCGGCGGCTTCTTCGCCGGGGTAGCTACGGATGGCGACCAATTGGCGCAGCAGTTGGTAGGCTTCTTCCTTGTCGAAATCATTTAGCTCGATCATGGGGAGGATTGTAATTCGGACGTGGGTGAGGGTGTGTCAAGGTGTCTAATGCTGATTTTGCGTCCTGACGTTGGGCTGACGGTGAAGTGTTAAAGTTATCGGCAAGATTAGGCGAGACCAAGAAGTTGCTTTAGCGATTTTTTAACGCCTCAAGCCTATGATGATTAGCAATAGTAATATTAACATTACGAATCGGTCTGATGGTGCAATTGTGTATTGCAATTGAGTCATTAGTCGCAAAGTAATAGTAAAGAGGAACACGATGAAGATTTATCCATATTTTGCCTTCGCCACCTGTGGCGTATTGTTGTTGTCGGCGTGTGGCAGCGGCAATGAAGCGAAACCGACCACGACTGCCAACGCAACGGCTGCGCCAAAGGCGACCGAAGCGCCTGTTGACCCGAAGAGTTTGAATGTGAAAACGATGAGCATGAAGCGCGACAATGGCAAGGGCGAGGCCGGAGCCGAAGTCAAGGCGTTTAACACGGCGGATCGTGCTTGGTATTTTGAAATCGGGCTAGACCGGATTGTGACCAATAACAAATTCAAAATGGATTTTGTTGGCGTGAATACCAGCACCGGCAAAGACAAAAAACTTGGTGCGGTGGAGGGCAAATTTTTGATTGCCAACAACTTGACTTTCAAAGTGCCATTGACCGGCAAAATGTCGGTAGGGCAATATCTGTCTCTTATACACATCTGACGCTGCCGACGA
>JAHBAL020000087.1 GCA_018500105.2 Anaerolineae bacterium
CCCCGCCGCCGCCCCCCCCCCCCCCAAAGGCGCCGCCCCCCCCCCCCCCAAGCCCCGCCGCTGCGCCCAAGGCAAAGCCAGCCGCGTCACGTGCCGAGCCAAGCCCCAGCCATACCGAGGGGGCAAATCTGCCGCCCATTCGACCGCAACCGCGCTCGCGCCCCAGCGCCCCAGCGCCCCAGCCTGTCTCGCCGCAATACACCCAACGGTCATCTCACCCCCCCGCACCCGATGAGATGATTCGCCCGACGGCACCCGCTCGCCCCACGCCCGCCCAATCGAATGCCTTAACCGATCTCGGCATTTCGCCGCTGATGCAGGCGCTTTTTGGGGTCGTGCTGCTCGCCATCCTCATGACCATCGTCGCTTCGATCTTGGCCAGCAATTGGGGGTCTTTTCGTGCATTTGTCTCTGGCCGCAGCGGCGTGGTTGGGCTTGAGGTCCAAGCCACTGCCCGCGCCATTGCAAACGCTCCACCGCCAACTGCCGTCGCAACCCTCGCCCCAGCCAGCATCAACGCCGCCAATCTCAAACGCATCGGCATTGTGAGCGGACATCGTGGCAACGATAGCGGCTCGGTATGCGCCGATGGCTACACCGAGGCCGAATTGGTTTATCAGGTGTCGGTTGCTACAGCGGCCCAATTACGTGCGCGTGGCTATACAGTTGACATTTTGGACGAATTTGATCCCCGTTTAGACGGCTATCTCGGCATCGCCTTCTTGTCCATTCACGCCGATTCATGCACGTATTACAACGAGTTGCTGACTGGCTTCAAAGTCGCCCGCTCACAATTTAGCTCCGTGCCTGCGGTCGAAGACAAAATGGTGGCCTGCTTGCGCGATCGTTATGGCAAGGCCACTGGGCTAAAGTGGAACTCAAATACCATCACCCACGACATGACCAACTATCACGCCTTCCGTAAGATCGCGCCGCAAACCCCCGCCGCCATTATCGAACTTGGCTTTCTCAATCTTGACCGCGAAACCTTGCAAAAACGCACCAACAAAGTCATCGAGGGCGTGCTTGATGGCATGTTATGCTTCGTGCAACCTTAGGGTATTAGGGTAGTGGATAGTGATAGTGAATAGTGATAGTAGTATAGAAGCACTATTCACTATTCACTATCACCATCCACTATCACTATCCACTTTCCTCACTATCCACTACAAAATAGCGCCATGAAACCCAAAGCAATTTATCTTTTGCCAATTGCCAGTTACAACAAAGTATATGGCCCCGACGAACGCCGCGACCTTGCTGAGCGGGTCGAGTTTATCGGCGATGTGCTTGAGCCAAGTCGGGCGGTGGACTTGGCGGCCTCGATTGCGACTTTGCCCAATAATCCCTATGAAAACGTCGAAATGATCTTTTCGGGCTGGGGCATGACGCCGATGGACGCGGCCTTCTTCGCCCTTTTTCCCAACCTCAAGGTGTTGTTTTATGGTGGCGGCGCGGTCAACCGGTTTGTCACCGACGAGGTGTGGCGGCGCAAATTACCCATGACCACCGCCCACGCCGCCAACGGCGTGCCGGTGGCCGAATACACCGTTGCCCAAATTCACTTGTGTCTAAAACAGGCATATACGGCAAATCAACTGATCAAACGCGAACGGCGTTTCATTCGGCCCAGCCCGGTGGCGGGCGCGTATGGCAGCACGGTCGGCATCGTTTCGCTGGGCGCGATTGGGCGCTTGGTGCTGGCGCGGCTGCGTCCGTCGGCGGTGAATGTGCTGGTCTACGACCCATTTCTCAGCCCGACCCGTGCCGCCGAATTGGGGGTGACGCTTGGCTCGTTGGATGAGGTTTTCGCCAAATCTGATGTGGTGAGTTGTCACACACCTTGGCTGCCCGAAACCGTCGGCATGATTACGGGGGCGCATTTTCGCCAAATGAAGCCCAACGCTGCCTTCATCAATACAGCGCGTGGGGCGGTGATCAACGAAGCCGAGATGATCGAAGTGTTGCAGCAGCGCCCAGACCTATTTGCCGTGCTCGATGTGACATGGCCGGAGCCGCCGCCGCTCGAATCGCCACTCTATGACCTGCCCAATGTTTTCCTCACCCCGCACATCGCGGGCAGTATGGACACCGAATGCCGCCGCATGGGGCGCTTGATGGTCGAAGAACTCGACCGCTGGCTGGCTGGTCAGCCCTTCAAACACCCCGTCACCCCCGAATACGCCAGAGCCTTCCTTTAATAATTATGAGTTATGAATTATGAGTTATGAATTAATTTCAAATTTTGTGCCTCATCATTCACAATTCATCATTCATCATTCATCATTTAAAATGTTATTTCCAGCACTTTGTTCTGTTACCTTTCGCAATATGTCGCCGGTGCAAATTGTGGCTTTGGCTGCCGAGGCCGGATTGTCTGCCATTGAATGGGGTGGCGATGTGCATGTGCCGCCCGGCAATATCGAAATTGCCGAGGCGGTGCGGGCCAGCACGCTCGATGCGGGGCTGGCGGTGGCGGGCTATGGCTCATATTACCGTGCCGGCGACAATTACACCGCCGCCGGTTTGCCCAGCGCGCCATTTGAAGATGTGCTTGAATCGGCCCAAGCCTTGGGTGCGCCATTTATACGGGTGTGGGCGGGGCGGCTTGGCTCGGCGCAGGCCGATGGGGCCTATTTTGGTAACGTGGCGGTAGATTTGGCACGCATCGCCGAAATGGCGGC
>JAHBAL020000153.1 GCA_018500105.2 Anaerolineae bacterium
AGATGTGTATAAGAGACAGCGGCACGGCTGCATCAAATAAACCATATTGACGGCTTGACCTTGGCGAGCTTACAAAACCATGCCACCGTTGAACGCAAAGCCATCGTGGCAACCATCAAAGTCATCCCATTTGCCTTGCCTGCCGCCGATGTCGCCAGCGCTGTTGGCATTGCCGACACGCCCATTATTTGGCTCGATCCGCTGCCCGTGCGACGGGTGGCGTTGGTGGTGTCGGGCACACCGGCAGCGCGTGAACGCATCGTCGGCGATTTTAGCGCCCCCATCCGCAGCCGACTTGAGGCGCTTGGCTCGCAGTTGGGCGATGTGCACTATGTGCCGCTCGAAGATGAGCAGGGCGAATTGGCGTTGGCACGACTGCTTGCCCAATTTGCCCAACCCGATGCCAACTGCGACTTGGTGATTTTGGCGGGCGACACCGCTATTATGGACCGCCACGATATCGCCCCCCGCGCCATCGAACGGGCGGGCGGGCAAATTGTGTGTTTTGGTGCGCCAGTTGACCCGGGCAATTTGTTGCTCATCGCCAAGCTGAATGGGTTGCCCATTTTGGGTGCGCCCGGCTGTGTGCGCAGCCGCAAGCTGAATGTGGTGGATTGGGTGCTGCCGCGATTGCTGGTGGGCGACCAACTGACCCGTGCCGATATCGCCTCGCTCGGCGTGGGTGGGTTGCTCGAAGACGTGCGCGAACGCCCAATGCCGAGACTGGGGTGAGGGTTAAGAGTTGAGAGTTGAGAGTTAAGAGTTGTTACTCTCAACTCTCAACTCTCAACTCTCAACTACAATAATTGATATGAACACGCAAGATATTCACCTGCTTTACGATTATCACTATTGGGCGAAACATCATTTGCTGTCGTTTTGCAAAAAACTGACGCATGAGCAATTGGTTGCGCCCAACACCTTTTCAAATGGCAATTTGAAGGCCACGCTGGTGCATTTGGTCAGCGCCGAATGGATTTGGCTGCAACGCTGCCGCGATGGCGTTTCGCACAAGGCCATGTTGAGCGATGCCGACTTTGCCAGCCTTGATGACGTCATTCGGCGCTGGGATGACGAAGAGTCACAGTTTCGCACATGGCTGAGCGGTTTGTCGGACGCCGATTTGCAACGCGAGGTGCATTATGCCAATCAGACCGGGGCGCAATTTAGCACCATTTTGTGGCAAATTTTGACCCATTTGGTCACGCATGGCATGCAACACCATTCTGAGGTGGCGCAAATGCTGACCGATTTTGGGCACTCGCCCGGCAACATTGATCTGATCGTTTACCTGCGGCGGCACAAATCATAGTCTCGCAGGCATGGTATGTCGTGCGCTTAAAGATTTTTAGTGTTTGTGCCCCGCCAAAAATTGGCCTTTCATCAAATTCTGAGTTATAATTTAGCGTTCAAAATTTAAGACTAAGTTTTAAGCACAAGCGTAAATTAATTTAGGAGACAACAAAACTCAATGGTTCGTATTCGTCTACGCCGCACAGGCTCGAAAAAGCAGCCCACCTACCGCATCGTGGTGGCTGATAAGGAGTCGCCACGCGATGGCGCTTTTATTGAAGTAATCGGTACCTATAACCCACGCACCCAGCCCGAAAGCGTGAATGTTGAGGAAGGCCGCGTCTTGCATTGGATGAAGGTGGGCGCACAACCCAGCGAGTCGGTGTCACAATTGCTCAAGAAGACTGGCACATTAGGCCGCTATGATCGTTTGATGAAGGGTGAGGCCGCTGAGGCATTGGTGGCAGAAGCCGCCGCCGCTCAACCAACGACAAAGCCTGACTTGCGCACTCGCATCGGGCGCGTCACCCCCAAGCGTGCCACCCCATTCAACAAGAAGAAATAATAGCCTGATTTCTGTAATAATGGCGTGAACGGGGTTGTGGCAATATGCCACAACCCCGTTTTTCCCTATGTTTTGATATGAAAGACCTTGTTGATTACATTACCTCGGCGTTGGTGGACGATAAGTCTGCCGTGCGCGTTGAAGAACGGGTGGAGCGAAATGCGGTTGTGTATCAACTGTATGTTGCTGATGGCGAGACGGGGCGCGTAATTGGGCGCGAAGGCAAAATTGCCAATGCGCTGCGCATCTTAATTGATTGCTCGGTGCGCCGCGACAAAAAGCAACACATTCTCAAAATTATGTGATTGTGGCAGATTCACAATCATCTTCCCCCCCCGCAGCCAAAAAAACTGCTACTGGCGCGGCGGCCAAACCCAAGCCCGCCGTCAAGCTCTTCGAGATCGGCAAAATTACCCGCCCGCACGGGATTCTCGGCGAGGTGAAGGTGGCGATTGCCCTTGATTTGGGCGATGTTTTGTCGCGGATTAAGACCGTGTATTTGGACGACGCACAGCATCCGGTCAAGATCGTCCGTTTTCGTGAGCATCAGGGCGCAGCGTTGTTGCTGCTCGACAAGGTTGTTACACGCAACGATGCCGAAGCATTGCGCGGCAAGATCGTCTATATCAACGAAAAAGCATTGCCAGCGCTGCCCGAAGGCGAATATTATGCCCACGATTTGATTGGGCTGGCGGTGGTCACCCCTGAAGGCGTTGATTTGGGCAAAATTGTTGAGGTGCTTGGCACAGGCAGTAATGATGTGTATGTCATTCATAAGCCCGATAGTAAAGAATTGCTTTTGCCCGCAATTGATAGCGTTGTGAAAGCCATTGATTTTGAAAAGCGCAGCATGACTGTGATCGTGCCTGACGGTTTGTAGCCTATGAGCCATGCCGACTTGCCCTATTTTTTGGTTTTTGCGCGGGTAAAGGGCATTGGGTCGGCACGCACCCGGCTTTTGCAACAGCGTTTTGGCAGTTTGGCACACGCTTGGCAAGCCAAGCCGAGCGAGTTTCAGCAGGCTGGCTTAGACGCCAAAAGTATCGCATCCTTGCTCAGCGCCCGCACAAATTTATCGCCCTTGGCCGAGCTAGATGGGTTGCACAAGGCCGGTATACAGGCTATTTGCTGGGATGACGAGCAATATCCGCCATCGCTACGCAACCTAAGTGACGCGCCGCCAGTATTGTATGTCAAAGGCCAAATCACCCAAAGCGATATGGTGGCGATTGGCATTGTGGGCACGCGCAATGCCACTGTGTATGGGCGTGAGGTCGCCGAAATGCTGGCGACTGAGCTGGCGCGAAATGGGGTGACGGTGGTGAGTGGGTTGGCACGCGGCATTGACGGCGTGGCGCACAATGCCGCCATTGACGCAGGCGGGCGCACTTTGGCGGTGATGGGCAGTGGGGTGGATGTGATTTATCCGCCCGAGCACCGCAAATTGGCGCAGCAAATCAGCGAACACGGCGCACTGATCAGCGATTACCCGCCCGGCACCCAGCCCGAAGCCACCAATTTTCCGCCACGCAACCGCATCATTAGCGGGCTAAGTTTGGGCGTGGTGGTGGTTGAGGCAGATGAGAAAAGCGGCGCGTTGATCACCACCCAATTTGCCGCCGATCACGGGCGCGAGGTATTTGCTGTGCCGGGCAATATTTTTAGCAAAACCAGCCGAGGCACAAATAAACTCATTCAAAACGGCGCAAAAGCCGTGACTTCGGTGAATGATATTTTGGAAGAGCTAAATTTGGGCATGGTAACCTCGCAATTAGCGCTTCAGATGAGTATGCCCATTGACGCGACCGATCTCGAAGCGGCTTTGCTGGCAAAATTGTCGCACGAGCCGATCAGCGCCGATGAGCTGATTCGCCAACTGGATCACGCGACGGGCGAAGTGACAACCGCGCTGATGATGCTGGAATTGAAGGGCATTATTCGTGGTGCGGGGAATAATCAGTATGTCCTTTCGCGTAAAAAATAAGTCTTTCGGTGGATTTTATCTGGCGCGAACAATACAATGATACTAAAAATGTTATGTTTAATGATAGTCTCGTTGTAAAAAGAAAACATGTGTTGTTGTGCGCACTATAGTAAACTAAAGGACGCGATAACACACCACGTTAAAACTCATTGATATTCATATGTTACACGCATTAATTATGGCTGGCGGCAGTGGAACCCGCCTGTGGCCTCTTAGCCGGAAAAATCGTCCCAAGCAAGCGCTGTCTCTATTGGGCGAAAAAACCATGTTCCAAATTACGGTCGAACGCTTGCAGCCGCTCATCCCAATTGAGCGCGTTCACGTTATCACCAATGCGGTGATGGCAGAGATTTTTAAGGAGCAAGTGCCCGATCTGCCCGAACAAAATTATATTATCGAGCCGTTTGCCAAGGACAGCGGCCCAGCGGCAGCGTTGGGGATTGCGCATATTTACAAGACCGACCCCGAAGCCACTGTCGCCATTTTGACCGCCGATCATCATATTGGGCGCGAATCTGAGTTTAGGGCGGTGCTACAAAGCGCACATTATGTCGCACGGGGTGGGTATATCGTGACGTTGGGGATTGTGCCGACCCAGCCCTCGACCGGCTTTGGCTATATTGAGCGGGGCGATGTGTTGGATATAAACGGCTTGACCCTTAGCCCAAATGGTGTCGTGCCGAAAGCGCCCACGCATTCGGTGTATCAGGCCAAGGGTTTTACCGAAAAGCCAGCGCTCGATAAGGCGATTGAATATATCAACGGCGGGCGACATTGGTGGAACAGCGGCATGTTTGTTTTAACCGCTCAGACTGGGTTAGATGAATTTGGTCGGCAGCAACCTGAGTTTGCGACTGCGATTGATCGGGTGATTGACAATATTGGTATGGCGGGCTATGACGCTGCACTCGATCATGCGTGGCAAGTTGCGCCCAAAAAATCCATTGACTACGCCATTATGGAGGGGGCGAAGCGTATTGCGGTCATTCCAGTTGAGATTGGTTGGAGCGATATCGGCAGTTGGGCGTCGTTGCTCGAAATTATGTCTGGCGATGACAACGGCAATGTGGTTTTGGGTGACCATATTGCTATTGACACCAACGGCACGCTGGTGCGTGGCGGGCATCGCATGATCGCGACCATTGGTGTGAGCGATTTGGTCATCATTGATACGGTTGACGCATTATTAATTTGCACAAAGGATCGCGTGCAAGAGGTAAAATCGGTCGTAGATAAACTTAAGGATAAAAAACTGGATACTTATTTATAAGATGCCTATTACCGATTACTTACGAATTTTGTTGCGGCGTTGGTGGCTGGTGTTATTGCCAGTGGTAGTCATCACTGTTTTTACAGTGGTGACTGCTTTTCCGCAGGTCTTGCCGCGTAACCGCTATCAAGTGGTGGTGCGGTTTGGCATTGGCTTGCCGCCCGAACAAAGCGGCGCGGGCTATAACTATGACCGCCAATATGTTTGGACCGCCTCAGAATATACCAATCAGGCTTTGGCCGATGCGCTGGTGACGGGCAAATTTGCCGAGGCGATTGCCAAACGCACCACCGCGCTTGGCACGCCCGTGCCTGCTACGCAATATCAGGGCGGCGTCACCCGCGATTATCGCGGCAGCATTCTCACGGTTTCGGTGATCGGCAACACTGCCGAAGAAGCAGTGGCGATGGGTCAAGCCGTGACTGACGAGCTGACCGAGAATAGCAGCGCCTATTTTCAACAATTGAGCAAGTCGCAAGTGTCGCCGGTGCGGGCGCTTGATAATCCAAACCCAATTTTGTTGCCGCCGCCACCGCGCAGTTCGCTTGATTTGCCGGTGCGGGTGTTGCTTGGTTTCTTGGTGGGCGCGGCCTTGGCTTTTGTGTCGCATTTTATAGACCCGCTTTTGCGTGACCGCCGCGATGTGCAACGCATGGATATTCCGGTGGTGGGGGAAATTCCCGCCTGATTTTTTTATCGGTATAAAATTGCAGCCTCACACGAATGGAATTACACGACTATCTACAAATTGCGCGGCGACGTGGTTGGATTATTATCATCACTGCGCTCATTGCAACCCTGAGTGCATTTGCGTTTAGCCGCGTGCAAACGCCCATCTACAAGGCGAGCATGGAGTTATTCATCCAACCCGCTCGCGCCGATTTTGGTTTGTCTGAGTCATCGCGCAAATTGATTTCGTCGTATATCGGCATTTTGTATAACCAAAAAAGCGCCGACGAAATACGCCAGCGGTTAAATTTGGATTATGACCGCGCCTACATTTACGGTAGCACCAAAATTGCCGAAGATGGGGCGCGGTATGCGGTTCAAATTGAGGTGCGTGATTATGATGGCGACACCGCCAACCGTATCGCCCGCGAATGGGCGCAACTGTTTGTAGATTTTCGCAACCGCGAAAATAACAAGCAACGCCGCGAAGACCGCGTGGACGCCGTGCTGGGCGATGATCCCAAATATGTGAAAGACTCGCCACGCACCGCCACGAATACTGCCGCCGGTGGCATTTTGGGGGCCTTGGTCGGGCTGTTAATCGTCATCGCGCTCGAAACCGCGCAAGCCTCGGTATTGCGCTCAAACGCCGATATTGAACGCAAACTGACCTTGCCTTTGATGGGGTCAATCCCGTCGCATTAATTTTTATGAATTTAGTAACCATCACCTCGCCGCAATCAGTGGCATCAGAGGCGTATCGCACGTTGCGCACCAATTTATATTTTGCGGCGCTCGAAACCCCATTCAAAACATTGGTGCTAACCGCGCCAACGCATCAAGATGATAAAAGTGCGGCGGTGGCGAATTTGGCTGTGGTGATTGCCCAAACCGACAAGCGAGTGATTATTGTGGATGCCGATTTACGGCATCCGACCCAGCACAAACTCTTTGGGCTGAAGAATGAGGCTGGTTTGAGCAATATGCTTGGCAATGCCACCGCCTTTGTGCGCATGCCGCTGCAAGAGACGACCGTGTCGGGGTTGCAAGTATTGAGCAGCGGCCCCATACCCGATGTGCCCTCAGACGCGCTGAACTCGCGCAAAATGGCCCAATTAATTGCAACGTTGCGTGAGCAAGCTGACTTGGTGATTTTTGATACACCCGCCACTGCAATCGCCAGCGATGCCGCTATTTTGGCTTCGCAAACCGATGCCGCGCTGCTGGTGCTCACCTCTGGCAAAACTCGCCGCGAACATGCCCAAGCTGCCAAAGACTTGCTTAATCGCGCCAAAGCCCGCTTATTGGGGGCGGTTTTGCTGAATGCCAAAAACTAATGAGTAACGAGTAACGAGTAGCTCAGTAGCAAATAAATTACTCATTACTCATTACTCATTACTCGTTCCTCGTTACTCACTATCCGTTACTCCCTCATGCGCTATCACTGTCAAGTTCAAATCCGCAATTACGAAATCGGGCCAGATGGGGCATTGCATCATGGGCAATTAATGCGTTTATTGCAATATGCTGCTACTTATGCCAGCGATATCGCTGGCATGGATTCGACTTGGTATACCGATAATCGCACCGCGTGGGTGCTGCGCGGGTTGCGGGCCGAATATTTGCAGCCCGCTTATGAAAATGATGTCATTGACATCGAGACATGGCTGAGTGATGTGCGGCGAGTGCGCGGTAACCGCGAATATGTGCTGCATCGCCCCAAAGATGGGCAATTGATCGCCCGCGCTCAAGCTGATTGGGTTTATGTTGACCGCGCCAGCCTTGCACCGTTGCGCATTCCCGCCGAGGCGCTGGCGCAATTTAAGCACGAGCCGGGCACAGCATCGGGCATGGGGTTGTGGCTGGCAGGCGAGCCGACGGGCGAGGTTTATTTGCATGAGCGCAGCGTGCAGCATCACGAGCTTGATATGATGCGGCATGTTAATAACGCCGTGTATTTTGACTGGTTCGAGCAAGCCTATGCCGAGGCGAGCGGCATGTTGCCAGCTACGATCGCGGGTAATGCCATCGAATTTATGCGCGGCGCACAGTTGGGCGACAGTGTGGTCATTCACACCCAACGCACCCAATCCCCAAACCACACCACCCCCGTGTGGCGGCAAGAAATTCGGCATCGCCAAAGTAACGATTTGATCGCGGTAAATTCATTGCTGAGTCTGAGCTTTGCTCAGCGCCCCTGATAAAATCGCGCACGCTTGAGCACTTTCTTGTCACTTTCTACGTTTACGTTTACGATTATTGTCGTTGCCATCGCTGCCGCGATTGTGTCGGGTTGGGGCAATGCCTTTTTGCGTCGCTATGCCGAGCGCCAGCGGGTGCTGATGGATGTGCCAAACGAACGCAGCTCGCATACCCGCCCCAAACCACGCGGTGGCGGCGTCATGATTGTGCTATTAACGCTGCTGGGCGTGATCGCACTGATGTTTGTCGAACCAACACAACTGCGTGCATTGTTGATCTTCTTGCTGTGCGGCGGCATTATCGCCATTACAGGTTGGATTGACGACATGCGTTCGCTTTCGACTACGCTGCGGCTTGCCGTCCAAATTTTGTGTGCGCTGCTGACTGTGTTGGGTTTAGGTTATTTTGACCTCATTCGTTTATCTGGCGACTTAACCTTAAATATCGGTTTGCTGGGTTTGCCTCTCACCATCATCTGGATTGTCGGTCTGACCAACGCCTATAACTTTATGGATGGGATTGACGGCATCGCGGGCGGGCAAGCGGTGGTGGGCGGCGTGATGTGGCTGTGGGTGGGCTGGTTGTGGAATGCCCCCATTCTATTGGTGATCGGCGTGCTTATTGCCGCCAGCAGCCTCGGCTTTTTGTGGCACAACTGGCAGCCGTCGCGCATTATTATGGGTGATGTCGGCGCAACCTTTCTAGGCTATGCTTTTGCTGTTTTGCCCTTGTTATACCGGGTTGCCTATCCAGCTGATCCTAGCACAAGCTGGGGCTGGACGATGAGTATCGTCACCCTATGGGCGTTTTTGGCCGATACTGGCATTACCATGTTGCGCCGCGCTTTGCGCCGCGAGAATATCTTTCAGGCCCATCGTTCGCATTTTTATCAACAACTGGTTATTCGCGGATGGTCGCACGCAGCCGTTAGCTTGCTTTACATCGGTTGTGCTGCATTGGGCATGCTGCTGTCTGTGTGGGTTTGGCATGCGACAAAACCTTAGCCTCAGCGCTTTTCCTTCTACTCCTTTCGCACGAATTTTCGGAAAATCGCCATCATTGCACCAAGAAAATAATGAGATTATTAGAGATATGTTCGAAATCTATGCAACGCCATGATATAAATCTAGCATAATTTTCATTATCAAACCTATGAGCTACATTCTTACTAACGGGAACATTTACACGGTAAACCCCAAACAACCTCGCGCGAGCGCGATGGCCGTCGTCCATGATCGTATTGTTGCGATCGGGAGCGACGAAGAGATTAAGGCGATTCAGTTGCCCAATGCCACGCATATTGATCTAAAAGGCGCATTTGTGATGCCGGGGATGATAGATGCGCATTTGCATCTTGAGTGGACGGGCCTTGCAATGAAGCGCATTAATTTGATGGACGTGCCGAGCAAAGCGCAAGCATTGGCGATTGTCAAAGCCGCCGCAGACAAAGCCAAGCCGGGCGAATGGCTGTTGGGGCGTGGTTTTCAGCACAATGATTGGGGATCGCCGGAATTTCCAACGGCGGCTGATTTAGACGCGGTTGCGCCAGATAACCCAGTGGCGCTGAGCGCCCGCAGTGGGCATGGCATGTGGGTCAACACGGCTGCGCTGCACGCCTGTGGCATTACCGCTTATACGCCCAACCCGCCGGGGGGTGAGATTGTGCATAATGCCAGCGGCGCACCCAGCGGCATGTTGCTCGAAACCGCGCTGCAATTGGTCAATCAACATGTGCCACCCCTGACGCCAGAACAGGAAGAAGAGGCCGTGATTGACGTGATGCGCGAGATGAACTTGGTTGGGCTGACCGGTGCGCATTGTATGGACGGCTTGGGCGGCATGCAAACCTTCTCGACCTATCAGCGCTTGCATCAGCAAGGCAAACTCAGCTTGCGTATTGTCAAACAGTTGCCGGTTGAAGATTTGGATACCGTGATTGGCCTCGGTTTGCGCAGCGGTTTTGGCGATAGTTGGCTGCGGATTGGCGGCATCAAAATCTTTATTGACGGTGCTTTAGGCCAGCGCACCGCTGCCATGTTGTCGCCGTATGTGAATGATGGTGATAACTGTGGGTTACCTACGTTTGAAAAAGAAGAATTATTTGATGTGACTGTGCGCTGCGCTAAGGCCAATTTTTGCATTGTGGTGCATGCAATTGGTGACCGTGCTAACCGTGATGTGCTGGATGCGATTGAAAATTGCCAAAAAATATTGGGGCCGTTGCCTCATTTGCGCCACCGAATCGAACACACGCAACACCTTGATGCGGCAGATATTCCGCGCTTTGCCCAATTGGGCGTGATCGCCTCGCCGCAACCAATTCATTGCACCTCAGATATGCCGATGTCGCTTAAATTGTTGGGCGAATCGCGCTCAAAATTGTCGTATGCGTGGCGCTCGTTGCTCAACAGTGGCACAAAATTGGCGTTTGGCTCTGATGCGCCGGTTGAACCATTCGACCCCTTCTTGGGGCTATATGCGGCGGTGACGCGGCGACGAGCCGATGGCAGCCCCGGCCCGGATGGTTGGCAGCCAGAGCAGCGTTTAAGCATCGAAGAGGCGATTTATGGCTACACCATGGGCGCAGCTTATGCGGGCGGCAGCGAGCGTGAAGTCGGTTCACTCGAGGCCGGCAAATTGGCCGATTTTGTTGTGTTGTCACAAGACCTCACCGCGATCGCGCCTGAGCAAATTCTCAAGACCAAAGTTGAGCGCGTGATGGTAGGCGGCGAGTTTAAAATTTAGCCGCGTGCGCGTATTTAGTAAGGGCATGGGCTGTATCAAACAGCCCATACCCTTTTTATTTTGGGTAAAGTTCTGGCGGGTTGGCACGTCTATGTGGGCAGTGATACGATATGGTTTATGATCGTGGGTATCACACAATAAAATATGCCTTGGCTCGACAATGGTAGAAAACGTTCTTAGGATGACCTTGTCAAGTTAGCGCAATCAGATTAAAACATAGGATATAGAAGCATGAACTTGAATCCATTTGCCCGTAAAGAAGCCGAAGACCGGATTAAGATGGAGGGGCGTTTGCCGCCCGGCCAGTCTTTAACCAATCGTTTTCCGGTGCTGCATTATGGTTCGGTGCCACGTTATGACATGACCAAATGGGATTTTCGCATTTTTGGCGAAGTCGAGGAGCCAGTGCGTTTTACATGGGATGAATTTTTGCAGTTGCCGATGCGCAAAATCACGATGGATATTCATTGTGTTACTCGTTGGAGCAAATTTGACACCGAATGGGAAGGCATTTGGATGCAAGATTTGATTGATCAGGGCATTGTGAAATTGAAACCGACCGCCAAGCATGTGATCGAACATTGCGAATTTAATTTTACGACCAATGTCGAATTGGCGCATTTTATGAAGCCAAGCACGCTTTTGGCGGTGAAATACGACGGCAATTGGCTGGATGCGGATCATGGCTACCCGTTGCGGGTGGTGGTGGGCCAGTTTGCCAAAGACAAAAATGATCCCGATGCGCGTTATTTTTGGAAAGGCGGCAAGTGGCTGCGTGGGCTGGAGTTTAGCCGCATTGACAAGCCGGGCTTTTGGGAGCAGGCCGGTTATCATAATGTGGCGCGGGTATGGCCGGAGGAAAGGTTTGAAGGCGGCTGGTAACGAACTTGCTGGTTTGATTTAAGCGTTTAGCGTAAGCGGCATAGCCAATTATTTGGTTATGCCGCTTTTTGTTGTACCGAATGGGTGATCAGCGGCATCTTTCAATTTGCTTTGATTATTCCAAGGACACGAAGATGTAGCTTAGACTTAGTTGCACCCAGCTAAATTGTCAAATTCAATGATATTTTTGATGATAACTGGAGTGTTACACATTCAATACAATCTCATTCTAAAGACCTACGACTGAATATGGAGAGGTGAGGCGAACTGATTAAAATTTTTGCCAATTTTTTGAAATTATGAAGGAATCACTTGGAAATCACCGATAATATGATGAGCATAATATGACCCTGTGAAATGGCTTTATTTTTTATTGCCGCATGCTTTTATATTAAAGGAGATTAAGGGAGAAGAAGTCAATGAATCATACAACTACACCGATGAGAAAAATACTACATTTGCTTGGCGCACTATGTTTTAGTGCAATTGTGGTGGCATTGCTACAAATTGGGCTAATGGCTTCGGGCCACGCCAGTGTTGCAATGGCTGCTGGCTCTGTAAATAGCGTTGTTGCCGCGGACGATGACGATGCGCGAGCGCGGCTAGAGGCGTTGCAGGCGACCTCGTTTACAGCTTCAAAATCCGTGATTTATGGGAGTGATTCTTCTCCCCAGGCAGGCGACTTGTTGACCTATGTAATTCGGATTACGAATACGAGCGGAATTAATAATGTCGGCCCCTTTAGCTTTACTGATAATTTGCCGTTCGTTGTTGATTTAACGTCACCAACCGTTGGGGCTATTACGATTGATGTGCCAGCGAGCACGGATGGCAACCCTTGCACAACCGCAGCGAGATCAGTAGATACTTTAGGTTTGCGTGATATCGCTAGTGTTAGCGATATTTGTCTTGATGCAAGCCAAACTGCTTTAGTCACCATTACTACCCGCATTGCTGCTGGCGCTGTGCCGCCGTCTTCAACTCAAAATTCAACGACTGTGTATCTTGGCACAGTTCCGAACCAGACCGAAGCGGTGTCATCACCTGCTATTTCGATTGGTGGGTTGCAAATGAAGAAAACGACAGATCAAACTAATGTGGCGACTGGCGATTTGGTGACGTTTAACATTCGCATCACCAACCCACATGCTTCAGCTGTGGATTTGCGTTTGTTTAATTTCTCAGATAGTTTGCCTGCTGGGTTAACTTTAGTGGGTTTTGAGACGTATCCGTCGGTGTCCCCTTCCTTCTTAAGTAGTAGTGCGACTGCTTTTTCGATCAATGGTGCAGCCGCACCAATTAGCACAACACTCATCCCCGCATCTGGAACAATGGTGATGACTGTGACAACACGTGCAACAGGAACAACTCCTGTGACTTCGACCTTACGCAACACAGCATCGTTGAACGGTGCTTATGTAATCAATACTAATACATGTTTGGTCGGCGCTTCGGGCTGCTACAGCACCGCCGTAACAGCCAGTGCATCGGTCAATCTCTCCCCCGCCATCTTAACCGCCACCAAGCTTTCTGCCGGCGGCACGATCACCTCCGGGATGCCAGTGACTTTCGCCATATACATTACCAACACGGGTTTGTCGGCGGCCAAGAATATCTCGATCACAGATAGCTTGCCGTCGCCGCTCACTGCTGGCACAGCCTCGGTGCAAGTGAGCAGCACGACGCCAGCCCTCATTTCGATGCCATTAAGCAACTATCATGTTCCTACACTTGGCGCGGGTGAGTCAATTTTGGTGATGATTACAGGGACAATCCCGACCACAAGCTTAATCAGCCAAGTGATTACCAATACAGCCACGATTACGGCGGTGAATACCGCTGCGACGCTTACGCCCTCGGCTTCGGTGACCATTACCAATCATGCTAGCTTAACCATCACAAAAGATTATCTTGTCATTACTTCTACCTATGACTTAGGTTCGAATGTGATTCAGAATGGTGGCATAAATGGCGAACTAGCCACTTTGTTATATATTATTGATGTGACCAGCACGGGCCCATCGCCAGCCGCGAATGTGATGGTGACAGATGCTTTGCCTTCGCAAGTGACCTATATTAGCTCAACTGCAACAACCGACGCAGGCACACTTTATACGCCCACACTTTCAGGGTCAAATGTGTTATTGACGATTCCTAGCTTAGGCGTTGATCCAGATGTGGGTTCAAATGCGACCTTAACAATTGCTGTGCGACTGAGATCGCTCAATATGACGCCTGCGTTGCAGCCGTTTACCAATACGGTGACCACTTCGGCTCGCAATATTACGACCACAGCATTGTCAGCTTCGTTGCCATTGACAGTGCAAACAGCGGTAGATGTGGTCTTGCTCAAGTCCGATTCGATTGACCCAGTGCCAACCGGTGGCTTGCTCGATTACACCATTGTGATCACCAATAAAGGCCCGTCAATCATGACTTCGTTTGTGGTCACAGACCAATTGCCCAGTGAAGTCAGTTTAACCGGTTCGCCAAGTGTCACGTTGTCTTCCGGCACATTTACTTCAACGCTGGATTCAAGTAATTTGATCACGATTTATGGGACAAGCACTCTTAACCCCGGTGCATCTGCCGTATTGACGCTAAAGACGGTGATGACAACGGCGAATACAACGCCAGTAATTACCAATACCACAGCGGTGACTGTGGTTGGCCCAATTGCGGTATCGTCAGCAGCGATGTTCCATTTGACCACGACGCAAGTGGTGACCCCGAGCTTGAGTTTGAAGAAGTTTATTAGTGTGACTGGCGTGTATAGCGACGCTGACACGATGGCTGACGCGCCAAGCTTGATGCTTAACACTCCAATCACATGGGTGTATGTGTTGACCAATACCGGCACAGCAACCCTGACAAATATTACCATTACAGACGATGATGTTAATGTTGACGTAAACCCAGCTTCAACGAGTACAACGAGTGTTAGCGCTGCCACGATTGTTTCACTTACCCCGGGGTCGGTAATAACACGCACGTTGGGTGATACGGTGCGCGGTGGTATTTACACCAATACGGCCACCGCCCAAACCACGATCGCCGGACGTGTGATCACCTCGACTGACCTAGGGCATTATTATGGTATGCGCCCCTCGGTTTTGGTGAAGAAATTTATGAATGGTGATGATGCGGAAACACCGCCGGGTGTGGCAATTTGGCCGGGGAACACGGTGACCGTATCGTTTGTGGTGACGAATACAGGTAATGTGTCGTTGACGACAGGAACTGTGGCTGATGTCGTTGCGGTACCGCCCTCGGCCGCCGCTGCAGCCCCTTATTCATGCTCTTTACCAACGCCATTTACTCCTGGTTCAGTGTTTACTTGTACTCTCACAACTGCACCAACGGTCGCTGGTTTGTATGTTAATACTGCAACTGTGACTGGCACGAACTTTCTTAGCACGACCCAACTCATCACTAAAACCGATCTTGGGCACATGACTGTGATCGCCACTGGTGTGGACGTGCAAAAGTTAGTTGCGAATGGTTTAGTCCCGCTCGATGCAAACACGCCACCCGGCCCAAGCTTGCCCATCAACCAACCTGTCATTTGGTCAATTATTTTGACCAACACCGGCAATATTACGGCTGAAGTAGTGTCGTTCAACGATACGCCGTTTGGGCAAGCGGCTGAAGAAATCTATAGCTGCACTCCGGCATTGAATCGTGCCGCCTTCCCGCCCGGCGGTGTGGTAACCTGCACACGCTATAGCACGGTTACGGCGCTTGGCTTATATTCAAATACGGCGGTGGCAGTGCTGCGTTATAACTACAATGGTCAAACTTCAACTTCTAGCGACGCTGATATTGCCTTCTATACCGGCGTTTCGTATGGCATTGATGTTGAGAAATACACCAATAATGTCAATGTCACCAGCCAAGGCCAACTCTATCTGACGCCGGGTTCAGCCGTGTCATGGAGTTATGTTATTCGCAATACGGGCACAATCACGTTGGTGAATGTGATTTTGACCGACGACAAGATTAATAGCGGTGTGCCATTCCAAGCCGGAATCACCCTCAACCCCGGACAGATATTGACTTATACTGTCAGCGGAACCGCGCAAGCTACCCAATATAGCAATGTTGCGAGTGTGTATGGTGTGGTGGCTGGCTTGGGCGTTGGTGTGTCTGATCAAGATATCAGCTACTACACTGGCGTGACCAACACCCCGACCCCAACCAATACGCCAACCAGCACACCGACGCCAACCCGGACCCCGACCAGCACGCCCACTGCGACGGGCACGCCGGCTACAGCGACCCCAACCCCGACCGGCACGCCGCCTACCGCCACCCCAACCGCGACCAATACGCCAACACCGACCAACACGCCAACGCCAATGAATACAGCGACACCAACGCCAACCAATACACCAGCGGCGGCCATGAGCTTGCTGTTGAATGTGCAAACGCAAAATGGTGGCTCAGCGGTGCAACCTGATGAACGCATGACCTACACCTTGTTCTTGCGCAATAACACCAATGGCATCTTGACGAACGTGGTGGTGACTGATGGTATTGATGACGCAGTTGTGAATTATGTGCGTAACAGTGCCAATCCGCCACTGGACTCGTCTAGCACAGTGCCATTGCCGCTCAATCACCGCATTAGCGACAGCGAATTGCTTGAGGCGACCAAGAACTTGGTGTGGAAGTTTGCGACGGTAAATCCGGGCGAGACCAAAGTAATGAGCTTCCAAGTAGTGGTGTTGAAGGCAGCCGTGACAAATGGCGTCACGGCCATTAACAACACCGCCACCGCATCGAGCACCCAAACCGGAAATGTGAGCTTCGGTAGCAACGCCACCAACAACCCCTTGTTACCCTCTATCGTGACTTTGGCTGGGTTCAATGCCCAGTCGCAAGCCGATGGGGTAAAGGTAACATGGAAGACATCAAGCGAAGTAGACACCTTTGGATTCCACGTTTGGCGCAGCACCGTGCGGCCATCGGGTGGCAGCACTAACCTGCCCGCATCGTCGGTGCGTCTCAACTTGATCCCCGTTTATTCAGAGGGGCGATCAAGCGGCGCAACCTATGAATATGTGGATACCACAGCGCAAGCCGGTGTAACGTATTACTACTGGCTAGAAGAAGTCGAAAATAGCAATGCACGCCATTTCTATGGGCCAACGTCTAACACGAAGGTGAATAGTAAGCTGTATTTGCCGATTTTGCGCTATCGCAAATAGTGATCCGATGTGAGCGTTATGGCGCTTGTTCAATCTGCATGGGTTAACGAGCGCCATAGCTTTTATTGATTCGCTGTGAATCTGCTTATTCACGTTACCCAAAACACAAAGGGCGGCCCGACACGGTCGCCCTTATCTGTTTAAATTGCAACAACTGTTGCAATGTGCCAAAATATGTCAAAAAGTGTCAAAATGAGCATGTCAACAAATCAACAACAAGAGGGAGAGTTATATTAAAATGAAAACAGCAATGTCTGATTTGGAGCGTTTTGCCAATGAGGTGCTTTTGCCCGATCAAATCAACCTCACCCGTGCGGCTTTAATTATGGGTGAGTTTGAATATCCGGCCTTAGACATCGCCGCCTATGTTGGGCAATTGGACCGTTTGGCCGAAACAGCACGGCGATATTTGCGTAATGATCGTTCGCAACATGCGGCCCAAGATTTGGCCGATTTTCTGTTTAAGCATGTTGGTTTTGTCGGCAATTATCAAAACTATCATGATCCCAAAAATAGTTTTTTTAATGAAGTGATTGACCGACGAGTCGGGATTCCGATCACCTTGTCGCTGGTTTATCTCGAAGTTGCCAGTCGGCTCGGCTTTGAGGTCGAAGGGATTGGCTTGCCGGGGCATTTTATCGTGCGGGTTACATGCGACCCAATCCAATTGGGCGAATCTGACCATATTTATCTTGACCCATTTAATGGTGGGACGCAGATGAGCATTGATGATTGCCGCCAACGGGTTAAAACATTAACTGAGGGCAAACTCAATTTTCAAGTGGGTTTTCTTAATCCGGTTGGCCCGCGTCACATTTTGACCCGTATGCTCAACAATTTGAAAAATGTTTATGCCTCGCAAAATGACCTTGAGCGCACGTTGGCTGTGATCGAGCGTTTGCTGATCATTAACCCGCTCGATCCCGCTGAAATGCGAAATCAAGCGATTGTTTACACCAGCTTGGGCCAACGTCGCCGCGCTGTTTCGATTTATGAGCGCTATTTGGATATTTACTCTAATGCGCCCGACGCAAAAAAAATTAAGGAAACGATTGTCTCATTGGCACACGAAGTTGCTCGTTGGAATTAGTCTCCCAGTCATTGCTGTTTTCATCCTTCTCATACCCATCGCCACCCGACACAATCGTTGGGTGGCGTTTTTTATGGCCATGAGCCATGAATAGCCATGAGCCATGAGCCTTGAGCCTTGAGCTTTAATTTTTTGCAAGCACCAAGCGCTGAGCTAACGGCTGAGAGCTTACCACTATTCATAGCTCAAGGCTCAAGGCTCAAGGCTCCAAACGGCTCATGTAAAATGGCTAGGCTTTGAACTGGTTAGAACTTTTTATTGAAACAACGAACGAACTGGCGGAAGCCATTAGTGATGCATTATTCGAATATGTTGAGGGTGGGGTGGCGATTGAGCAATTTAACGATGCGACACGCACCGCCGACCGTTGGGAGGATGAGGTCGCCACTGGCCCCGTTGTGGTGCGAGCCTATTTGCCACTCGATGAAACGACTGAGCAACGTCGCAATCAGGTGGAATTTGCCCTGCGCTGTCTGAATATGGCACTAAATGAGCAGCACATTGCACCCATTGCCATGCCCACTTACCGCGAGGTAAATACTGAAAACTGGGCCGAAAAGTGGAAGGAGACCTACAAGCCAATTCGCATAGGCAGGCGAGTGCTCATCCGTCCATCATGGATCGCCCCAAGTGAGGCGCAGGCGCAGCCCGGCGAAGTTGAATTGGTGCTTGACCCCGGTCAAGCCTTTGGCACGGGTTTGCACCCCACCACGCAATTGTGTTCTGCCGCCCTCGAAGATTTATTGCAAGCAGGGCAGGGCTGGCGTGTATTCGATATCGGCAGTGGCTCGGCTATTCTTACGGTGCTGGCGGCGAAATTGGGCGCGTCGCACGTATTGGGCGTAGATACAGACATGGACGCGGTGCGCACCGGTGTCGAAAATGTCGAATTAAACGGCGTGGCCGACTTGGTTAAAATAGATCAAGGCTCATGGGATTACACCACCGAGCGGTTTGATTTGGTGGTGGCGAACATTTTGGCCCCCGTCATTATCAAAATGCTTGGGCAGGGCATGGCGGCCCGCGGCCCTCGTTTCATCTTTTCGGGCATTCTCGACACCCAAGCCGATGATGTGATTGTCGCCATGAATACGGCAGGCATTCGTCTGCGCGAGCGCCGCCAAATGCTCGATTGGGTGTGTTTGATCGGCGATCGTGACCTCTGATATCGTGACTTTTTGCAGGATTACAATATAAAAATAGAGAGGTGTTGTATGTCTGATCGAAAAGCATTGTTAGTGGGTATTAATCAATTTAAATATGTGCCGAGCGCCGAACTTCGCGGGTGTGTAAATGACGCGCATGATATGGCGGCGTTGCTAAAAGACACACGTGGGTTCACCGATGACGATATCACAATTTTGACCGACAGTGTGGCGACCAAAAAGACCATCATGCAAGTGTTGGGACGTTTGATCGCCGAAGCCAAGGCGGGAAATTTAACTTATTTGGTGTTTGCCTTGTCGTCACATGGCACACAAATTCCCGATTTAAATGGCGATGAAGACGAAGAATTGATCGGTAATGTCAAGGCACGGGCCGATGAGGCTTTTTGCCCTTACGATCTGAAAAAAAAGGGCGACCAATGGGACCCCAAGCGCATCATTGCCGATGACGAACTGCACGATTTGCTTGTGGATGTGCCGGAATCTTGCCTAATCGAAGTGTATTTGGATACGTGTCATAGCGGCACGGGCGTGAAAGCGATTGAATTGATGGGCTTTCCCGATATGCCGCGACCGCGTTATTTGCCGCCGCCAACGCTCGCCGCCTTCAAACGCTTTCACAGTGCCAAAGGTTTGCCCAAACCGCGCAGCATTGTGAGCGAGCGCAAGGAAATGCGGGCTGTTGATGCGATTGCCCGCAAAGGCACTATTTTGTGGACGGGCTGTCAAAGCGACCAAACCAGCGCTGATGCCCAATTTGATGGGCGACATAATGGCGCGTTCACTTACCACTACATCAAAGCCATCCGCGAAAACCCCGCCGCAACCCGTCAAGAGATTCATACCTTCGTTCAGGCCGCGCTCAAAAAAGACAAATTTGACCAATTGCCCCAACTCGAAATGGACGCCACGAATTGAGTGGATAGTGATAGTGGATAGTGGATAGTGGATAGTGATAGTTAAGAGTTGATAGTTAAGAGGGTTAGTGCTGAAGATAAACACTTTTAATCATTAACCATTAACTATTCACTATCACTATCCACTATCACTATCTACTATCACTATCTACTATCCCCTCTCCCCTCGCTACCTATGAACCCCTATCTTTTTCTTGCAGAACAACTAACCGCCGATGGAATTGACCTTGAGGCGGTTAAGGCGGCGCTTAAGGCGCAGCGAATCGAAACCCCAAGCTGGGGCTATGCCAATAGTGGCACGCGATTTAAGACATTCCCGCATCCCGGCGCGGCTCGCAGCACCCGCGAAAAGCTCGACGATGCCGCGATGGTGCATAAAATGACTGGCATTGCGCCTAGCGTCGCGGTGCATATTCCTTGGGACAAGCCCGAAGGCGATGACTATGTGGCAATGCGCCAATACGCCGAATCACGTGGGATTGTGATTGGCGCGGTCAACCCCAATGTGTTTCAAGACGAAGTATATCGGCTTGGCTCGCTGGGCAACCCGAATGGCGGCACACGCGAATTGGCGCTCGATCATCTCATCGAATGCTGCGATATTATGCGCAAAACCGGCAGCCGCGACCTCAGCCTGTGGTTTGCCGATGGCACAAATTATGCCGGACAAGACGACTTACGTGCCCGCAAACGCCGCTTTGAGGAAGGATTGCGCCAAACCTATGCCCATTTGCCCGCCGACGGGCGCATGTTGATCGAATACAAATTCTTCGAACCAGCCTTTTACAGCACCGATGTGCCCGATTGGGGCGTGGCCTATGCATTTGCGCTTAAATGTGGCCCACAGGCCCAAGTTTTGGTTGATTTAGGCCATCATGCACCGGGAGTCAATATTGAGCAAATCGTGGCATTTTTGCTCGATGAGGGCCGTTTGGGTGGCTTTCATTTTAACAACCGCAAATACGCCGATGACGACTTAATTGTGGGCAGCGTTAACCCCTACGAGCTATTTCTGATTTTTAGCGAATTGGTGTCCGCCAGTGACAGCGCCGATGCGATCACGCGCAGCACGGCGCAAAATGTGGCCTACATGATTGACCAGTCGCACAATATCGAAGGCAAAATGTTACCGATGCTGGTCTCGGTGATCAATTGTCAAGAGGCGTATGCCAAAGCGCTGTTGGTGAATCGGGTCAAATTGCAGGCCGCCCAACAGGCTGGGGATGTACTCGGCGCACACGAGATTTTGAACGCCGCCTACAAAACCGATGTTCGCCCTTTGTTGGCCCAAGTGCGCACCGAAATGGGCACGCCCGCCGACCCTATCGCGGCCTATCGCGCCAGCGGCTACGAGGCCAAAATTGCCCGCGAACGCGGAACCGCCCAAAATACCGGCGGGTATCAATCGTAAAGACGCAAAAAGACGGGTCGCCGATGAAAAGAGACGGATCACCGACCCGTCTCTACAATCTTGGCTCTTGGTTCTTGCTTCTTCCCTCTCCCCTTACATCACAAATTCGTCGGCGATGTCGAGTGCCTGATCAACAATCGCCAAGCCTTCGAGCAATTCTTCCTTGCTGATCGAAAGCGGCGGGTTGACGAAGAAGTTATTCCAACGCACAAACGTAAATAGGCCGTTGTCGTGGAAGAATTTCTTAATCAGGTTCATCACTTCCATTTCTTTGCCGCTGGCGTTATACGGGGCCATCGGCTCTTTGGTGGCACGGTTTTTCACCAGTTCAAAAATGGTAAATAGCCCGATGTGACGCACATCGCCCACCGATGGGTGTTTGGCCTTTAGCTTTTCTTCTTCTGCCGCCAAAAATTCGCCCATCGTTGCCGCCCGCTCGACCAGATTATCTTCGATCATGACATTGATGGCCGCAATGGCAGCGGCGCAACTAACCGCATGTCCGCCATAGGTCAGTCCCGCATACAGCACGTGATCGTCGAAGTAACTGGCGATTTCCTCGCTCACCACACAGTTGCCCAGCGGCAAATAACTGCTGGTCAAGCCCTTCGCCATCGTCATAATGTCGGGCACGATGTCAAAATGCTCGCACGCGAACCATTTGCCCGTGCGTCCAAATCCGCACATAACTTCGTCCAAAATCAAGAAAATGCCGTATTTATCGCACAAATAACGAATCCCCTGCATATATTCTTTGCTTGGGATGATAATGCCGTTTGTGCCGACTACGGTCTCCATAATCATGGCCGAAATATTTTTTGCGCCTTCAAATTTGATCACATCTTCGGTTTGATTGAGGCATTCTTGCATAAACTCGGCTTCGGTAATGGGCAAACGACAGCGATAGTAATAGGGATCGGGGATACGACACACGCCGGGGATAGATGGCTCAGCAGCCCAACGACGCGGGTCGCCGGTCAATGCCATTGATGCCGCCGTGCCGCCGTGATAGCCGCGATAACGCGCCAAAATCTTGTGCCCGCCCTTTACCATTTTGGCGATCTTGATCGCGTTTTCGTTGGCCTCGCTTCCGCCGAGTGTAAAAAACGACTTCTTGAGCTTGCCCGGCGTGATTTTGGCGATCAACTCGCCCAGCACCCCGCGTGGCTCGGTGGCGGCATACGGGTTGGCGAAATTCAGCTTATCGAGTTGCGCCTTAATCGCGTTGTTCACACGCTCATCGCCGTGTCCAATATTGACACTCATCAACTGCGAGTTGAAATCGAGATAACGCTTGCCGTCCGTTGTCCAAAAACACGAGCCTTTGGCGTGGTCAACCGGTAGCGGCATGTAATTCCCCTGCGGATTCCATTCAAACAGGGTATATTCTTTGTTTAGGCGAATAACTTCTTGTGCTGATAATGACATAATGTCGTATTGTATAAGAGCCAAGAAGCAAGAACCAAGAATCAAGAGCCAAGAGACAAGAGTCAAGAAGCAAGAGCCAAGAAGCAAGGAATTTAGTCTTGGTTCTTGGCTCTTGGCTCTTGGCTCTCCTTAAAACTTCCTGCTCCATTCCTTCGGCCAGCGTTCGACGACGACCTTGGTTTCGGTATAGAACTCGATGGCGTGGTGGCCTTGGGCGTGTAAGTCGCCGAAGAAGCTATCGCGCCAGCCGCTGAAGGGGAAGAACGCCATCGGGGCGGCGATGCCGACATTGATGCCGACATTGCCCGCCGTCACTTCGCTGCGAAATTGTCGCGCCGCCGTGCCCGACGAGGTGAACAAGCACGCCATATTGCCCACCGTGCGATCATTCACCAGCGCAATCGCCTCTTCAACCGTATTGGCGTGCATCAGACTCAGCACCGGCCCGAAAATCTCAGTTGTGGCGAGTTCGCTCTTCGGGTTCACTTGGTCGAGCACCGTCGGGAAGACGAAAAAGCCATCCTCATAGCCGCCCACTGTTCGATCCAACCCATTCACCAGCATATGCGCGGCTCCATTTGACAGCCCCGTATTGACAATCTGGTTAATGCGGTTTTTGCTGTCTGCTGAGATTACCGGCCCCATTTCGGTGGTGCTGTCTAAGCCATACCCCACCTTGCGGCTGGCGGCAATATCGGCAATGTGTTCAGTGAACGAGTTTCGCGCCTCGCCAACGGTGATAGCGACCGAGGCCGCCAAACAGCGTTGCCCTGCGCACCCAAATGCCGAATCGGCCACAATTTTGGTTGTCATCTCAAGATCACAATCGGGCATGATGACGACGGGATTTTTGGCCCCGCCTTGGCATTGGGCACGTTTGCCGTTGGCGGTGGCGCGGCTATACACATAGCGGGCCACCGGTGTGCTGCCCACAAAGCTGATGGCGCGGATGAGCGGGTGGTCGAGAAGGGCGTCAACGGTCTCTTTTGAGCCGTTCACCACTTGCAGCACGCCTTTCGGGAAACCGGCTTGCTCGATCAGGCGGAACAACTTTTGCGAGGTCAACGGCACTTTTTCGCTCGGCTTCAAAATAAAACAGTTGCCAGTGGCGACGGCGTAAGGCAAAAACCACAACGGGATCATGCCGGGGAAGTTGAATGGCGTGATCGCGGCGACTACCCCCAACGGCTGGCGAATCATAAATTCGTCAATGCCACGTGCAATATCCTCACTAAATGTGCCTTGCATTTGTGTGGGCGCACCGCACGCATTCTCGACATTCTCGATGCCGCGTCGCATTTCGGCCACGCTTTCGCCATAGGTCTTGCCGCACTCGCTCGTGATCGTTTTGGCAATATCGTCAATATTGTCTTCGAGCAGTTGCTTCAGCTTAAATAGCGGCTGAACACGGTCAGTGACCGGTGTTCGTCGCCATTCTTTTGAGGCTGCGTGGGCCGCTTGCGCTGCCACATCCACCTCAGTCGCGGGCGAAACCGGCACATGGGCGATCACTTGCGCGGTCGCCGGGTTATTCACATTCAGCACGTGGCTGCTGCTTGAGGGCGACCATACGCCATTAATAAAATTGAGAAGGGAATTACTCATGATAAACAAAACTCCATAGCCTTATTTTACACTGCGCAAACGTGTGCGCAATTATCATATAAAAACAGCGCCCGCCAAAATACTTTGGCGGGCGCTATGTATGCGAGCAAGAAGGCCATTCAGAAAAAATAATTCTCCGATTCTTTACCAATTCCGCGCCTCTGCGATCACAGAATTTGGATCGCGGAGACGCGGAATTTGCGGGAAATCGGAGGGCGTTTTACAGAACGATTCCGGTATTTATTTTGGCTAAACAGCCTAATTAGTTGATTGATCCTTCGATCATCAATTGCAGGTCATCGGCAACGGGGTCGCCGATCAATGCCGGTGCAGACGCAGGCATAATTTCCTTAATCTCGACATCATCTGCCGAGCCACTCACCTCGTTTAACACCGTAAACGTCAACTTGCCGTCCAATGCATCAATCAAAATGCGCGAATTGTCGGCGAACGTGCCGCCCAACAAGCCATCTGATAACACTTCTTCCACCTCGTTTTGAATGAGGCGGCGCAACGGGCGTGCGCCCATTTCTGGGTTGTAACCCTTTTCGGCCAAATAGCTACGTGCCGGTTCGGTCAATTCCAACTGAATATTGTTTTCGCTCAGCCGCTTTTGCACTTTATTGACCTCAAGCGCCACAATCTGCCCAATTTGCTCCTTGCTTAGTGCGTGGAACACAATCGTGGCATCAATGCGATTCAAGAATTCGGGGCGGAACATGCGTTTGAGTTGGCTGGTTAGCTTCTCTTTCAGTTCGTCATGATTGCGCTGCTCATTGACAACATCATCTTTTTTGATGGTAAAACCAAGCTTGGTGTCTTTCTTAATCATGTCAGCGCCCACATTGCTGGTCATGATAATGATGGTATTGCGGAAATCCACCTTGCGCCCGCGTGCGTCGCTTAAGCGCCCTTCTTCCATAATCTGCAAGAGCATATTGAAGACTTCGGGATGGGCTTTCTCGATTTCGTCGAATACGACAATCGTGTAAGGGCGGCGGCGAATGGTCTCGGTCAATTGGCCCGCGTCTTCGTAGCCAATATAGCCCGGTGGTGCGCCGACCAGCCGCGACACGGTGTGCCGCTCCATAAATTCACTCATGTCGAGCACCATCAGCGCATCTTCGTTGCCAAACACACACTCGGCCAACGCCTTGGTTAGCTCGGTTTTGCCGACGCCGGTGGGGCCAAGGAAAATGAACGAGCCGACAGGGCGCTTGGGGTCCTTTAACCCGACTCGTGCGCGGCGCATGGCTTTGGCCAGTGCGTTAATGGCTTCGGTTTGCCCGATCACACGCTTTCGCAAATTATCTTCTAACTTGAGCAGCCGCTCGCTTTCGCTGCCCGCAATGCGGGTGACCGGAATGCCCGTCCACATCGCCACAACCTCGGCAATATCATCTGGATTGACCACTGGCCCCTCGGTGGTGGGGTTGTAATTGGCCCGCATGGTGCTAATCATTTCTTCGAGGTTAGCCTCTTGGTCACGCAAGGCGGCGGCTTCGTCATAAGATGAATCGCTCATGGCCTTGTCGCGGCGCTTTTGCACATCGCGCAAATCTTTGAACGCTTTTTGCAAATTGACCGAATGCGTGGATTTATACATACGCACCCGCGCCGATGTTTCATCTATCAAGTCAATCGCTTTATCCGGCAAATAACGCTCGGTGACATAGCGCGTGCCCAATTTCACCGCAGCTTGTAAGGCATCGTCGGAAATGCGCAATTGATGGTGATTTTCGTATGTGCTGCGCACACCGCGCAAAATTTCGAGCGCTTGATCGGGTGTTGGCTCTTCGACATAAATCGGCTGGAAGCGGCGTTCGAGAGCGGCATCACTTTCGATATGTTGGCGATACTCGTTGAGCGTGGTCGCGCCAATACACTGCAATTCGCCGCGTGCCAAGGCCGGCTTGAGAATATTGGCGGCATCAACGCTGCTGCCTGCCGCGCCTGCACCCACCAACATATGAAATTCGTCAATAAATAAGATCATGTGGCTGCTGCGCACTTCTTCCATAATCTTTTTTAAGCGTTCTTCAAATTGTCCGCGATACATCGTGCCTGCCACCAACGAGCCGACATCGAGCTGCATCACCCGGCGGCCCATCAAAATTTCGGGCACTTGGCCCTCGACAATGCGTTGTGCCAAGCCTTCGACGACGGCGGTCTTGCCGACACCGGGTTCACCGATCAGTGACGGGTTATTCTTGGTGCGGCGCGACAAAATTTGAATGACGCGCTCAATTTCGGTTTGACGGCCAATGACAGGATCGAGCTTGCCTTGTTCGGCCAAGGCCGTTAGGTCACGGGCCACTTGGTCAAGTGCTGGCGTTTTGGGACGATCCTTGGGCAACGGTGAGGCCGGTGTGCCGCCAGCGGGCAAAGCATCGCGGCCTTTTTGCTTTGGTTGCTCTGTGCTGGGTGGATTGCCCCCGCTGGCCTCGTTTTTCTCGGCCTGAATGGCACGCATGGTTTCGCGGCGAATCCGGTCGGCGGTCAATCCAATTCGGTTGATGACATCAATCGCCACCCCGTCTGTTTGACGAATTAGCCCCAATAGCAAATGTTCGGCCCCGATATAAGCATTGCCTAATTTTTTTGCTTCTTCAATCGCAAATTCCAGCACTTGCTTGGTGCGGGGCGTCAATTCTAAGTTTGCAGGCATTTGACGACGCCCGGCGCCGGTCATTTTCTCAACCAACTCAGAAATGCGGTCCGCATTAGCGCCAAGTTGGCGCAACACTTTGCCCGGCAAGCTATTTTCTTCGCGGGCCAAGCCCAGCAGTAAATGTTCTGTGCCGATATAGTTATGTGATAGACGCTCCGCTTCTGCTTTTGCGAGCATCATGACTTTACGGGCGCGCTGCGTCCATTTGTCTTTGGATGAATTTGCCAACTGACACCTCTAGTTAATAATTCTACACGCAAATCATGGTGTTGATGCAAATTAGGCCGCAACAACCACAATGTCAAGTATTATCTTACCGCATAAATAATGCAGCGAAGATTAATATGGTTGACATTAGAAATTGAGAATGTAATATTTGTATTAGAAAATGCTTTTGATGTGTTCAATTTTGCCCTATGCGCGAATGAGCGTGATGTGCCGCCCAGCGGGGCTAGTGACGACCTCGGCGCTGGTGCGGTCTTCGATGTCGGGCAGGCCGTCGCGTTGGTCGAAAATCACCAGCCAACCGGTATCGAGACCCAAGCCAGCTAGATATTTATCGAGCTGCGTCAGCCCTTGTGGGGTGGGGTCTTTGCGTCCTTCGCGCCACACCTTTAGCTCCATTGCCAGCCTCTGATCGCCATAGGTCACCAATATGTCCATCCGCCGTGTGCCGATGGCATATTCGCGCAAAATAGTGCCGCCGCCATTGATCAACCGTTGTAAAAACGCCAGCAACACAATGTGCGGTGCGATCTCGGTGTAATGCACTGAGCGTAGCAGTGGCTGACCATGTTCGCGCCAAAACGCCAAAAACGCTTCCAGTAATTTGCCGGTGTCGAGTTTGCCGTCGGGGGTGCGCCAAACGGGTTGAAATTCATAGGGGATGGAAATTTGCGTGTTGTCAGTGAGGTCGCGCGGAATAATCTCCTTGTAAATCGGGTTGGCAATGGCGATGGCGTTACCCGGCAATTTGCGGATGAGACCGAGGTCGATGACATATTGCACATCATCGGGCGGCAAATCTGCGGCAGTTTCCCCCGCCAACATCGGTTCGATGACGCGGCGCACACGCGGCTCGCGCAATTTGTCGGTCAGTTGGTCGAGGTGGGTGTCGCGGCGAATGATGAGGCGCTCCTTCGCCTCGTCAATCATGGGTGCAGTGATGGTGACACTGCGGTCTCGGTTCTCGCGCATGTTATACACCACTTCACGTGCCAAGGCATTGACCAACCAAGGCTGGCCTTGCGAATAATGCCAAATCTGGCGCATGGCATCGGGGGTGAAGGGCTGACCAGTGGCATCGGTATGCTGTTGTAGTAGCATGTTTACATCACCTTCAGTGAAATCCCCCAAGCGTAGCGATTCGGATTTGACATTGAAGGCGCTGCCGCCGGTGATGACGGTTTTTTCGCTGGACGAGTGAATGCGGTAGTCGCGCACATCGCGCACGCCGCACAAAATGATCGTTTGAGGGAAATAGCGTGGGCGATCAGTATAGCCAGCCCGTAGTTGCCGCAATACCGAAATCAGCGTGTCACCAACGAGTGAGTCAATTTCATCTAAAAAAAGCACACAGGGTTTGTCGCTTTGAGCGCACCATTTTTTCAGAAAAACCGTCAATATATCGGCGCTTGAAATTGAATTGATCAATTCTTGTGCGAGCGCTTCGGCTTGGGGGTCGCCTAACCAGCGTTGGGCATCTGAGGCTAAAGCGCGGGTAATCACTTGTAACGCGCTGTCCATATTTTCACGGTAGCCTTGCGCACGCTCGACGTTGGTATAGAGCGCCCGAAATTCCCCTTCGGCATTGAGTTGGTGCATGAGGGCCAGCAGCGTTGTCGTTTTGCCGGTTTGGCGCGGGGCGTGCAGCACAAAATAACGCTCGTCACGAATGAGGTTCATGATTTCATCCATGTCAAACCGAGCAGTAGGCGGCAGCATGTAATGAAGATGATCACGGCACGGGCCAGCAGTGTTAAAGGATTTCTCGCGGGGAAGCATGGGCATAGGTGCATTTTAGCGGGGGATCAGAGCGCAAGAATAAAAAATCGACAAAATCTATGAAAAACAAAAAATGGAAAATTAGGGCTTTCGCACCCAATTTTCCATTTTTGATTTTAAATTTTTTTGCTTGAATTAGCCTTCTTCGGGCTGCCAATCGCTGTCGGCATATTCCGACCAGCCGACGCGCTTCAGACTCAGCGCGATGCGCTTTTGATCTGGCTCAACGCGAATGACGCGCAAAACCACTTGCTGGCCTTCTTTCACCACTTCACGCGGGTTAGAAATTTGCTTGTCCGACAATTCCGACATTGGGACCAAACCTTCGATCGCGCTGTCATCCTTCAACTTGGCAAATGCGCCATGCTTGGGGTGCGTTTTCACAATTTCGGCCTCGACCAATTGACCGGGTTTGTATTTCTTCTCGACTTGCGACCAAGGGTCACTCATCAATGCCTTGATGCTCAAAGCAATACGCCCGCCGTCTTTGTCAACACTCAAGACTTTCACCTTCACGCGATCGCCCTCTTTCACGGCCTCGCTGGGGTGCTTAATGCGCTGATGTGACACTTCCGACAAGTGAACCATGCCATCGGCGCCGCCGAGGTCAATAAACACGCCGAAATCCTTCACGCCGATCACTTCGCCTTCGAGCGTTTGCCCATTGGCGATATCAGTGAACAACTTCTCGCGTTCCTTAGCGCGAATTTCCTTCGAAGCAGCACGTTCGCTCAAAATGAGGCGATTGCGCTCGCGGTCGGCTTCAATCACCTTAACCAATGTCTTGCGACCAACGAGCTTCTGGAAGCGTTGCTCAGGCGGCAAGCTTTCATCGCCGATCAAGCGGCTGTGGGTCAGGCTCAATTGCGAAGCTGGGACGAACCCGCGCAGGCGACCGATCTTAATAATGAGACCGCCTTTGTTGAAGCCCGCAATCATGCTCTCATGGGCTTCATTCTTGGTGCGCAATTCTTCGGCCAACAACCAATCACGCTCGTTAATAGCGCGCGCAATTGACAACACGACATTGCCGTTATGATCTTCGGGCGAGATGACATAGGCATACACTTCTTGCCCAAGAATCATAGCTGCACGAAAATCTTTGGGCAATGCATCAATTTCTTTGCCAGAGACGATACCCTCTGACTTTGCACCGATATCTACCAGAATTTCTCGGTCGCTTAGCGATGTGATTCGCCCAGATATCATCTGGTTGAGCTTGGGCGGATCAAAATGACTGCCCCCCGCAAGGTTTTCGCCTAGCAATTCGGCGAAGCTTGGGCCGCTATCCGCGGCGTCGTTATTTGGGGCAACTTTATTGGTGATACTCACAGGTGGACTTTTCCTCAGACACTTTTATAAGATTAGCGCCCATTATACACACCCCATCGGGTGATTGGGTGAATGACCGTATGCTCAAAGGCTTTTTACGTGTATGAAACTCTGATTTTGCTTGCAACAACCTGAGAAAAGTCATAAAATCATGGCCTTGAGGTGAGTCGAGTGGGGTGGCTGTTTGGCAAAATGGGGCTTGGTGGGCGCTGGGTATAATCGCGCCGCGTTGATTTCGCTTATTTTTACCGTGCTAAACGAGGCCAAAAGCCTGCCCGCTTTGCTTGACAGTATTGCGGCCCAAAGCCGCCAGCCCGACGAAGTTGTCATTTGTGACGGCGGCAGCACCGATGCCACCCTCACTATTTTGCAAAATGAGCAACAAAAAGGGCGTTTTTGTCTAAAAATCTTGGTCGAGACGGGCGCGAATATTTCTCGCGGGCGTAATATGGCGATTGCTGTCGCCCAAGGGCCGATCATCGCCTGTAGCGATGCGGGGGTGCGTCTGCATCCGCATTGGCTAGAAGAATTGACCCAAGACCTGCGTTTGGCCTTGCAACAGTCGAATGGCACGCCGATGGCGACGGCGGGTTTCTTTTTGCCCGACCCGCACAGCACTTTTGAGATCGTCATGAGTGCCGTCTCTTATACAC
>JAHBAL020000192.1 GCA_018500105.2 Anaerolineae bacterium
AGATGTGTATAAGAGACAGGCCTTGGGGCATCGGGTCAAATATTGTTTAGGAATACGCGCTAAAAAGGTAAAATGAGGTTATATTCATGACTGCGGCACAGCGTTCACCCATCACACTTAGCTCACAGCGAATCGAAACGCTGGGGCAAAAACTATCGTCAAAGGCGATCTTTGTCTTTATCGCCTTGTTGCCGCTGCATTCGCTGCTCATCACCATCTTATTGGCGCAATTCAAGTTGCCCTTTGGCGTCGTGCGCGGCATCGCGGCTTGGAAAGAAGTCTTGCTCGGCCTGACCTTTGGCGTAGCGATGTTGGCGCTGGCGTGGCGTTATGTGCGTTATCAGCCCCTGCGATTGATTTGGGTGGATTGGGTGGCGCTGGCGTGGGTGGCGCTGGTGATTCTATACTTTGGCCTGCAAGACAGCTTGCTTGGCTCGCGGCCCAACTTGGTCGGCAAAGCCTATGGCGCACGTGATTTGCTGCTCTACACCATGCCCTATTTCATCGGCAGGCTGTTGCCGCTGTCCGAAAATCAAATCAAACACGTTTTTCAGGCCATTTTCACGGTTGGGCTGGTCACCTGTGGCATCGCCATCATCGAATATTTCTTTGTGCCGATTGAATGGCATGTGCGGCTGGGTGTGCCGATCTATTTCAAAGATTTTCTCAACACCTACGTGCTCGAATGGCTGTATAACCTGCCCTCAAATTACTGGATCGAAGCCACCCCGACCTCGGTTATGCGCCGTGCGGTGTCGGTTTATCTGAGCGGGCAAGGCTTTGCGCTGCCATTTTTGGTTGTCATCCCCGTCACCGTGCATCTGTTTTGCAAAAAACCGACCCTCTGGCGCAGCCTCGTCGCCATCATTGTGTTTGCCGGGCTAACCCTCAACCTCACCCGCGCCACCATCTTGGTCGGGTTTTTCGAAACACTGCTGGTATTGTTCCTGCACCGCAAATGGAAAATCATCCTCGCCGTCAGCATCGGCGCAGTCATCGGGCTGGGGGTGGGAATGGCCGCCAGCCCCCAAATTCGCTCGTTTGTCACCCGCAGCATCAGCGGGCAAGAAACCTCGATCAGCACCCGCACCACGCAATGGGCCGAGGGCATTGACGACTTGGCCGAATACCCGCTTGGTCACGGCTTGGGTTTTTCGGGGCAAATTGGCTACCGCACCAGCAAAGTGGTGGTGAGCGGCCAAGGCCAAGAGGCGGGGTATCTCAAACTCACTGGCGACCTCGGCTTACCCGGCCTCGCGCTGTTCGGCGCGTGGTTCGTCGGCATCCTCGGCACAGCCGTGCTGACCGTGCGCCGCACCGCGCAAAATCCCGCCACACGTGATCTAGCAATCGTGGTGCTTGCCATCGGCTGCGGCTTCTTGCTCAACAACATCGCCGCCCCGCCCGATCAGTCACCCTTCGTCATCTATCTGTTCCCTTGGCTAGCCGGGTGTTTGGTGGCGTGGCGGGGGGAATAATTACGAATCACGAATTACGAATTTTTGCAACTGCGATGGTGTTAGGATTTACGCACATTAAAAATATTTCCCCACAAAGAGCACAAAGAGAAGAAGGATTTTATGACACAACACGTTAAGTTCTTCATGTGCTTGGTGGTGAAAATGAAATTTCGCGTAAGTCCTGTGTGATTTTGAAGTGATTTTTATGTCACCGTTTGGGGTTTGAGCCGATGCTCCAAATGGGCAAAAAACCAATCTACCACCGTCTCGGTCACACCTGCCCGCGCCCCAAACATCAGCCGCCGCCCGATGGCATCGAGCGGAAAAGCCTCGACTATTACCTTGCACGCCTCGCCATCTGCCAGCAGCGTCACCTGAAGCTGGGTGCGGTCCCCTAACACCCGCCCCAAAATCTTCTTGTCGAACTTGGCTTCGATCACGCCTTTGTCTACATCTTGTCGGGTCAATTTGCCCTCCAAACCGGAAATCGCCCCCAAGGCGGCTTGATAGACCGCTGCTTGATTTGCAGCAAAACGCTTTTCTGTTTTTACAAATAATGACATCGTGTAAAACTCACTTGATCTAATAATGAGGCCACATCGGCCCGCGACCCAACGCCTGTGCCCGGCAAACTGGCCGCCGCCGCGCCACACGCCAGCCCCCACGCCAACGCCGTGCGCAAGGGTTGCCCCTCGCTCAGCCCCCAAATGACGCCAGCCAGCATCGAATCGCCCGCGCCGATTGGGTTTTTCTCTTGAATTTTAGGCGAATGCGCCAGCCACACCCGCCGCTCGCCAGCGTCACAAAACATCGCGCCATCTTTGCCCAACGACACCAACACCTCGCCGCCGGTCATGGCCTGCGCCTTGCGCAGCGCCGCCGCTACCTGCGCCAGCTCGGCAACTGGCAAACCTGTCAATTCGGCCAATTCGTCGCGGTTAGGCTTGATAAAATGCGGCTGGGCAACACACGCCAATTGCAGCGCCTTGCCGCTGGTATCGAGCGCCACCTTGGCCCCGGCCGCCCGAATGAGCCGCACCAGTGTGGCATAAAAATCGCTCGGCACGCCCGGCGGCAGGCTGCCCGACACCACCCACCAATCATCGCGGCGGGCCAATTGGCGCACTTTGGCGATCATGGCGGCTTGTTCGTCTGTGCCAATAGTTGGGCCTGCCTCGTTCACCTTCACATAATGCGCATTTTTGGGCGTGACAATGCTAATATTAACGCGGGTTTCGCCATTC
>JAHBAL020000349.1 GCA_018500105.2 Anaerolineae bacterium
CCGGCAACGACGCGACATCAGAAGTCATGACGGTGATTGGCGATGTAAAAGACCGCGATGTGGTGATTGTGGACGATGAAATTTCGACCGCTGGCTCGATGAAAAACACCATTTCGGTGGTCAAAAATTATGGCGCACGCGATGTGTATGTGGCTTGCACCCACCCAGTTTTTGCTGGCCCGGCCATCGAGCGCCTGCGCAATATGCCGATCAAAGAGCTAATTGTGACCAACACCGTGCCAACGCCCGACAAAAGCATGTTGCCGAGTTTGACCGTTTTGTCGGTTGCGCCTTTAATTGGCGAGGTCATCATGCGGGTGCATGATGGGCGCAGCGTCGGTGAATTATTTAACGAATAGGGTAATGAAGCATAAATGCCGATTGCGCGATATCTGGCCTGCCTACAGCAAGGCAAATATCGTGCAATCGGCAAATAACTTTCTCACGTGACATTGTCAGCTTAGTCGCTGCTGCTAATGCGTTGCTTAAAATCAGTCACGTGAACCATCAATCGCTCGCGGATGGCGAACCAATCTTCGCCCTTCAGGGTTTCGCGCAGCATATCCAAATCACCATCGGCAGACTCAATCGTAGTAATAATTTGTGGGCCGTTGCCCCACATAGTAAACCACGCCTGAGTTGGGCGTAGCCCAATCCGCATCAGGTTTGGCAAAAGGTCTTGCACCACAAACTCGAAATAGGTCGAGTTGTCTTTTTCCTTGATATTCCAGCTCATTACCGCTTTTGCCATAGTTTTACGAATGACGAATGACGAATTACGAATTACGAAATTTGGCATCGCCGAACAATTCGCAATTCGCAATTCATAATTCGCAATTATTTCTTCGCTTCTAACAAGATTACTTGCGTATCTTCAGGCAAGGCGCTGCGGCTGATTTTGAGTGATTCGTGCGCCTTAGCTTCGCTCAAACCCATGCCTTTTAAGAATTTACCGACCACATCTTGCCCCTCTGCATATTGCATCGGAATGACAATGTTTGGCTCGATCAAACTGACCACCTCAGCCGCTTGCGATGGGTTGAGATAATCGCCGCCGCCAATCGGCAAAATCAACACATGCACGGTTTCAAGCGCATCAATTTGGGTTTGTGAAGGCACAAAAGCCAAGCTGCCCAAATGAACGACGTTTAAGCCATCATAATTGAACGAATAAACTGTGCATTTATGTGCCGGCGGCGTGTTGCCTGCGGCAGCCTCGGCGGTTTTCTTTTTGTCGGGGCGCATTGCCACCCCTGTGATGAATACGCCACCCATCTCATATTCGCCCGGCCCATCAATCACCCGTGTTTCGCCACGCGCCGTGCTAAGCACCCCGCTGGTGTTATTGTGGGCCGCCGTGTCGCGGCTAACGGTGACCACATCTGCCTTCAGCTTGGGCAAATCGCCATTTTGAGCTTGATACGGATCAGTGACAACGGTGAGCAAGTTTCGCTCGGTTAATCGAAAGCACGATTGTGCGTGCCAAGTAATTTCCATACATAGCCCATTGTAACAAAGGATAAAGGGCGAAATTCTTGCCCCGCACCATGCACCATAACCGGTTAAGGCTGTTTAGCCAAAATAAATACCGGAATCGTCTTGTAAAACGCCCTCCGATTGTTTACCAATTCCGCGTCTCCGCGATCCAAATTCTGTGATCGTGGAGACACGGAATTAGTAAAGAATCGGAGAATTATTTTTTCTGAATGGCCTAAAAGCTGGCTCAGCGCGAATCGTCTGCATCAGCTTACGGCTAATAAAAGCCGCGCCTTTTCAATTTGCTCGCGCACCGACCGCGCCGATGTGCCGCCAGTCACATCCCGCGAATTAACCGATTGCTCGAAGTTAAATACCTCGGCAATATCGTCACCAAAGTGCGGCGAAATAGCACGCCAATCGTCCATCGTCAGCGCGTTGATCTTCGTGCCTTTGCGCTCGGCCAATGCCACCGCTCGCCCGCTGGCGTGATGCGCATCGCGGAACGGCACGCCTTTGCGCACCAAATATTCGGCTACATCGGTCGAGAGAATGGCGGGGTCGAGCGCCGCCCGCATCTTGTCAGCATTGACCTTGAGTGTGCGCACAGCCCCCGCACATACCGGCAATAACAATTCGAGCGTATCGAGCGTGTCAAACAGCGCCTCTTTATCTTCCTGATAATCTTTGTTAAACGTCATCGGCGTGCCCTTCATCACCATCAACATCGTGATGAGGTTGCCCGTCAAACGCCCCACTTTGCCCCGCGCCAATTCCATCGCATCCGGGTTTTTCTTTTGCGGCATCAGGCTTGAGCCAGTCGAATAAGCATCGTCAAATGTCACAAACCCAAATTCGCTGGTGGTGTAAATAATGAGGTCTTCGGCCAATCGGCTAAGATGTGTGCCAAGCATGGCCCCCACAAATAACAATTCGGCCACAAAATCGCGGTCACTCACCCCATCAAAACTATTTTGGCTGATCTCTTGAAAACCCAAGTCATTCGCCAACGCCGGACGATTAATCGGAAATGGATTGCCAGCCAACGCCCCCGATCCCAACGGCAACACCGCTACCCGCGCCTCACATTCGGCCAACCGATCAAGATCGCGCTGCAACATCCAAAAATAGGCCATACACCAATGCCCAAACGTGCTGGGCTGCCCGCGCTGCAAATGGGTGTAACCCGGCATGAGTGTGCTAACATGCTTTTCGGCTTGATCCACCAGCGACGTTTGTACCGCCTGAATATTCGCCCGCACAGTTTGAATGGCTTCGAGACAATAAAAACGGGTGTCGGTTGCCACTTGGTCATTGCGGCTGCGTCCGGTATGTAATTTGCCGCCCACATCACCCACCATTTCCTTTAATCGCCGCTCAACAGCCGTATGAATGTCTTCGTCGCCGTCTTTGATTTCAAATTTGCCCGCCGCAAATTCATCGTGAATGGCCTGTAAGCCATTTTGCAGCGTCTCAGCTTCGTCGCTGCTGATAATGCCAGCCATGCTCAACGCCCGCGCATAGGCCATGCTGCCGCGAATATCTTGCGACCACATGCGAATATCGAAGCCAATCGAATCTTGAAATTTTTTCATCAGCGCGTCCATTTCGCCGCTGAAACGCCCACCCCATAACGAGGCTGTTAATTTAGTCGTTGTAGTCATAAATCTGTTACTTCAAATAAACGAACAAAATGTTCAGTATTGACAATTTGCAAATGATCTAACGGGTTTAATACCAATAAGTCTTTATCCTCGGTCACAATATACTCAGCATTCCCCGCAAAAGCCAGCGCAATAAAGATATCATCGTTGGGGTCTCGGCTCACGGGTTTTACGTGTGCAACATCAAGCATATCTGCATTTGTCAGAATATCCAGCACGCGCTTCAAATTCGGTCGGGCGTGGGGTGGAATATTCGCTTGAATGCTAGGGCGTTGAATTACCGCAATGGCCTCTGCAACCGTCTCACGCGAAAAAATCAACTGAAATTTATCACCATGTTCAAATACAATCCGCCCACATCGGCTATATCGGTTCAACAAGGCACGCACAAAAACCGGCGTATCAAGCACGACGCGCATCGCGCTCCTTCCGAACTTCCTGCACAGATGTGTCAATCAATTGATCTAGTTCTTCTTCTGAGAATTTTTCGACCAACGCATTTCGGGCAGGCGCAAATTCCTCATAAAGCGCCTTAAACCAATCATCGTGATGTGTCTTATATTCAACAGAGGCAGCTTCAATCCGCAATTGATTGCCATTGATCGAAATACGCAACAAGGTATCCGCATCAATGCCAAGCGCACGCCGAAAAGCGGCTGGAATCGTAATTTGTCCGCTGCGCAATGGGCGAACCACTTTTGAAATGACAGTCATAACCCCTCCGTTTTATACATTTTAGCGCATCAAGCGACCAAACGACAAAGCAATAACGTCGGTTTCTAACTTTAGCTCTCAATCACCTTAATAATCGAATAACCCAACGCCTCTAGCCCAACAAAAGCCCCGCGCTCGGCTTGCGCTACATATTCACGCACCTCGATCAAATCATTACCGCCAGACGACAGCACCACCGTCAACCGCAAGCCCAAATCGGGCAAATTTTGCCCACGTGATTTCACATACACCTTGGGATGCTCGGCCTGCAATGCCTGCAAATGCCCAGCGATGCGCGACTCGTCGCCGCGATCAAGCACAATCGTGCGCTCGACATAACCACCGCTGCCCACTGTGCGGGCCAATACCGGCTGCAACGTATCGCCAAAAATCTCTTTCATCTCTGACGGCACACCCGGCAAACACACAATCGTGGTATGTTCATTCACGTCCAGCGCAATCGCTGGCGCGGCCCCGTTCGGGTTGCCAATCGGCTGTGCCCCACGCGGCAAAATCGCCATCTTGATGCGCGATTCGTTCAATTCGGCGCTATAGCCGGGCCGAATGCTGGCAATGTATTGATAGCGTTTGCGCACCATCTCCAGCGCCTCGTCATTCAGCACGAGTGGCAAATTAAACGTGCGCCCCAGCGCCCGCAACGTCAAATCATCGTCGGTGGGGCCAAGCCCGCCAGTGGTAATGATCAGACGCGGGCGACGTCGAACCGCGTCCAACAGCGCGTGCTCGATCTCGTCATACTCGTCGCGCAGCATCAACACACGCCGCATTTGTGCGCCAAGATTGGTTAAATTGCGAATCAGCCAATGCGAATTGGTGTCGAGCACCTGCCCCACCAGCAATTCATTGCCAATGGCTAAAATTTCAACGTTTCGATTTGTCGTCATGCTACGGCGATTGTAGCCGATTTATGCGCGGACTCCTTGGGCATTTCTTGCCGCTCGACGGCGATCTCGCGCTGGTTTGGGTGCAAACACTTGGCGAATGGGCGGATTTTCGTTAAAAATGAGCGTATCGGGCAAAATGGGGCGATAGCGGTCCTCGCCAATTTCGCCCATGAGCGCCACGAGGCGGGTTTCGAGCGCACCATAGCCCGTAGGGCGCACTTCCAGCGGCAATTTTAGCCGTTGCGCAATCGCCTCGGCACGCGCCACAAAATCGGGTCGCTCGCTTTGCTGCAAATACACCACGCGGGTGTAATTGGCAAAATATTGACTTTGCAATTCAGGGTATTGCTTCAGCCCCAAGGTTTTCCACACCGTGCCATCAAACCCACGCACCAAAAAGTCGGTGAGGAAAAACGTGCCCGGTTGCTCCGCCATCAATTCATCATGCACAGCCCCGCCATACATTTCGTAACAATGCGGCCCAACCAAACGCGGCACATTGTAATGCGCCAACACCGTATCCAAATTGCCGCCCGTGCCACAATCACCATAGGCCACAATGACCCTGTCAAATTGCGGAATCAGCGCCCGCAATTTATGCTCGACATGCGGCGCAATCCGTTGCGGCAGCGAATGGTCTTGGGCGCTAATGCCAAACAGCCCGACCTCCCAGCCATGCCGCTTGACAATGGCAACCACCTCGCGCCCCAGCGCCCCACATAAAACAATAGCAACACGCATTTTGCAGATTTTAGATTTTGGATTTTGGATTTTAGATTATTTGTCCAATAATCTAAAATCCAAAATCTAAAATCTAAAATTTCTCCTGTCTTTCCCTCCGGCGTTCACGCCGCGCCGAACGCCCATCGGATTCAGAGGCAGATTTGGCTGGCAACACGCCGAGCGCCCGCAAGGTCGGATAGGGGTCGGTCATGTGCGGCAAGTGCATCGCGCCCACAAATTCTTGCTGAAAATTGGGGTCAATGGCGGTTTCGATGTAATGCCCATCACGGGCAAATGGGGCCGACTCGGCCCGCCGTGTCTTGTTCAGCAGCGCAATTCGCGCCCCGTCACCCGCCGCATTGCCCACCGCCACCACCGTCGCCAAATCACAATCGGGGATCAGCCCCAAAATCATGGCATGCAAGGGGTCAATATAGCTACCAAACGCACCCGCCAGCACAATTTTGTCCACTTTGCTCACGCCAAGGCCATTCATCAGCAATTTACAGCCAGCGTGTAGCGCCGCCTTAGCCAATTGAATATTGCGCACATCATCTTGGGTAATGACGATATCTTTGCCCGTCGCACTCTGCGCCGCCGTCGCCAGCACATACTCGGCCTTCACGCCTTGCCACCGCAAATGGGATTGAGGATTAGAGATTGGGGATTGGGAATTGGAAATATCTAATTTTCCATTTTCCATTTTCCATTCTAAATTTTCGACAAAGCGCCCATCCGAACGCAACAAACCCGCCCGAAAAAGCTCGGCCACCACCTCGATAATGCCAGAGCCACAAATACCCGTCGCGCCAACCGCGTCGGGCGACAGCGTATCTGACCACGCCTCATTGCCGATCACCTTAAATTTCGGCACGCCAGTCGCGGGGTCAATTCGCACTCGCTCAATTGCGCCCGGCGCGGCGCGTTGGCCGTGCGCAATTTGCCCACCCTCAAATGCTGGGCCGGTCGGGCTGCTGCAACTCCATAAACCATTGCGATTGCCCAGCACAATTTCGGCATTTGTGCCAATGTCAATCAGCAGCGTTATCGCGTCTTGGCGTTCTGGCGCTTCAGCGATTAACACACCCAAATTGTCCGAGCCAACGTGCCCGGCCTCAAGCGCGGGCAAATACACATTTGCCGCCGGATGCAGCCGCAGCCCCAAATCGCTGGCCCGCACATCAATTGGCGCATGGGTCGTCAACGTAAACGGCGCAGCGCCCAATTCGGTAGGGTCAATGCCCAACAATAGCGCGTGCATCACCGTGTTGCCCACAATCACGGCCTCATAGATCTCGGTTACGCTGATTTTGGCACGTTTGGCCGCCTTTTCGACCAAGGTATTCAGCGTGCCAATGACGGCCTGGGTCAGCTTGCGCAGCCCGTCGTTGCCGTTCATCATGACATAGCTGACGCGGCTCATCAAGTCTTCGCCAAAACTTACTTGCGGGTTCATCGCCGCCTCAGTCGCCAGCGTTTCGCCCGTCGTCAAGTCAATCAAATGCGCCGCCACCGTCGTGCTACCCACATCTACCGCCAAGCCATACAACCCTTCATGAAACCCACCTCGCACATCCAGCACTTTGGCCATAAATGGTGCTGGGGGCTTAATGCTTGAGCCTTGGGTCTCAATTCTTGATTCTTGCCCCTTCCCCCCATATACCGTGACAGTGACCTTGTGCTTGCCCGCCTTCAGTGCGTTGGTCAATTGCCGCAAGGCCACAATATCAATCGTGAGGTGCTGCAAACCCCATTCGCGGGCCAATGCCTCTTGCAACCGCTCCCAATCGCCGCGCCGCTCGCCCAGCGTGTGTGGCTCAACCTCGACATAATACTGATGCAAAATCGGGTCAATTTCAATAGGCCGATTGCCCGCGCTTTTGCCGATCACCTGTTTGCGCTGCTGGCTTTCGGGCGGCACGGTAATCACGACATCGCCCGCGATACACGCCACGCACGACAAACGCCCACCTGCGCTAAATTTGCTGGGGTGACGGCGAAAATAGTCATTTTCATCCGCAGTTGCTGCGCTCACGTGCTGTGGGTCAGATTGAATGCCATATTTGGCAAATTCGCCGCGCTCGACAATGACCTTACACTTGCCACACGTTTGTCGCCCGCCGCACACGCTGTCCACATCCACGCCCAATTGTCGCGCCGCATCGAGCAATGTAATGCCGGTCTCTACGCGGCCCTGCCGCCCCGACGGCTGAAAAATAATAAGAGAGGTATCCAAACTTGTCATTTAAATAAACTTCACCATCCCAACCATATCATCCGCAGGCATATTTTTTGCAATTGCAAGTAAGCGTTTAACGATTTCCCCAACTGTTCTTGCATTTTTATCACAGTAAATAATGCCGGCATGATCTATAAAATGCTGGGCTATGCGCAATAAATCTCGATCTTGTGTAAAAAGCACACGCCCCTCAGCGGTAGCATGTGCCAATTGATCTTCGTCTACATGCCCTAACATGTGCATTTCCGAGGTTGTAGTCACGTCTACGCCATGTTGCAATAAACCTTTTGCAACTGCATGGGCCACATTTTCATCCAAATGAAAACGTATCGAAGTGTCATTCATGCGTTTTCGAGCAACTGCAAAAATGCTGAATCTTGGTTTTGATAAGCCATTTGATATGCTTCACGATCATCACGGATTTTTGCGTCAATCACCGATTGATGATCGTAATAATAGGCCAACGCCGCATGAACTTGTGCCGGATTTAAGGCATAGTCAACACAAATATCGGCAATACTCTGCCCTTGATGCAAATGACAAATGACAATATCACTCACAGTAATGCGCCTTCCCACAATGCGTGGGTTTCCATTCCTCACATTTTGTGTGGCAGTGATGTGATGATTGTAGCTTTTTGCCAACGAAATCGCCTTAGCAATGCGTTTTCGCTGTGGGGAAATTGCTAATGTCATCGTCATAAGGTATATCTTACAATAAAAAGGAAGACGGCTCAGTGAGCCGTCTCTTTATTAAATTGTTTGTTACCCCCGCCGCTCGCGCCGAGCGCGTTTATCGCTGCTGGCAACTTTGCGTTCGGGCAGCGGCACAGTCAACTCAACCGTGCTGGGGTCAAGCGGCGGCAAAGTGCGCAACGCCTCAGTCATGGCCTTGATATGGGCCGGGGTGCTGCCGCAACATGCGCCAATGATGGTAGCGCCAAACGCGCGGAAGCGCCGCGCATGTTCGAGCATATGCTCTGGCGTTGCGTTATAAGTCGCCCGTCCATCCACCAATTGCGGCATACCAGCATTACCCTTCGCCACCAAAATCACATTCGGGTCGGTCTGGTGCATCGCGCAAATGGTGGCCTCTAGCTCATCTGGCCCGTTGCCACAATTGGCCCCCATTGCGGCCAAATTCAACGCGCTCAATTCATGCACGGCTTGGCTAGGGCTAACACCCATCATCGTAAAACCTTTGGTATCGAAAGTCATGGTTGCCACAATCGGCAAATGCGGCGCGGCCTTACGTGCGCCCTCAACCGCCGCCCGCACCTCTTGCAAGTCGCTCATGGTTTCAATCCAAAACACATCGGCCCCACCAGCAGCAATTCCCTCGGCCTGACGCGCAAAGCCCTCCACCGCACTTTCGTAGGTCAGCTTGCCCATCGGCTCAAACAATTCGCCACTTGGCCCGATTGAGCCAGCCACCACGCGGTCAGGGCCAAATTTGTCGGCCTCTTCGCGGGCCATTGCCACACCCAAGCGATTCAACTCGAAGGTGCGGTCTTGCAAATTGTGCATTTTCAGCCGAAACGACGTGCCCCCAAAGGTATTGGTGAGAATAATTTGCGAACCGGCTTCTAAATAGCCTCGATACACCCCGCGCACCTTGTCTTGCTTATCTGGCAAGGCATTCCACATTTCGGGCGGGTCACCAAACATTAAACCAGCCGCGAACAACATTGTGCCCATACCGCCATCTACCATAATGGGGCTATTTTCGGCTCGGCTTTTGGCGAGAAGATCAATAAAGCGATTTGTCATAATGCAAAAATGCTAGCCACCCGCAGCGCGAGCAGCCAGCTTTTCTCGTATTGAGACGATCTGCGCCAAGTGTTCGTTATCGTGTCCTATCAAGATTCGAACTTGTTGGTGCAATTTCGTGACCCCAAATGTATCATGAGTGCAAATGCGAATCCAATCTGTATTTTTCAGCCCACTTAAATAAGCCGTCGTCACAGCGCGTTGTTTGCCAAATTCAACTAACCAAGTTGAAATTGGCACGGTTGCATCATAAGCCGCTTCGTCAGGATTGATAAACGGCTCGTGCGGGTTATCTTGTTCGACAATACGCTGCAAACGCGCCCGAAATTTTGGCTCAATGTCCACCAAATGCGCCACAACCTGCGCAACACACCATTCGTCCACCGCTGGCGCAACCCACAAATCCGCCTCTGCGACCGGTCGCAGCATCCGAGCCACATCTTTTGGGCCAGAAGCCAAAGCCTCAATCAACATCTGAGCACGTGGGTTAGGCATGGTTATTTGGGTTGCTTGCGCATACTTTCCATATATGCTTTGGCAATCTCGACCGATGTTGCTGCGTCGCGGCCATAGGCATCGGCGCCAACGGCCATCGAAAACGCCTCTGATACCGGCGCGCCGCCTGCCATAACATACACTTCTTCGCGCAGGCGCTCGTCAATGAGTGCTTGGTTGACCACCTTCATGTAAGGCATGGTGGTGGTTAGCAAGGCGCTCATGCCAATAATGTCGGGCTTGTGTTCACGAATGGCCGCCAAAAATTTATCGGCATCCACATTCACGCCAAGGTTAATCACCTCGAAGCCAGCACCTTCAAGCATCATCGCCACCAAGTTTTTGCCAATATCGTGAATATCGCCTTTGACTGTGCCAATCACAACTTTGCCAACACGCGGTGCGCCAGTTTCAGTCAATAATGGTCGCAAAATCTCCATGCCAGACTTCATTGAGTTGGCAGCCATGAGCACTTCGGGCACAAACAAAACCCCGTCGCGGAAATCCACGCCGACGATATCCATTCCCGCAACCAATCCCTTTTCCAGCACTTCTGTAGGGCTGTAACCGCGCTTCAACGCTTCTTCCGTCTCAGCCGTCACTTCTTCCTTCATGCCGTCATACAAGTCGTCTTGCATCTGAAGCCACAACTCATCGTCTGGCAAATCGCTAAAATCCATGATATCTCCTATAAAAAAAATTACGAATTACGAATTACGAATTACGACTGATTAACTTACAACCAATCTTGAAAATCGAAAAAAATTACCGTTAATGATGTAAATTAGCGCAAATTCCTAATTCGCATGAGCGGCAATGATAAGAAAGCCATTTCTCCAAAGAACTCCGGTTCTCCGAGTTAAATTGTGAAACGGGGTGCTTGAGTCATGCGCCATTTAGGTATTTGCGCTAGTTCGTCATTATTTTGACTGATATTTTACGCACTCGTAGATTGTGCCGCTCGGCGGGAGGCACGCCGCGCTTCGCGCTCAGCGCGAGCTTGGTCGGCGGCGCTAACAACCGCGGGGGCTGGTGCTGCGCCGCTGGCCGATGCAGCTTGTGCCGATTCACGGCTGGCGGCAATCCACCCCAAGCAATTTTCATCGTGGCCCATCATCAAATCTGCCGCCATAATGCCACGTTTGATCTCATGCTCGATCGGGTTGGTAATGGCGCAGGTCATGCCCTGTCTCTTATACACATCT
>JAHBAL020000286.1 GCA_018500105.2 Anaerolineae bacterium
AATTTCTCATTTTCCATTTTCAATTTTAAATTTACCCCCGCCGCCAGCAACCAAGGGTCTTTGGGGATGCAATGCCCGCCCACGCCCGCGCCAGCCAACAGCATATTTCGGCCCGGACTCTTGTTGACCAATTGGCGCACCTTCCACACATCGCCACCGACGGCCTCGCAAATGAGCGCCACTTCGTTGGCGAAGGCAATTTGCACATCTCGATAAGCGTTCTCGGTCGTTTTCACCAACTCGGCGGTCAAAATATCGGTTGCATCCAGATCGGCGCTCGGAATAATATGCCGATAGAGGGCTACCATCGCCTGTGCAATTTCGGGGGTGCAGCCGCCACAGGCGCGGCTAAGATTGCGCAAATTCTGCAACAACAAGCCCGGCATCACCCGCTCTGGGCACATGCCCAAATAAATTTTGGCTTGAGTATCTGCCACCTGCCACCTGCCACTTGCCACTTGCCACTTGCCACTTTCTTCTAAAATCGGTTTGACCACATTGAGCGTTGTGCCCGGCGCGACGGTTGACTCGATGATGATGAGTGTTTCGGGCTGAATGACTTGGCTAAGGCTGCGCGTGGCGGCTCGCAAGGCGTGATATTGTGGCACGTGATTGTCATCCACCGGCGTCTCAACATTTACCGTAATGATCTTGGCCTCGGAGAGTTTGGCGTAATCGGTGGTGGCGTGTAGCTTGCCGCTTGCCACCACCTCGGCCAATAATTCGGCTAGGCCCGGCTCATTGCCCTCAATCGGGCTGATGCCAGCGTTGATCTGCGCGACACGATCCGCCTTCAAATCAACCCCGATCACGCGGAAACCCACCCGCGCAAATTCACAGGCTACTGGCAGCCCAACATACCCCAAGCCAACCACACCGATCACGGTGTTGTCGGGGGTAGGTAGTGGATAGTGGATAGTGGATAGTGGATAGTTTAGTGCTTGCATCTTGGTAAGGTTGTCTGCATTCTTGACTCTTATTTCTTGATTCTTGGCTCTTGATTCTTGGCTCTTGGCTCTTTCCCTACAGCTTCACCACTTGCTCTTTCACGCTCGATGTGATAATGGCTTGCGCCAGCATGACCGCCTTTAGGCCATCTTCGCCCGAAACGGCGACCGGAGCGCCATTGACCGCCCGCAAAAACGACTCAAGCTCGGCCCGCAGCGGCTCGCGCTTATTCACCACATGGCGAATCATACGCCCCTCGCTCATGCCGCGTAGCTGGCGCAAGGCATCCCATTCTCCCGCCGTCGTGCCATTTTCGTAAAAATACAGGTCTTGGGTGATGTAATCCACATGAAACATGCCGCGCTCGCCCAGCACGCGCATTTCGCGCACCTTGGCGGGGGTGAGCCAATTGACCGACAGCGTGCCAACCGCGCCATTGCTCAGCCGAAAGAGCGCCGTGAGCAAATCTTCGTGTGTGCTGTGAATTTGGCGCTGGGTTTCGGCAAATACCCGTGTAAATTCGGCATCGGTGACATAGCGCATCAGGTCGAGGTCGTGCACGGCCAAATCCACCACCACCCCCACATCGCGCACACGTGCGGGAAACGGGCTTTGGCGGCGCGCATCCACCTGAAAAATACGGCCTAATTCGCCTTGCAGCAGCCGTTGCTTTAGCTCAATCACGGCAGGGTTGAATCGCTCGACATGTCCCACCGCCAGCACCACGCCGCAGTCGGCGCAAATTTGAATAATTTGCCGCGCCTCAGCCACATCAAAAGCAATAGGTTTTTCGATGAGCAAATGGATGCCGCGTTGCGCCACTTCGAGCGCCACTTCGAGATGATCGCCAGTGGGCACGGCAACGCTCACCGCTTGCGGGTGCTGCTCATCCAACATTTTGCGGTAATCGGTGTAATCGGCCCCGCCATAACGCCGCGCCGCTTGGCTGGCGTTGCTGGCAAACATATCGGCTACGCCCACCAGCTCGACATTGGGCATCTCAGAATAAACGCGGGCATGATTGCGCCCCATTGCCCCGACCCCAACCACCCCGACCTTGGTTGCGCTCATAGCTGGTTGACCTCATGCACAATTTCTTCGAGATCGCTGGGCGACAGGGCCGGATGCACCGGCAGCGAGAATACCTCTTTGGTCAATTGCTCAGTGACGGGCAAAGTTACATCCCCCAACCCCATCTCGCGGATGTGTTTTTGTTGGTGCGCAGGCACTGGGTAAAACACACCCGTGCCGATGCCCGCCGCTGTCAATTTGGCGACGGCGGCATCGCGGTCTAGCCCATCTTTTACCCGCACGGTATATTGATGCCAAGCGTGGAAAAATTTAGAATTTAAAATGGAAAATGAAGAATTATTCTGTTCTTCCCCTAATTTTCCATTTTCCATTTTAAATTTTCCATTTCCTTCTGTAGGAAGGACCAGTCGTGGGTTGTTGATATTGGCGTTCAAAAAGGCGGCATTTTGGCGGCGCTGCTCGGTGATGCTGTCGAGTCGTGCCAATTGCGCCAAACCGATGGCCGCGTGTAGGTCGGTCATGCGGAAATTGAAGCCGAGCATGTCGTGATAATAGCGCTGCTCCATGCCATGCGCCCGAATGAGGCGACAACGGCGGGCGATTTCGTCATCGTTGGTCGTGATCATGCCCCCCTCGGCGCTCATCACGTTTTTGGTGGCATACAAGCTAAAGCAGCCTGTGCCGATGCTGCCAGCCGGCTTGCCGTCGTAACGTGCGCCGATGGCCTGCGCCGAATCTTCGATGACGGCCAAACCATGTTTGTGCGCGATCGCCATGATCGCATCCATATCTGCCGGATGCCCATACAAATGCACCGGCATGATGGCCTTGGTGCGCGGCGTGATGAGCGGCTCGATTTTCGCTGCATCCATATTAAACGTCACAGGGTCAATATCGGCAAACACAGGTCGCGCCCCGCAATAAATGATGCTGTTGACCGAGGCGATGAAGGTAAACGCCACCGTGATGACCTCGTCGCCGTGGCCGATGCCGTGCGCCAACAAGGCCACATGCAGCGCCGCTGTGCCGTTGGCAATGGCAATGGCGTGCTTGGTTTGGCAGGCTTTGGCCCAATGTTGCTCTAGCTCAGCCACACGCGGCCCTTGCACCAACATGCCAGAATCAAGCACCTGCATCACCAGCCGCTTTTCTTCGTCACCGATTTGGGGTTTTGAGAGGGGAATCATTTTTTGAGGGGGGTTGGTTGAATGGTTGGTTGGCTGGTTGAGTAGTTGATTGAATGGTTGATTAGTTGATTAGTTGATTAATCAAAACTCAATCAATCAACCAATCAACCATTCAACTCAATCAACCATTCAACTTAAATGCACACTTAAGACATTCATTATCATCATTTAATCGCTCGCCGCATGGGCAGACGTAGCCGATCAACCGTGCGGGGTTGCCGACCACCAGACCATAGGCAGGCACATCGCGGGTGACCACGCTGCCCGAGCCAATCATGGCCCATTCGCCGATGGTCACGCCACAAATAATAGTCGAATTCGCGCCTAAAGCTGCCCCTTTTTTAATGTGCGTGGGGGTCACCACCCAATCGGTCGCCGATTTGAGTGTGCCGTCGGGGTTGATGGCGCGGGGACGCATGTCATTGGTGAAGCATACATGCGGGCCGACAAATACGCCATCTTCGATCGTCACGCCATCGAATACCGAGACATAATTTTGAATTTTGACGTTGTTGCCGATCTTGACGTGAGCGTCAATATACACGCCTTTGCCGATATTGCAGTTTTGGCCGAGTTCGGCTTGGTCGCGGATCTGCACATGTTGCCAAATGCGAGTGTTGTTGCCCAGTTTGGCTGCCGGTGACACATCGGCGGTGGGGTGGATGGTGATTGCCATTTTAATTTTAAATCGGGCGGCGATTATAAAACCATGCAAAAGCATGTTGGCGTATGTGGTTTTGGACCGTATGTTTGCGTTTTTTGTAACCTTAAAAAAATTTGACAAATTTCCAATATGCAGCTTTTTCTCATTTTTATCACTAGAATAAAGAAGGCACTCATTACTTTGCTTTAATGCCTCGTTTTTTTGTTGTTGATCAGCTTTTTGAAGCTGCAACTATTTATTTCAAGGAGGATATTTGTTTACATCTAATGATTTGACCCCTAAACTAACGGAGTGCGAATGTGCTGTGCTACGGTTGCTCATACAAGGTAAGACAAACAAAGAGATGGCACAAGAATTAAATATTTGCGTTAAGGCCGTAGAGAAGAGAATATATTGTGTTTATAGAAAATTCGGCGTGCGCAACCGCCCTCAGGCGGTTGCGCACGCTTTACAGGTTGGCTTTGCGGCGAAAAGGTAGGGTTTTTCCCCCCTTGTGAATCAGAGAATCTGAGCCTAGAATAACGTTAACTGATCAGTACATAAGTTTTGATAAGGTAATGTTACGGATTATTCAGATTCGTATCACCAACAAATAAAAAATGAGAAAAATAGAAAATAGTATAAGAGTTGCATTTTCGCTGGTTCTTGCCTTTTCATTTACTCAGGTTGCTAAGGCAGATATAAATCATGACTCTGAGAAACTGCTGCAAACACAGAAAATAATGACGGTTCGCGATGTAACCTTACAATCTAAGTGCAAGATATCTGCTGGAGAATTATTTGTGGACTGCCCAGAAAATACGATTTTTCAGAAGACCATAGAGGATATTAGCGTAATTAAGGAAGTTTTGTTTTATGAGGTAATTGATTCGGAAGATGAAAGAGCTTATCGGAGTGCTAATGAAAAATTGGATTTAAAAATAGATAATCACAGAAAATTGTTTGTAAATAAAAGCCAAAAATCCAAAAAAGATGTTGAATCTGTGATTTCATCGGCATATTGTGGAACATTTACGCTTAATTTTCATGCTTTGGTCGTCTCAGGCTATAACTCAGGCGGTGTTAATACGAACTTATATTTTGATAAGGGCGGATCCGGAGGGTACAGTTGTAATACATACAAGCCATTGTCATATACTCAATATGGTCAGTGGGGTATTCCTAGTTGGATTGCTCATTGGATATGGTATGGCGATGGGGGGTCAGATGGTTGGGGACCATGTAAGGCAACACCGACTTCGGGAACCTTTAATTGGGCAAATTGGCGTACGAATAGTAAAAATATCCAATTAATACTATCTAATGGATCAGGGTGTTGGCCTTGGCAGCAAACAACTACTTCAATTTATCTTTAGACACACTACCATAACTTAACAATGTCACTTTAGCAATTGCGAATAGCTTGTCGCTGATTTCACTATATTCAGACTTTTATAGGTGGGCTGGATATAGTGAAATCAACCGTTTGGCCTTCTAAAGTGATTTTATTGAAATAAATTCAAAAAAATTGAATTTTAAAATATTACTTTCGCAAAAACATGGTTAAACGAGTTGTTATAGTAGCCTTACCTTTAGTTGTGCTTATTTTAACTGTCGGTATTAGGCAGATTACACATATATGGCCCGCCAACGAACTCGATAGATCACTGAGAAGTGCTGATGATGCCACAAATCGTAACATTCGCCGAATTGTAGAGACGGCATTAGATCGAGATGATCTATTTGGGCCGCTATCTTTGTGGATAGGTAAGGTTGACTATGCACTAGATGTGCCACCGTGCCAAGGGATTACAGTTGAACGCCGGTATGAAGTTTTGCTTGATCGTCGCTATGTTGCCGCTCAGTCCATTCGTCAATGCCAAAGTGATTTATACATGGCTCCACCGAGTTTTGATCCACAGCTTCCAATTTCAAGTATACGACAAGTTTTAAAAACGGCTGACCTTCATTTTGCAAAGCAGGCTGTTGGCTGGTGTTATCAGTTAGCAAACAACCCTTTAGACTCCAATGTGATGCAACAAATCGAGGGCACACATTGCCATTTCAATCTGCGCTATGAAAATATTGGGGCCAGTTTCAGCGTGATTTACCCACGAAAAACGCCCTTTGCACTTACCGACGATCGGGTTGCACAATTTATCAAAGAACATTGGGATGGACAACTGAACAACCTCGACCAACATATGCGACTTAAATGACATCATAAGGCACGATTACTCGCTATAATCCCCCGCCGTCATGCAACACACACGATTATTCATCCCCGGCCCGGTCGAGGTGCGGCCCAGCATTTTGGTGGCGCAAAACAAGCCCATGATCGGGCATCGCGGCAAGGCGTTCGAGACCTTGTTCGCCGATATTCAGCATAAATTGCGCCAAGTGTTTTACACCCAAGGCCGTGTGTTTATCAGCGCGTCATCTGGCACTGGCTTGTGGGAGGCAGCGGTGCGAAACTGCGTGGGCGATGGCCCCGACCATGCGGTGCTGGCGACGGTGTGCGGCGCATTCAGCGAGCGCTGGGCCGACGTGTGCGAACGCAATGGCAAAAATACCACTTGGTTGCGTGTGCCAGAAGGCCAACCCATCACTCCCGATCTGCTGCGCGTTGCTTTAAATGATCGCGCCCAAACGCATCAACAGCCCTACGACGCGGTGACGATTGTCCACAACGAGACCAGCGTCGGCCTTACCAACCCGCTGTCCGAATTGGTGGCGGTGGTCAAAGATTATAGCCCCAGCACCTTGATTTTGGTGGACGCCGTCAGTTCGTTGGGCGGGGTAAAAATTGATTTTGACGGCTTGGGGCTAGATGTGCTGCTGACCTCATCGCAAAAATGCTTTGGCTTGCCGCCCGGCCTGTCATTTGTCGCCGTCAGTGATCGGGCGCTCGAACGCGCCAAGACGATCAAACATCGTGGCTATTATTTCGATTTTATCGAGCTAGAGGTGTTGCTCAAAAAGAACAATACGCCTGCCACCCCCTGTCTCTTATACACATCT
>JAHBAL020000042.1 GCA_018500105.2 Anaerolineae bacterium
AGATGTGTATAAGAGACAGGTATTTAACTATCCACTATCCACTATCACTACCAACTATCCGCTAATGTGAAGCGGATAAGACACATCTGTCACAACAACGCGATCCATGTGTTGCAACGCCAATTTAAAGGCGATGGATGTGTTGGAATGCAGGGCTTGTTCAGCCCACGAATCCATAATAATTTGCGCCAAGACCACATGCACAAAGCCGTTTTCGCTGCCGTCTAAGATATTTTGCACATAATTCACCACTGGCTCGGTCAAATCACGGTAAGGCGCGGGGATGATCTTGAGTTCGTGACCAGTATCGCCCATGCGCTCATTCCATTTTGCCAAAATACGCTCGGTTTTGGCGGTGTCATTGTCAAGGTGAATCGCCTCATAATCGCCACCCATCGACATGACAAACTCGATCAACTGCACCGTGCCCGCGTGAATGTCGTTAATCAGGGCGATGGTCTTGATCGGGCGACGTTCGGGATGCACAGCCCGGCCTGACAAGCTGAGGGTCTGGGCCACTGATTTGTAATGCACGTGAATGCGAAAGAAGATAAATACGAGGGTTGGGATGAGAATGACTGTAATCCACGCACCTTCAGTAAACTTGGTGATGGCAAACACGCACATGACAATAAATGACATAATGCCACCGACCGCATTGATGATCAACTTCAGCCGCCATTGTTTGTCGTGCCTTAATACGTCTACGTCACCATGTGCATTGCGCACACTCATTTCTTTGCCGACCTTAATTTTGCCAATTCTGAGCCAGCGTTTGACCATGCCAAATTGGGATAAGGTGAAGCTGAGAAACACGCCAATGGCGTAAAGCGGGATGAGGGATGATGTATGGGCGTTAAAAATCACAATCAGCGTGATAGCCGAGATCGATAAGGCCACAATCCCCCACGAAAACACCAAACGGCTGCCTTGAATGGTCAGTTGGCGCGGCAAAAAACCATCGCCTGCTTGCAAGGCGCACAGCCGCGGAAAGTCGGCAAAACTGGTATTGGCCGCCATAATCAAAATAAGCATGATGCCGATGGTGATGAGCGACGTGACAATACCGGGACCAAATAGCAAGGCGCTGATATATGGAATCACGGCTGGGTCGTGATCGCGGGGTAAAACACCCATCAGGTTGGTTAAGATGGTAATGCCGCCAAAAATAAACACGATCAATAAACTCATTGCCAACATGGTTGAGGCAGCGTTGCGGCTTTTGGGTTCTTTAAAGGCCGTGATGCCATTTGAAATGGCCTCGACCCCTGTAAGGGCGGTGCAGCCGCTGCTAAACGCACGTAACACCAACAATAACCCCAATGTCATGGCATTATGTTGCAAGGCCGCTAACTCTTCGGCGGGGTATTCCATGCGTGGCAGGCTACCAGTGGCATAACGAAAGAAGCCAACCACCAACGTCACGGCCATTGTGCCAAGAAAAAAGTAAGTGGGCACGGCAAAGACTTTGCCAGATTCTTTCACCCCGCGCAGGTTCATCACCATCATAAATAAAACCGTGATCACGGCCAACTCGGCTTCGTATGATTTGATAAAAGGGAATGTGGCCGCCACGTTTTCAAAACCGCTCGAAATGCTGACAGCAACGGTCAAAATGTAATCGGTGAGCAACGCCGCGCCAGCCACTTGGGCTGGGATTTCGCCAATATTGTCACGCGCCACGATGTAGGCCCCGCCGCCGCTGGGATAGGCGAAAATGGTTTGGCGATAGGAGATGGTGAGGATGAGCAACATGCCGATGATGGCGGCGGCGATGGGGATGGACAGATAGGTATAGGCCGTGCCCGCCAACATCAACACCAGCAAAATTTCGCCTGGTGCATAGGCCACCGACGATAACGCATCGCTGGCAAATACTGCCAAGCCAATGCGTTTGTCAATGGCTTGGTGATGTGATTCTGATGTAGCAATGGGCTTGCCGATCATAACGTGACGGAGTTTTTTTGAATTAATCATGAATTTTTTGCCGAAATAAACAAATCGGCGATTTAAGTCTTAGTCAATATAAAAATGCAAACCAAAAATAAACATGAGCATGAGCAAAGATGCCGCGCCCATGACTGTAATGTGAGCAAGATAAGGCCATTGTGCGGTCAATACTTCGACCTCGCCCAACCCCCACGCGCCGCTGACCAAACTGGTGATTACGATTGCGTTGACGAGCCAACGCGGATAGGTCTTGCGGGCAGACGACTGCAACGACACGCTTTGCGTTGGAATAACATAGGTCGGGATGCGCAAGGCATTGGCGACAAAAGTGCTCATGGGCTGGCTGGTATGCCCAATTTCGACTTGCTGGGTATTCAAACACACCACTAAATCGCCGGGTTGGTAATAATGTCGAATGGCTTGCACCCATGTCGGCTGCGATGCTAAATGGGTAGTGACGTTAATCTGCTGCCCGGCCAATAATTGTTGAATAAACGTCAAGCGCAACTGAATGCGCGGCAACTTAAAGGCATCGCCACCCATTGCCAATAAGATGACCGTGTGTTTGGGGGCCGCAATCAGGGCAATATGTTGCGCCAAAATGGGTTCGATCAAGTCATCGTCTGCCACCAGCACCACCAGCCGTTGATAAGCTGGCAAATGCTGCGCCCGATAAAGCAATAGTTGATGGCTCAGCGCATCGGGTGGCTTGTCGGTTTCGAGTAACTGATTGTTCATAATGTGATATGAACAATTCTCGGCAATGTTTGTAAATTTGACGGAGGGGATTTAAGGCAAAAGCATAAAAAAAGAATAAAGATGCGCTGGCCTAACTGCGAATAAAACGATAGCCGATGCCCGGCTCGTTGATCAAAACGGTGGGATTGTGCGGGTCAGACTCCAGTTTGTTGCGCAATTGCCGCATGTAAACCCGCAAATATTCAACCTGATCGGCATAGGCGTCACCCCAAACCGCCACCAAAATGCCGCGATGGGTGCAAATGCGATCAGCATTGCGGGCCAAATAAGCCAGCAATTTGAACTCGGTGGCAGTCAACCGCACCGGCTCATGATTGCGCAACACGGTGTGATTGGCAAGGTCAATGACGAGGTCTTGGCTGTTCACAAGGGCGGATTGGTTGGGCAACTTGGCGGCCTGATGCCGCAATGCCACCCGCACCCGCGCCAACAATTCTTCGATGCCAAATGGCTTGGTCAAATAGTCATCTGCGCCTTTGTCGAGCGCCACCGCCTTTTGGTGCTGGTCATCGCGGGCCGATAGCACAATAATTGGCGTTTGTGACCATTCACGCAGCCGCTCAATCACTTGCACCCCGTCCATATCGGGCAAACCAAGATCTAAAATGATGACATCAGGCGGCGAGGCGACCGCCGCCACCAAGCAATCTTCGCCCGTTTGTGCCACACTCACCCGATAGTGATTGGCGCTCAAAATACTACGCAACGCTCGCAAAACGTGCAGTTCATCATCAACAACCAAAATATGCGGCGAATTACTCATGGGGCAAAAATTGTAACGGAGAGTGGAAGTTGAAAGTTGAAAGTGGCAAGTGGCAAGTAAAAAGCCTCTTTTACTTGCCACTTGCAACTTGCAACTTTCAACTTCTTATGCTCACTCCAATTCCGGCAAGGGTTGCATCTGATGGGCGTGATAAGGCAGGGTAAAGGCAAAGGTCACGCCATTGGGTTGCGATTCGTCGTTTTGGACCCAAATTTGCCCGCCATGCGCCTCGACAATGCCTTTGCAAATAGACAACCCCAACCCAGTGCCCAGAATACGATCGGCATGGGTCACACGGAAAAATTTGTCAAAAATACGGTGACGATATTCTGCCGGAATATGCTCGCTAGCATTATGCACTTGCACTTGCACCCGCTGCGTTGTGAGTGCCACCGCCGAGTCTTGCCCAATCAGTTCAACCGTCGCCGAAATACTGGTGTGTGGCGGGGCATATTTGGCCGAATTGCTCAATAAATTTGACACAACTTGCCCAATTTGAATCGAGTCGCACCACACCAACGGGAAATCATTGCGAATTTGAATATCAATGGTGTGCTCGCTCAACTCGGTGTGCAGCCGCGCTGCTGCACCATAAATCACCTCGGACAAATCAGACCATTCGTGTATGGGCTTCAATGCCCCAGCCTCGATCCGTGACATGTCGAGCAAATTGCTGACCAATTTACCCAAATGGCGCACCGCGTCATCCATATTGGCAATGAGGTCGCGGCCTTGTGCCGAATTGGCGTCAATAATTTGGTGATGCAGGCTTTCGGTTCCAGCCTGAATCGCCGCAAGTGGGGTGCGCAATTCGTGCGATACCGATGACAACAGCGCCGACTTTAGCCGATCACTTTCTTCGAAGGCGCGGGTTTTGGCCTCGGCACGCATGGCGCGAATCCGCTCAACCGCGAGGATAGTAAGCCCTGCAAATGTGCGCACCAAGCGCAGTTCCCCTTCGTTGAGCGGATGAGATCGGTTAATGACGACTTTGCCGATCACTCCCCGTGACGATAGCAAATCGAGTGACTGCGGCAATGCTAACTGTGCCCCCGAGGCCAAACGGGTAGTTGGATAGATCACGCGGTTTTTGAGCGATTCGTCATTGATCACAATTTCAATCGCATTGGCCGCCAACACCCCCTGAATCCGCTGGGCAATACTGCGCAACGCTTCATCCAAATCATAAATATTTGACAGTGCCAAACTCGTTTCATACAACATGGTTGTGTCGCGCTCGCGGTATTCGGCACGCAATTTTTGCGCTCTGGCTTGGCCCAGCCATTGGCTATTTAACACGGCAAACAACAGAAAAACAAACAAAATGAGCAAATCGCTACTGCGATTCACATGAAACGTGCCTACTGGCTCGATGAAAAAGAAATTGTAGGTTAAAAATGCCAACGAAGCCGCCAACAAACCGTTCCGCATCCCCCATATATGCGTGACCAAGTTGATCGCCAACAAATAAACCAACATGATGAGTAAATCAGAATTGCTGGACAAGAGCGGGGCGGCCAGATTTAGCCCACCCGTTGTAACTACGATACATAGCAATGTCGCTGCCACGCCCCGCCAATAGATTTTGTTTCTCATTTTTTAATTGTTTCTACGCTTGCGCTTAGCCCTTGCGCCGTCGTTATGAACCTGAATATGAACATGAACACAATGATGGTGCTTTGGCCCCATTATGCCTTTTGGCTGACACAACAAAAAAACGCCAAGGGTGTTCCCTTGGCGTTTTTTTACGGTAAGCAGTTAAATTAGAACTTGAGGGCGCTCATCGAGCCGCGCACCAAGTCGGCGCTCTTCTTCATCATGGCGGCTTCGGCTTCGTTTAGCTCGACCTCGATGATCTTCTCGACACCGTTGCGGCCCAACACCACCGGCACGCCGAAATACATATCGCTCAAGCCATATTGACCTTCGAGCAAGGCGGCGCAAGGGCGAATAAGTTTCTTGTCCTTCAAAATCGCCTCAACCATCTCAGCCACGCTGGCGCCGGGGGCATAGTAGGCGCTGCCAGTCTTGAGCAAATTGACGATTTCGGCGCCGCCGCTGCGGGTGCGTTGCACAATCGAGTCAATGCGCTCTTGTGTCGTCCAGCCCATTTTCACCAAATCGGGCAGGGGGATGCCAGCAATGGTGCTATAGCGCACCAGCGGAACCATTTCATCGCCGTGACCGCCCAACACGAACGCGTGGGTGTTGTCTACCGAGCAGTTAAATTCCATCGCCATGAAGGTGCGCATACGGGCGCTGTCGAGCACACCGGCTTGGCCGACCACGCGGTTGCTGGGGAAACCTTTGGCGCTCAAAATTTTGTAGGCCATATAGGTCATGGTGTCGAGCGGGTTGGTGACGACGATGACGATGGCGTTGGGCGCATGAGCAGCGATGTTGTTGGCGACATCGGTGATGATTTTTTGGTTGATGCCGACCAAGTCTTCGCGGGTCATGCCGGGCTTGCGGGCCATACCAGCGGTCACCACCACCACATCGCTGTTGGCGGTATCAGCGTAGTCAGTGGTTCCGGTCACGCGGGTGTCATAGCCGAGCACGGGGCCGGCCTCCATCAAGTCGAGCGCCTTGCCTTTGGGCATGGTTTCGGTTTGTGGAATGTCGAGCAAGACGATATCGCCCAACTCGCGTGAGGCGAGCCAATGGGCTGTGGTTGCGCCGACGAAGCCAGCACCCACGATGGTAATTTTGTTTCTCATGATGTTTTTCCTTCCTTTAATTCTTCAGTAGGGGCACGGCATGCCGTGCCCCTACCCAATTGGTCAAACTTGATCTTAGAATTATAGTCAGGCTTGTCATCTATTTGCCTGACGGGCTTCCTTTATTCGCCCTTACGAATGACATCGGTTCCGACAAAGTTGCGTAACACTTCGGGCACAATAATGCTGCCATCCGGCTGCTGATAATTTTCCATGACCGCAATTAGGGTGCGAGGCAAGCCAAGCCCGCTGCCGTTGAGTGTATGCACAAACTCGGTTTTGGCCCCGCGTTCACGGCGGAACTTTATATTGGCGCGGCGGGCCTGATAATCACCGACATTGCTGACCGAGCTGACCTCTAGCCATTCGTTGCAGCCCGGCGCCCACACCTCAATATCGTAGGTCATACGGGCGCAGATGCCCATATCGCCCGTGCAAAGTTGCTTGACGCGATAGGTGAAGCCCAAGGCGCGGCAGGTTTCTTCGGCGTGTTCGCGCATTTGCTCCAAATAGTCATCTGACTTTTCGGGCAAGCTGAACATATACATTTCGACTTTGTCGAACTGATAGCCACGTTTGATGCCGCGCACGTCTTTGCCAGCGGCGGCCTTCTCGCGCCGGAAACACGGCGTGTAGGCGCAATACCATTTTGGCAAATCTTCCAGGTCAAGAATTTCGTCGCCGTGCAGATTGGTGATCGGCACTTCGGCGGTTGGAACCATCCACGCATCCACTTCGGCATCATGAAATAGGTTATCGGCAAATTTTGGCAATTGACCGGCGGCAAACAGTGTTTGGCGTTTGACCATAAACGGCAAATACACCTCGTGGTAGCCTTGGCGGGTGTGCAGGTCGAGCATATAGGCGATGAGCGCCCGTTGCAGCCGCGCCCCAGCCCCATTTAGCACATAAAACCGGCTGCCACTCAGCTTTACGCCGCGTTCAAAGTCAATTAGGCCCAAATCTGTGCCGAGGTCCCAATGTGGCTTGGGGTTGGCTGGTTTGGGGGCGGTGCCTTCGATGGTGCGCAAAATGACGTTGTGATCTTCATCAAGGCCGACGGGGGTGCGTGGGTCGGGAATATTTGGCAACACACTGGTGTAAGCCTCCAAATTGCTTTCGACTTGGGCCAGTTCGGTTTCGAGTGCGCTAATTTGGTCGCCGACTTGGCGCATTTCGGTCTTTTTGGCCTCGCGTCCGGCTGCATCGGCCATGCGGCCAATTTCTTTGCTCACGCTATTTCGCAACGACCGCAGTTGTTCAGATTGTTTCAAAATCTCACGGCGTTGCGCGTCAAGCTGCAACACGGCATCCAGTGACTCAGGTTTGTCACCTCGGTTAATTAACGCCTGCCGAACAAGGTCAGGTTGTGTGCGAATAAGATTGATATCGAGCATGGGGGCAAGTTTACCGCATCTGCTCGTCCAAGAAAACCCTAAGTTTCGGCATAGATATTGCTGCGACTTGACATGGTTGCAACATTTATGCCTAAAGTCATTAATGGGGATAGATACAATTAGTATATCAACCGATTAAAGCCTTCGTTTTGTTTTAAATGATAAATACCATGATAATATTAAAGATCATCTGCTGTTTTTTAGGGGTTTTATTAGAATCAATGTTGTGCTTGGGTCGGGTAAAAATGTTGTCAAGTTGAAATTTAGAGGTGGCAAAGATTTAAAGCCTGAAAAGCAAGCCAGCAAGCAATAACCTAGGGAGAGTAATTTATGCGCAAATCGTTGAACAGTTTGCGTACCAAAGTATTAGGGGCACTTACGGTGGCGTTATGTGTGCTATTTTTGGCACAATATGTCATTACCAAAGCTGTATTGACAGAGGGTTTTGCACACCTCGACACAGAACGCGCCAAGCACAACCTAACACTGGTGCGCAGTGTGATTGAACAGCAATTGTCTCAGTTGCGCGGGATCACCGCAGATTATGCGCATTGGGACGAGATGATTGACTTTAGCAAAAACCGAAGTGTTAAGTTTCTCGACGAGAATTTTGGCCCTTTAACGTTCAATAACTTAAAGATCAATACGGTTATTATCTTAAATCAGGCGGGCACCCCTTTGTTTACCCGCGAAGTTGATTTAGAAGCGCGAAAAATACTCCCCGAACCGCATCGCGTATTGCAACAGATCCTCGACGACCCGAAGCTTGTGCGTCATAGCAACTCGCTTAGCCAAACCGCAGGCATACTCAATACGCCTAATGGCCCAGTCTTGATCGTGTCGTCACCCATTTTAGATAGCAATGGCGAAGGGCCAGTGTTTGGCACGCTGATGATGTTGCGTTACATAGATCAAAAATTATTAGACCCGATCGCAAAAAACGAAAAATTTACCGTTACCACGCAACCAGTCACCGATAACTTGGCCCCAGCCGATGAAATGCTGGTGGCGCATTTGAAAACACTCCCGTTTTATATTGACAATATCAATCAAGAATTGATGAAAGGCTCGGCGCTTTTTAATGATATCTATGACCGTCCGGCCCTCATTTACAGCGTCAGCAGCGAACGCGCCGTTTATGCCCAAGTGCGCGTGAGCAGCGGGTATTTGTTTTGGTCGTCACTGGCGATTTTTCTCATTTTGGGCCTCATCAGCCTGCTGTTCGATTATTTGGTGGTGCGGCGCATTACCCAACTGACTAAGCATATTCGAAATGTGGGTAGCACGAAAGAGGGCGTGTTTGAGCGCTTGCCACTATCGGGCATGCACGATGAATTGGCGACGCTGACCGATTCGATGAACAACATGCTGATGCGCATCGAGATGGGCATTGCCGAGCGCAAACGCGCCGAAGACCGTATTTATTTGATGGCGCATTATGACCAATTGACCAAACTGCCCAACCGCGTTTTACTCAATAAAATTATCAACGACGCGATTGCAGCGGCGAAAAATAGCCTTTCACAATTTGCCGTCTTGTTTATGGATCTCGACCGGTTTAAAAATGTGAATGACTCGCTAGGGCACGATGCTGGCGATGAATTGTTGGTTGTGGTGGCAGATCGCTTGCGTTCATTCATTCGCGGGCGGGCGAAAATTTCGCGGTTGGGCGGCGATGAGTTTGTGGTGGTTTTGCCCGACCTCATTCACGCCACCCAAGCCGAGGAGTTTGCGGCGCGTTTGGTCACCGCGCTTAACCGAGTGTGTGTCATTCGCGGGCAAGAAATCAACGTCTCGACCAGCATCGGCATTAGCATTTACCCCAACGACGGCGATGATATTGATGCCTTGCTACGCAACGCCGATACGGCCATGTATCGCGCTAAGGATCGGGGCCGCAATAGTTATGTCACTTATAGCAAGCATATGAATATGTTGGCGATTGAGCGGCTACAACTGGAGGTCAATTTGCGGCATGCGGTCGAGCGCAATGAATTGACGGTCAGCTATCAACCCGTTGCCGATTTGGTGAGCAATCAAATTATCAGCGCCGAAGCCTTGCTGCGTTGGCAACACCCGACCTATGGCTTTATCCCGCCCGCCAAGTTTATCCCGGTAGCCGAAGAAGCTGGCCTCATTCAAATTGTAGGCGATTGGGTTTTTCGGGCGGTGTGTAAACAATTGCGCGAATGGATGAATGAAAATATCGCCACTGTGCCGATTGCGGTTAATATTTCGGCCAAGCAACTGCAAACCAAAAATTTTTGTGCCAATATTGAAAAAGTTATGCGCGATTATGGCATTTCACCGGGCTTGATTGTGTTTGAGTTGACCGAAAGCACGGTGATGAGTGACGACAACGAGCTGACCACCATGTTAGAGCAAATTCAAAAACTTGGGATTCGCATTGCCATAGATGATTTTGGCACGGGCTATTCGTCATTTAGCCGCCTGCACCAATGCCCAATTGATATTCTCAAGATTGACCAATCGTTTACCCGCCGGATTGACGATGATGTGAACAACAGCACCAGCATTATCAAAGCCATGATCAACATGGCAAAGGCGCTCAAAATTCGCGTCGTGGCCGAGGGCGTCGAGACCGACCAACAACACGCATTTTTGCGCGACAATGAATGCGATGCCGTGCAAGGTTATTGGGTGAGCCGGTCGCTCAGCACGCAAGAGTTCGGGGTTCAATTGCAAAAACAGGTCGTGCAGGGTCAAGGGGCGCATATCCCTAAACCGCGCACACAGCCGGTTTCGATCTTGAATGGCAATGGCAATAACCCCGGCTATGCGCAGGGCGTGCCAGAGTTTGGGTCTTTGGTCGCAGCGATTTAAGCTATTGCTTGTGCCATGATATCGGCCTCTGTATCGGCCTAAAGACCCAGAAAATCATGTATTCATCTATCGTTGATGTAAACTCAACGATATGGCTTCACGTCGAACTTTCTTGAAGCTCTCTATGTTAGTGGGGGGAGGGCTATCATTTAATCTTGCGAATAAAGCCTTGGCGACGGATGAGGGGGTGGGGCAAGCCGAAATTTTGCGCACCACCGATGTTGCCCAAGGGCGTATTATTAGCGCTGCCACTATTTATGACGCGCCCAATCGCAATGCTAAGCGCATCAAGGCATTGACGCGCGATGCGGTGATCCCGATTCTGGCTGAAACACAAGGCGATCGCTTGTCGCCGACGTCGGACCTGTGGTATCGCACCGAAAATGGCTTTATGTATAGCACCGGCATCCAACCGGTCAACACCGATTTTCAAGCCCCGGTCGAGGCTGAAATTGCGCGTGAACGATTTTGGGCCGAGGTGTGTGTGCCATTTACCGACACCAAACAATCGCTTGAGCCAAATGCCCGCGCTTTTCGGCGTCTTTATCATGGCTGCGTTTTTCGGGTGGTGAATGCGGCCCAAGACAAGCAAGGCCAATGGTGGTATCGGATCGAAGATGGGTTTAATGGCACAACTAGTTTTGTTGCCAATTTGCATGTCAATGCCGCCCACATGCGGCGGCTTATGCCCGATGACCTCGCGCCGTTGTCGCCCGATATCGAAGACAAACGCATCCAAGTCAACCTAAAAACCAATATGATTACGGCTTATGAAAACGGCAATTTGGTCAAATCGGTGCGTTGTTCGAGCGGCATTTTAAAACGCGACACGGCCACGCCACGCGGCGAAATGAGCGTGTTGTATAAGCGGCAAACCTCACACATGCGCGACCGCGCCCGCACCTACGACCTGCCCGGCGTAGCATTCCCGACCTATTTCACGTGGTGGGGTCACGCGATTCATGGCACGTATTGGCATAATGACTGGGGCACATATCGCAGTCATGGCTGTTTGAATGTGCCAAACGATGTCGCCCGCTGGTTTTGGCGCTGGACCACGCCCAATACGCCCTACGACAAAAACTTTTACTCGGTGACACTGGCGAAAACATCGGGCACAAAAGTCACGCTGATTTAGCGTGGGTTAAAATCTAAAAATGGAATTTATAACCCTAATGATTGCCACGTTTGCCACTGCGCTGATGGTTAGCATTGTGGTGGCGCAAATGTTCCGCAAGCCGATTGAGGATATTCTCAACCGCATTGTCGCCGATAGCGTGAGCAGCGCATGGGCGAAATACATGCGCTTTGCTATTTTTGTCACGGGCGTATCGTCGGGGGTGCAGTTCTATCGCATCGAGCAATTTCTCGATCAACCAATCCCCAGAGCATCGCCGATGGGCGAAGCGCCTTATGTGCCTTCGCCGCCCGTGTTGGATGGGGCGCATTGGTTGCTCGAAATCTATCGCACCATTATTCAAACCCTGCAAGGCATTACATGGATGCTGCTGGTTTTCTTTGTATGCTCGCTTATCGCTTTTGTCGTCGTGCGGGCGTTTGAGTTGCGGCGCAGCAACCCGCCCGCCCACTAACTGTCACTAAATATGGTGGTCGCCCCATGCTCAAGCGTATTGAGCACCCAATAACGCGCAGGTAGCTTGGCCTCGGCAAAGGCATTCACCAGCGCCGCGCCAATCGCATCATGATCGGCGGTGGCGAAAGCGATCAGCCCCGGGCCGGCCCCGCTCAGCGTGACCGCCGCCGCGCCATGCGCCAGCGCCGCTGCTTTTGCGGCGACTGCGCCCGGAATGAGCGGCAACCGATACGGCTCGTGTAGCCGATCATCCATTGCTTGCCCCAGCAGATCATAGTCGGCATCGCGCAATGCCTCGACCACCAGCATGGCACGCCCAATGTTGAAAATCATATCGCTGCGGCTAAATTGTTGCGGTACAGCGGCGCGGGCGGTGCTGGTGAGAAAATGAAAATCGGGCACACACACCACCACTTTTTGCGGCTTAATATTCACCCGATGCGTGAGGTAAGCGCTACCGCCAGTGCCGCCAGAGGCTTGACCGCTTTTGGGCGAAACCACGATCATGCCGCCTAAATAGGCTGGCGCAACATTGTCGCCATGCCCCTCTAGCTCGATGGCGCGGTTGAGGATTTCGGGGCTGGGGGAGGATTGGGCATTGCCCGAATCTTTAATCCCTAATCCTTGCTCCCTAATTTCTCGAACCCCAGCCGCCAACATCAGCCCGCCCAGCACCGCCGTCGAGCTTGAGCCGAGGCCGCTACCGGCGGGCACGTTGTTGCGGCAAACGAGGTGCATGGCAGTTGGCACAGGGCAGTGCATATGCTCCAATTCTTTGAGCAAGACCTGCGCCACCAAATGCGCCTTGGTGCGCGGCAAACGTCCGGCCCCTTCGCCGATGATGTCAACCGACATCTCGACCTGCTTGAGGTCGTTGGTCGTGTTGGCCGAAGCCAGCGTCAACTCAAATTCATTCCATAAATCGAGTGCCAGCCCAATACAATCAAAGCCCGGCCCCAAATTGGCCGACGTGGCGGGAATGCGAACGGAAATCTTCATCCAAATTTAATGAGGGAATGAGTGAATGAGTGAATGACTGATTGTGAAAAGATGAAAATCTTTAATTCTTAATCGCTCATTCACGCATTCGCTCATTCACGCAATGACTTTTAAAAGCGCCTTAATATTGGCCTCAATCGTAATTGGGGCGGCGATGCCTTTGATGGCGGTATCGGGGTCTTTTAGCCCGTGACCGGTGAGCACGCATACCACACGCTTGCCATGCAGATCAACCACGCCTTCGCGCAGGCTACGCGCAAGCCCAGCCAAGCCGGTGGCCGATGACGGCTCGCAGAAAATGCCCTCGGTTTTGGCGATATTGCGATACATGTGCAAAATGGCCTCGTCGGGCACGGCGCAAATATGCCCGTCCGACTCGTCAAGCGCGGCAGTTGCCTCGTGCCAACGGGCCGGATTGCCAATGCGAATGGCGGTGGCGATGGTGTCGGGCTGCTCGACCACATGCCCCAGCACAATCGGGGCCGACCCCGCCGCCTGTGCGCCAAGCAATTGCGGCAGCTTGCTGGCGAGGCCATCGCGGTGATACTCTTTGAAGCCAAGCCAATACGACGTAATATTGCCCGCGTTGCCCACCGGCAAACACAACCAATCGGGCGCGTCACCCAGCACATCAATAATCTCGAACGAAGCGGTTTTTTGGCCTTGCACACGGGCTGGGTTGATCGAATTGACCAACGCAATCGGCGCGTGCTCGGTGGCCTCGCGCACCATGCGTAAACCATCATCAAAATTGCCATCAATCGAAATGACCTGCGCCCCGTAGCTCAGCGCACCCGCCAATTTACCCGCCGCAATCTTGCCATCGGGAACCAGAACCACACATTTCAGACCTGCACGGGCAGCATAGGCCGCCGCCGATGCTGCCGTGTTGCCCGTGCTGGCGCAAATGACGGTCTTGGCCCCATCGGCCACCGCCTGCGTCATCGCCGTCGTCATCCCGCGATCTTTAAACGAGCCGGTTGGGTTGGCGGCCTCGTATTTGATGAACAACTCAAAATCGGCATTCGTTGATGCCGGTGCAAATTCTTGCGCGATCCAATGCGCCAAGCGCGGCGCGGGCACAAGCGGCGTATTGCCTTCGAGCAAGGTCACCGGCGCGACATCGCGGGTGATTTCAATGCGTTCGCGGTAATTGGCAATAACGCCATTCCATAATTTCGCCCCACGATTGGGGTGTGATGCGTGTGTCGTAGACATGGGGCGCAATTTTAGCCGCAAATAAAACGGTTCCGTTGGCTAAATGAAAATAAGCTTACTTGGTTCGCGCATCGGGTAAGGCATTCGCCACCAGGCGTAAAACATTCAATGCGTGACGACGAATGCCTTACCCCTACAACCTCGTCCATTTTGATTAAGCGATTGGTGTGACAGCGATTTTTGGGCGGCATATGTTCATACCATGATCTTGTCACTCATCTTTGCCGCTTGTAGAATCTATGGGATCACGACATTTGAGTTGGGGTAACTATGTTTAGCCACCTCATATTACTTTTTTTGTTTTGTCAAAATTTTAAGGGAGAAGATTTTATTTATGCGAGTAGCGATTATTTACAACCTCATCCGCGAGGATTTGCTAGAGGGCCGTGTGCTTGATGTGATTGCCGAATGGGATAGCCGCGAAACGATTGAAGCGCTCACCGAAGCAATTCGTTCTGGCGGGCACGAGGTTCTTTTGATTGAAGCAGATATGCACATATTTGAGAATCTGCAGAAAAGACGTCACGAAATTGATATTGTGTTCAATATTGCAGAAGGGATGGATTGTGAAAGCCGCGAATCTTTGGTTCCGCTTCTGTGTGAAATTCTGCGCATCCCTTACACGGGGTCAGGCCCGCTGACGCTTGCGCTTTGCCTAGACAAAGTCAGAACCAAAGAAATTTTGGCATTCAATGGGATACGCACGCCAGCATTTCAGAAAATTCGCTATCCTGCTGAGCCATTGCACCCGCATCTGCGATTCCCGCTCATTTGCAAACTTGTGGCTGAAGGGTCGAGCATGGGCATCAGTTTTGATTCTGTGGTTGATAATGATGCTGCATTGCGTCGGAAACTTGAATTTTTGGCGTTACATTACCCCGATAAGCCACTTATGGTAGAAGAGTATATTGACGGTCAAGAATTTACTGTGCCAGTTATCGGCAATGACGAGCCATTCGTGTTGCCCATTATCGAGGTCAAATTCGATAAATTACCCCCCGACGCACCGAAAATTGTGTTGTTTCGCCCAGATGACGACTATCAATCTGTGGGGGAAATCATCCATAACACTGGGCGGACGATGGAGTTGAATGCTTTTGATCGGTATAGCGTTTGCCCGGCGGCTATTTCCCCCGAAACAGAAGAAAAGATCAAGGCCGCCGCAATTTTGGCTTATCGTATTGCCGAATGTCGAGATTGGTGTCGGATGGAATTTAGGATGGATAAAGCAGGAACGCTGTATTTTCTTGAAATGAACCCGATTGCCGGCATTGATCCGGGCTACCAATTTCCGCGTTCAGCAAAGGCACTCGGCTGGAGTTACGCAGAACTGATTGAGCAAATACTCAATGCCGGTATTCGACGATATTTTCCAGACAAACTCGCGCATTAACCTGAAATGCCCGAAAAGTAAAATTGGCCTAATCGCCCAATTTCAGCCGCGCAATGCGTTCGGGTTGCTCCTCGAAAATATAGGTGATGGGGGTAACCACCACGCCGCTGCCGCCGATGCCGCGCAATTGGTTGATGGCGTGCGTCATTTCGGCGCGGCTGACCACAATGCTGACCGAAAACCAATGCTGCCCCACATTCGCGGTTGCGCTGTGCGGGTTTGGGTAAATGGGCGCAATGGTTGGGCCTTGCAAGCCGCCCAGGGTGGTTTGCGTTGTCACCATATGCCCCACATGTTCGGGCGACTCACCGCGCACATTTGCCACAATAAAAAATTGCCCTTGCGCCCGCAAATGCGCCTCAATATATTCGAGCAACTCAATCGCCACCCGCTTCACTTCGGGGCGTGCGAGTGCGGCGCTATTGGCGACCAAACTAGCCTGCGTGTGTAGCAAAATGCCGTCGGGCAACATGCGCAGCCGGTTTTGCACCAAAGTCGAGCCGGTTTCGACCAAATCCACAATCATGTCGGCGGCCCCGATTTCGGGCAATACCTCAAGCGAGCCTTCGGCGTCAATCAGCTTAAACGGGGTGATATTTTGTGCCTTAAAAAAGCGCTCGGTGATGGTGTGAAAGGTGGTGACCACGCGCAGCGGTGTGCCCGCCTGCGCCAGTTGCGCGGCCTTGATTCTCAATTCGGCCACATTGGTCACCGGCCACGCCTCTGGCACGGCAATGGCTAATTTGCATTTGCCATAGCCCAACGCTTCGTGCAAAATCGTGGTTTGCGCCTCAACATCGGCATCGGCAATCACATCGTAGCCGGTGATGCCAAAATCAACGCCGCCATTGGCGACACTGATGATAATGTCACGCGGGCGCTGAAAAAGCACCGTGACGCCGGGCAGCCCGCTGATGCTGCCAATGTAACCGCGTGTGCTTGATTGCTTCACATCGAAGCCGCAACGGGCCAAAAATTCAAAAGTCGCACTCTGTAGCCGCCCCTTCGACGGCAGCGCAAGACGGATATCGGTTCGAGACATACGGCCCCAATGTTACCAGTAGCTGTGAGCGGGGGAGGGGAGCCGTGAGCCATGAGCTTTGACGTAGACGTAAAAGTAAACGTGAACGTAGACGTAACCGTGAACGTAAACGTAAACGTAGACGTAAACGTGAACGTAGACGTAAACGTAAATACCTACGTTCACGTCTACGCCTGCGAATTTAGACTCAAACAACCCGCAATAGCAGCAAAACCCTCAACTTGCCACCTGCCCCCTGCCCCCTGCCACCTGCAACTTGCCACCTGCCCCCTTCATCCTTCCTTATACAC
>JAHBAL020000551.1 GCA_018500105.2 Anaerolineae bacterium
GCTCATGGCTCATGGCTTACAGCTTTTATGAATAATATTTTTGTTTGGATTGAACAAACCAATGGCGCAGGCGAGAATATCGCGTGGGAAGCGATGACGGCGGCGCGGGTTTTGGCGAATGGGTTGGGCGGCAGCGTGGTTGCCGCTGTTTTGGGCAATGGCGTAGATGCCTTGGCACAGCAAGCCATTCAGCGCGGGGCCGATAGCGTGATTGTGGCAAACGACGCCACCCTGCAAGCCTTCCGATTGGAAGCGTATGCGGCGGTGCTGAGCAAAGCCGCACAAGGTGCGGCAGCGGTGGTGATGGGCGCAAGCCAACGCGGGCTAGAATTGTCGGCGGCGGTCGCGGCTCTATTGGGCGTGGGCTTGGCTGCCGATTGTGTGGATGTGGCCGTGGACGGCGGCAAGGTTGTGGCTTCGCGGCCGGGCTTGGTCGGCAATGTCATGGCAAAAGTAACCTTGAGCGGCCCGTGTGTCATCAGTGTGCGCAAACGTGTCATGCCCGCTGCTGAGGCCGATGCGGCCCGCACCGGCGCGGTGACTAGCACGGGCGCGGTGTTGACCGAGGCCAACATTGCCACCAAAGTGCTGAGCATTGAGGCCAAAGCCACCACCGAAGTGAGCCTAACCGATGCGCGGATTGTGGTATCGGGCGGGCGCGCCACTGGCGGCGCCGCCGGTTTTGCGCCGGTCAAGGCGCTGGCCGATGCGCTGGGCGCGGCCTTGGGCGCGAGTCGCGCCGCTGTTGACGCTGGCTGGATTCCGTATGCGCATCAGGTAGGGCAAACCGGCAAGACCGTGCAGCCCGATTTGTATATTGCGTGTGGCATTTCGGGCGCAATTCAGCATTTGGCTGGCATGAAGACAAGCAAGGTCATCGTCGCCATCAACAAAGACCCCGAAGCGCCGATCTTCAAATTTGCGCACTACGGCGTTATCGGCGATATCAACCAAATTTTGCCCGCCCTGACCGCCGAAGTGAAAAAGCGGCTGACTTAGGAAGTTGATAGTGGATAGTTATAGTAGATAGTTATAGTTGATAATTACTATCAACTATAACTATCTACAATCAACTCTTATCATGTTAACCCTCATCGAAAAAATCCTTTTTATTTTGTTGGTGGCGGCCTCATTTTATGCCGCGTCGCTGACATTTCGGCGCATGTGGTCGGTGGTGCAATTGGCGCAAGGCGGCAAGCTCGACTTTAGCCAAGCCCCCGAACGATTGCGCAAAGGCATCATTGCGCTCTTTTCACAGGGCCAAATTTTGCGCAACAGTGCCACGCCCAAACGCAAAATCGCGTCACTTTTTCATTATGGCATCGCGTGGGGCTTTATTTTTTACTTGCTGGTCAATGGCGTTGATGTGCTAGAAGGGCTGCTGCCGTTTAGCACGCACAGCCTCGGCGTTGTGGGCGGCATCTACCGCTTGCTGGCCGATGTGTTCAGCATGAGCGTGTTGGTGGGGGTGTTCTATTTCTTGCTGCGGCGCTTTGTCGAAAAGGCCCCCGAATTGCAAATTAACGACAACGTATTGTTGCACCCCAAGGTCAAGGCAGGTGGCATCTCGCGGGATTCGCTCATTATCGGCATCTTCTTGCTGTTGCACATCGGTTTTCGGCTGATTGGCGCGTCGTTTGCCGTTGCCGAACACACCGACCCTTGGCAACCCTTCGCCACGTTGCTTGCTAATGCTTGGCACGGCATGTCGCCAATGGCGCTAACAGTGGGCCAACACGTGGGCTGGTGGATGGCAATTGGGCTGATTTTGATGTTCTTGCCGTATTTCCCCTATACCAAGCATTTGCATTTGGTGGCGGGGCCGTTCAATTTTGCCACGCGCCCCGAACGCAAGGCATTGGGGGCGCTCGAACCTATTAATTTCGATGACCAATCCATCGAAAAATTTGGCGTGACCACGATGTTGGACATGCACCAAAAGCACATCGTTGACCCGTTCGCCTGTATCATGTGCAATCGCTGCCAGCAGGTCTGCCCCGCCTACACCACCGGCAAAGAGCTATCGCCCAGCGCCCTCGAAATTAACAAACGCTACATGATTTGGGATGTGTTGCGCCCAAGCAGTTGGCAAGATTTGACCAAACCAGTGGTGATTGACGAAGCCGCGTCGGATGTCAACCCGTTGTCGTTGCCATTGATGGGCAATGCGATTAGCGAAAGCGCGGTGTGGGCCTGCACCAGTTGTGGCGCGTGTGTTGACGTGTGTCCGGTTGGCAACGAGCCGATGTTCGACATTTTGAATATTCGCCGCGCTCAGGTGTTGATGGAAAGCAAATTCCCCGATCAACTCAAGGCCGCATTCACAGGCATGGAGCGCACCGCCAACCCTTGGCAAATGAGCGAAGACCGTCTAAATTGGACGCAGCCGCTTGACTTTAAAGTGCCGACGGTTGAGGAGAACCCTGATTATGAGGTGCTGTATTGGGTGGGTTGCGCTGGCGCATTTGACCCCAGCGCCCAAGCCACCGCCCGCGCCATTGCGACCGTATTGCACAAGGCCAATGTCAATTTCGCCGTGTTGGGCAATCAAGAGACCTGCACCGGCGATGTGGCCCGTCGTGCCGGTAACGAGTATTTGTTTTTTGAGATGGCGAAAATGGTGATCGAGACACTCAAGGGGGTCGAGGCTGACAAGCGCACTATCATTGCGGGTTGCCCGCACTGCTTGCACACCATCGGCAAAGAATATCAAGAACTAGGTGCCCACTTTAAGGTCTTGCATCACACCCAATTTATTAATCAATTGGTGGGCGAGGGCAAACTCAAGATTGATGCCAAGAAGATGCTCGATAGTGTGACTTTTCACGATCCATGCTATTTGGGCCGCCACAATAACGAATATGACGCGCCGCGCAAAGTGCTCAGCACCTTAGGCGGCGAGACGCTCGAAATGCCGCGCAGCCGCAATCAATCATTTTGCTGTGGCGCAGGTGGGGCGCAAGTGTGGAAAGAAGAGGAGCACGGCAAAGAGCCGATGAATACGCATCGCTTTGCCGAGGCCAAAGCCACCGGCGCGAAGACGTTGGCGGTGGGCTGTCCGTTCTGCTCGCGTATGCTCAACGACGCCAGCGCCGCCGACGGCAAGCCGATGCAAGTGAAAGACGTGGCCGAATTGGTGGTGGAAGCGCTTGTTTAATGGTTAATGGTCAATGCTTATACCAGTCATTGACCATTAACCATTTTTTGTGCGAGTGATGAAAATACAATTTTATGTAAGCCTTAATCGCTAAAACGAATGCTTTACGCTTCCACCACTATCGGCAAAATACGCTCAAAGCCGAGCGCCAGCACAATAAAACTGCGCAGGCGCTGGTCTGGGCCGATGATGGCCCGCAACTGCGGGGCATAGCGATTCAGTTGCGCATGGGCTTGGGCGAGGGCGGTTTGCACAGCGGGCAAGGCCATAATTTGCTCGCGGCTTAGGCTGCGGGCGGTTGCGCCATCCAGCTTGGCCTCGGCCAACGACACATATTTAAATTCAATCAGCAAATCCAGCATTCCGCGGAGCCGCGATGCTGGGCGCACGGTCATCACCACGTCGTCGTAACCGCGCCCGACCTCTAATTCTGAACGCAATAGATAATTGAGGTCGTCATACAAATAGGCCATGAAAATGATTTTGACGGTTTGCTCGCTAAATTGCACATAATCGCGGTTGCTGAAGGTCTTGAGGAAATTCTGCTCGACAAATTCACATAAAAACTGGGGTTCGCCGCGCCAGCGCCAGCGCCGAGCGCCCTCGGTTACTTTTTGAATGTGTTGGGCATCGGGCAAGGTAAAGCGCCGAATTTGCTGAAAGTAGAGGCCGCGTGTGACCAGATTGGGAATTTCGAGCCGTAAGCCTTGCTCGGGCAAGTAGCCGTTGAGGGTGAGAATGCCGAGGTAATAGAGCAGCGAGCGGTAGGTGATGTTGTCGGCCCGCATGTCCATCATATCACGCAGGTGGAAGCTGTGGATGATGTTTGGCACGCCCACCGCGCCGCCATGCGGGGCAAGATCGAATAAGAATTGTTCGCCACCGGCGCGACGTGCCATATATTCAAGTTTGGCTTGGTCGAGTGATAGGTTGACATCGAGCATCTCATTGGGATACTTGCACGTTCGGCGCACATGATCGAGGAAATATAAGGCAAGCGTCGGGTTATACAAGCGGGTGGTTGCATCTTCGTTAAAGGTATAACCATTGTAAAAACGGCGCATGGTGTCGAGTGCGTCGTCATATTGGGCCGCGCCCAGGCCGCATTCATCGGTCACTTGTCGCAATATGGTCGCAATCTCGTTTTCAGTAAAGCCACATAAATCGTGATATTCCACGCGATGGGTAATATCTTGGGCGATATTGAAGCCGGAAGTGATGTCGGCCAGCAACATTGGCGACACGCCGGTGATAAAAACGCGGTCGAGTGTGCCTGTGCCGACCATGCCCTTGATGATATTGAACAAAGACTTGAGCAAGCCATCGGTTTGGGTTAAGGCGTTGAAGCGGTCAACGGCCTCGCTGGTGTCGCTAAAGGCCAGTTCGTTGGCAAAATTATCATATTCGTCGATTAGCAAATAGAGTTTGCCATTGCTATTTTGCACTGCTTCAACCAACGATTGAAATGAAGCCAGTGCATCGCTGTCGTCAATCTTAATTTCATCTCGGATCCATTGGCGATACTGTGAGCAAAAGCCACCAATCCTAATGTTGATGTGGTTGAATAACGATTGCATAATTTGGGTCAAATCGCCATAGGCCGCCACATTCGAGAAATCCCAACGCAAAACGAAATACTGATTGTGCAAGGGGGTTGGGTTGCGCCCGATGTCGAGGTCGCCAAACAGCCGCTCAAACGCCTCGGCTTGGGCAAGGTCGTAATAGCTGGCGAGGGTGCTGAGCCACAGGCTTTTGCCAAAGCGACGCGGACGCAAAAACACGGGGTAATAAACTGTGTTTTCTAGCACCCGGATAAATGCGGTTCGGTCTTGATACCACAGGTTTTGATTACGCAATTTTGGGAAATCGGCGGTGCCATAGCCAAAGCGAAGCATACGATCATTATAAAGAGAATTTACGTCCGCCAGAATTTTAATTTCAAATCTAAAATCCAAAATTCGAAATGCCCCTTATAATCTCACTCCCCACCGCTGTTCTCGGTGGATGGATGAATCATGACAAACAAATATAAATACCTCGACCTTATCCTCGGGTTGTTTGTGGCTGTACTGCTTACCAGCAATATCGCCTCGGCAGCCAAAATTGTTGACCTCGGCATGTTTGCCGGTCGCCCCATGATCTTCGACGCGGGCACGTTGATCTTTCCACTCAGCTACATTTTCAGCGATGTGCTAACCGAAGTTTATGGCTATTCGACATCACGCCGCGTGATTTGGATCGGCTTCGTTAGCTTGTTTCTAATGAGCGTCGTGTTAATGGTGGTGGGCATCATGCCCGGCGAAGCAGGCTGGCTGGCGACCACCGCTGCCGGCGATAACACCGCCGCTACCTTCGGGCAAGACGCTTTCGACAAGGTGCTGGGCTTAACATGGCGTATTGTGTTGGGCAGCTTGGTCGCCTATTGGTGCGGTTCGTTTATTAATGATTACGTGTTGGCAAAGCTCAAAGTGCGCACCGAGGGCCAATTGCTATGGCTGCGCACCATTGGCTCGACTTTGGTCGGCGAAGGGGTTGACACGCTCGTGTTTGCGTTAGTGGCCTTTTGGGGCGTATTGCCAAACGACATTTTGATTGACCTAATTTTGGCCAATTACATCTTTAAAGTCGGGGTTGAGGTTGTGTTTACCCCGCTCACTTATGTCATCGTCAATCGCCTCAAGCGGCTTGAACATCAAGATCATTTTGACCGTAGCACCGATTTCAACCCGTTCAAGTTGACGGCGTAAGACGTTTGACGTTAGCATGAACCCGCATAAATTTTTGGTTGCCGCCGGTTTTGGCTCGCGCCGCCAATGCGATAAGCTGATTGCCGATGGGCGAGTAACGCGAAATGGTCACCCCCTGCAATTTGGAATGCAAATTGAGGTCGGTGACGAAGTGCGGGTAGATGGCCGCCTTGTGCAAACCGAGCGAGCCATTCACCGCGCCCATACCTATATTGCGCTAAACAAACCCGACGGCTTGGTCTCAGATCATGCCGAAGGCAATAGCCCCAGCGCCCTCGATTTGCCCGGTATGCCCGCTGGCTTGTATGCAATTGGCCGCCTCGACAAAGATTCGACGGGGCTGTTGCTGCTAACCAACGATGGCGACCTAACCTATCGCCTCACCCACCCTTCGTTTGCGCACGAAAAAGAATATCAAGTTGAGGTGCTGGGCGAACCATCTGAGATCACACTTAATTTGTGGCGCAACGGGATTATGCTCAACGATGATCCGGTGATTACGGCGCCATGCCACATCGAGCGCATGTTGCACGCGCCTCGCCCACGCATGGCCAAATATGGGCGCAGCACGTGGCTCCGCATCGTTATGCGCGAAGGGCGCAAACGCCAAATTCGGCGCATCGCCAAAATTTTAGGCTGCCCAGTGGCGCAATTGGTGCGGGTGCGCATTGGGCCAATTGTGCTTGGGGCGCTGCCGCTCGGCGAATGGCGGCGGCTTGCGCCTGACGAGATTCGCACTTTGCGAGCCTATGCCGGGTTAGCTTAATGCAAAACGCCCGTAAAGGCACGGTGTGACCGCGCTTTTACGGGCGTTTTGATTAGATCAGCTTAGGACTTACGCGAAAGTTTGATTTTTGCCACAAAGCACACAAAGAACTCAAAGATTTGCATTGGTAAACCTTTCTTTTTTTTGTGACTTTTGTGTTCTTTGTAACGAAATATTTTTAAGACGTGTAAGTCTTAAGATTCCGATTTAATACCCAAACTACAACGATACAGGCGGCAAGGCGGGGACATTGTTAAGCTGCTTGAGCTTGATCGCCGACAACGGCGTCACTTCGTCAATAATCCCCAACTCTTTGGCCTTTTCGGCGGTCAAATACGAGTCACGATCGGTATACTTCTCGATCATGCTGGCATCCATGTTGGTATGTTGCATAATGACACCGTTGAGCAACGCCTTGAGGCGCAAAATTTCGCGGGCGGCGATCTCGATATCTGAGGCTTGGCCTTGTGCGCCGCCGAGTGGCTGGTGCATATGGATGGTCGAGTGCGGCAAGGCGTAGCGTTTGCCTTTGCTGCCTGCCAACAGCAACAATGTGCCGAAGCTGGCGGTCATGCCCACCGCGACTGTGCTGACAGGAGCCGAGATCATCTGCATGGTGTCATAGATCGCCAAACCAGCGGTCACTTGCCCACCGGGCGAGTTGATATAGAAATAAATTTCCTTCTCGCTGTCCTGCTGATCGAGCAAGAGCAATTGCGCCACAATCGCGTTCGCGACTTGATCATTGATCGGTGTGCCCAAAAACACAATGCGATTTTTGAAAAGCAACGAATAAATATCAAAAGCTCGCTCCACTCGGCCATCGTTTTCAATTACCATTGGCAGCATGGATTGCACCTGTGCGAGTGCATTGTTTTGTGAGTAAATGTTCAACATGTTTTTAACCGTTATGCTTTATCTTAAAAACGTCATATTAACAACTATGAACTCAACCCATAGCTTGCTTATATAACATTAATTTACTTTCAATCGTAAACATACCTCTTAAAGGTATATAACAAATAAAGGCGTAGCATATCATGCCACGCCTCTATTTGAAAAGTGCTAGAAATTGCTAAATTAAGCGATCATTTAGCCGTTGCTATTATCTTCTGCTGGTGCTTCAACAGGCACTTCGCCCGCTGACTCGGCTGGGGCTTCACCTTCGCCCTTGGCGATCCGGCCCATGCGCTCAATGACGCGGTTAGTCAGCTTGCGGTTATAAATACCGCTAATGAAGTCTTGATCACGCATTAAGCGGTTGACAGCCTTTTGGTCACCCAAATATTGGGCAAAGTTTTGCAACTCTTCCATAATTTCGTTCGGGGCTACCATCACGCTTTCGGCTTTGCTCACCGCGCCAAGCACAAGATTGACCTTGGCCTGCGATTCAACATCGGTCTTGATCTTCTCGCGCAAGCCGGCTTCGTCAGCCACGCCTTGCAGTTTTACCCAATCTGCAAAGTCCATCTTTTCGCTGTTCTTTGCGCGATCTTTAAGATTCGCAATCGCCTCATCCAACCGATCACCCATATAGCTAGGCGGGTAAATAACCGTTGCCTCGTTGGCAAACGCATTAACGACAATGTCGTTGTAATCGCGATTCGCCATTTCGAGCTTGTAGTCGAGCAATTTATGCTCAACATCGGCACGCAAATCAGCAAACGTGTCAAATGTGCCAACCGTTTGGGCCAAACTGTCATCCAATGAAGGGAGTTCTCGGCTGCTCACGCGGTCAACACGAATTTGCACCGAGACTTCAGTCCCGCGCAATGACTCATCTTCTTCACTGTCATCCACCTTCAGCGCAACCGTGCGGTTTTCGTCGGCGCTCATGCCAAGCACGGCTTCAGACAAACCAATCAAGTGCATCGCACTATCAAGCTTGTCATCAAGCACAAAGCTGTCTTCTTCAAGGTCAAAAACCGCTTCTTCGTTCGCGTTATAGGCCACAATCTTGCCTTCAATCAAATCACCCTGCGAAGCCGGACGCTCGACCATTTTGACAATGGCGTTTTCGTTTTGCATGGCTTCGAGCTGGGCTTGAATTTCGGCCTCGTCAACGATTGGCGCGGCGTATTCGACGCGAATCTCTTTGTAATTGCGCAAATCAACTTCGGGTTGCAGCGAGACGCGCACGACCATTTGAGGCGGCTCATCCTTTATATCTTCAATTTTGCCTTGCCCATACGGGTTAAGCTTTGATTCTTCCAAGGCTTTAGAATAAAAAGTGCGCGCAAGTTCATCGGCGACCTCATATTTAAATGCTTCGTCACCCACGGCCTTGATGATGAGATTCATTGGCACGTTGCCGGGGCGGAAACCGGGAAAACGATAATCTTTTGATAGCTTACGAGCGACAGCTTGTTGAGCTTTGCGATACTCAGCCTGCTCAATATTAATGGTGAGCAAAGCCTCATGCGTATCCAGTTGTTCTACTTGCAAATTCATCTTTGGAGGTTTTAGGATTTTAGATTTAGGATTTTAGATTTTAGATGCCAAATTCGACAAAATCTAAAATCAAAGTGGGGATGGTGGGACTTGAACCCACACGCCTTACGGCACATGATCCTAAGTCATGCTCGTCTGCCAATTTCGACACATCCCCGCCAACTCGCTACTTAACCGCTTTCTTCAAAGCCACTAAGGTATAAATTAGCCTATGAATTATACTAGGGATTCTTAAGTGCTTGAATGAGTGTTCGATAAGCAAAATAAGACCACATAAAATGTAACCTATGCAACGAATTTGGTGGGAACGATTAGGAGTAGGCTGTGCGACAGCGTTTGCGCTGGGCGTGCCGTTGTTGTTGGGGCTAGTGGGTTATTTGGCGCTGAGCGATGGCTTTGTTTTGAATGCCAATGACCCAACCCGCGAAGCCCGCTTGTGGATGGTGAAAGAACCGCGTAATGTCGGCATCGCGCTTACCACCGTGTCGGTTGTGTCGCCTGCCAGCGGCGGGTCGGCGCAAACCCGCTGTGCCCGCACCAACTTCACCTATCTTAAATTGAGCGGCGGATTGCGCCTAGAGCGCTCATCCGAGTTTTGCAAATGCTACGAGTTTAAGGACGGGCGCTGGGTGACCGTTGCCACCAATTGCGCAGTAAATTAAAGATTTAGGATTATTTTCACATTTTTCATATCGCTGACGTATATAATCGCTAAAGTTGTTTCGACTCAATTTGCTTGCCACTTTGGTTGCGCTCGTGTTAATGAGCTGTAGCCAGCCCCAACCGCCCACGAAACCGGTGGTGTCTGTTTTGTCGCCCCCCAACGGAACCCGCGCTACCATTGGCGATAGCGTCACGTTATATATCGCCGCCGCCTCCGATGTCGGCATCAAGCGGGTGGAATTGCGCAATAACGGCTTGGTGATTGCCAGCCAAACCAACCCCGAAGCGGCCCACACATTTTCGCCCAAAATCGTATTTAGCGCCACCCAAGTTGGCACAGCGCTACTGAGCGTGGTGGCATTTGATAGCCTCAATGCCCAAAGCGATGCAGTATCATTGCAATTAGTGGTCGAAGGTCGCCCCGTGCGCCCCAGCCCAGAGCCAACCGTCACAAAAGTGCCAACCAATGCCCCGTTTGTGTTTAACCCTAATTGCGCTTTAAACGCCGCCTTCGTTGCCGATGTCAACATTCCCGACAACACCCTCATCCCGGCTGGCAGCACGTTCATCAAAACATGGCGCATCAAAAATACCAGTGCGTGTGACTGGGGCCAAGGCTTTGAGTTGGTGTTTGTGCAGGGCAGCAAAATGGGTGCCGTCCCCAATGTGAGCATCCTCGCTACCCCGCGCAATGGCACAATTGATTTGAGCATGTCTTTTGTTGCCCCCAAAGAGGCCGACACCTATTCGAGCACATGGCAATTACGCGCACCCAACGGCAAATTATTTGGCACACAAATGTATGTCAAAATAAAGGTAGTCTGAAGTGGAACGTTTAAAGTGGAAAGTGCTAAGTGCTAGCTAAACAGTGTAAAGCGCCGCGTTTCCAAATCTAAAATCTAAAATCCAAAATCTAAAATTCTCATGACTCCCGAACAATTTATTGACCTGTCTAAAAAGATCGAAGGCGAAGTCGCACGTGTCATCATTGGACAAACCGATGTCATTCGTCATACCATGATCGCTATTGTGGCGGGCGGGCATGTGTTGCTAGAAGGGTTGCCGGGGCTGGGCAAAACCTCGCTCGTGCGGGCATTTGGGCAAACGCTCGATTTGCGCTTTTCGCGCATTCAGTTTACGCCCGACCTGATGCC
>JAHBAL020000010.1 GCA_018500105.2 Anaerolineae bacterium
CGACATGCTCGGCATTTTCCCAATTAAATTATGTCCATCAATCAATAGAGGCATCGCAACTATTTTAACCCATTAACAGGTGCAAACAATCCCACAAAAGGCGGATTTATGTAACGCTTGGAGGGCTTGATAAACGTTTTTTTTTGCGCCTTTGCGAGCTTTTTAAACAAACTGCGCCTGCCTTCCCAAAGAAAAGCAGGCGCAGTGTTTTCAGCAAGCCTTAATTTCGCGTCGTTGGGCTACTTTGCTTCGCCACGCCAGCGCTTGGCCCCTTCACACGAGCAATGCTTCAACTTCTTGCCAGTCGTGCAAAACGGACAAGTGTCGTTGCGCCCCAAACGCTTGAGGTCAATTTTCTTGTCGGCCATTGCGCCGCCGCTGGCTGTAACAATCGGTGCAGCCGCCGCTTGCACAGGCGCAGCCACCACATTCGATTTCTCGTCAGACACCGCCGCAGCCGCCTTGGCGCTCGGCTTGCCGCGAGTGGGCATCTTTTGCGGTGGGCGAATTTGGCGTTGGGGCAAAGCCGCCCGCACTTGCATCGGGCGTTGACCCGATTGCTGCGGCGCTGGTTCGGCTTGCGCGGCTTGTGTGTTCAAACGCACATTAAAGATGGTATTGGCCACTTGCTCACGCAATTGCGCAATCATGTTGTCGAAGGTCATGCTGGCCTCGACGCGATATGAGTTGAGCGGGTCGCGCTGACCATAGGCCCGCAGCCCAATCCCCTCGCGCAACTCGTCCAAATCGGTCAAATGCCGCACCCACAAACGATCTACCGTCTGAATCATGATACTGCGATCACGCACCAACCGCAACGCATCCACAAACACGTGTTGCAAATGCTTCAAGTCATCGCCATCCAACAACGCAAACGGGGTATCGTATAGCAACAAATAACGCTCGCGCTCAAAGTGCTTTTGCGCCCAAGCCGTAATGGCGCTGGCCAACAAATCACGCGAGCTATTATCGAGCACGTTAAACGTCACCGCTTGTTGACGCAGCAAATTCATAAACCCAGTCGCTGAATCGGCGATGCCTTGCGGATAACGCGCCTCGGCCAAGTCTTCAAGCTCAGTAATAATCTCTTCGCGTGTGCCTTTTTGCCATTTGTGCGCATCAAAATCGTGTGGCAAGCCAACAATCGGAGCCACCTCGTTCTTCAAGCCCTGCACATCCCACTGCTCAAAATCATCGCTGGCCGCGTACGTTTTCACGGCATCCTCGATCACCTCACCCACCATATCAAGCACGGCATCTTTCAAGTCAATACGCTCTAAAATGCTGCGGCGCTGGGCATAAATCACCTCGCGCTGCTTGTTAATCACGTCGTCATATTGAATAACGTGTTTGCGCACATCAAAGTTATAACCTTCGACCTTTTCTTGGGCCTGCTCGATAGACTTGCTCAGGATGCCATACTCCATCGGCACATCCTCTTCCAAGTTCATGCGGTCCATCAAGCCCTTCACGCGGTCGCCGCCAAAGCGCCGCATCAGCTCATCATCGAGCGAAACAAAAAACCGCGACGACCCCGGGTCGCCTTGACGCGCACAGCGACCACGCAACTGGTTGTCAATCCGCCGCGCCTCGTGCCGCTCAGTGCCGATCACGTGCATACCGCCCAACGATTGCACCAGCTTCTTGTCTTTGGCGCAATCTGCCTCTGCCACCGCCAATGCCTCGGCCCACTCGTCTTTGCCAACCTCGTTCAAATCTTTGCCCTGACGGCGCAAATTCTCACGCGCAATACCCTCGGCATTACCGCCCAGCAAAATGTCTACACCACGACCCGCCATGTTGGTGGCAATGGTCACACTGCCGCTGCGCCCAGCCTGCGCCACAATCGTGGCCTCGCGTTCGTGTTGCTTGGCGTTCAGCACCTGATGCGCCACGCCTTTGCGTTGCAGCATCTTGCTCAGCATTTCGCTGGTCTCAATCGCAATCGTGCCAACCAACACGGGCCGCCCGGTTTTCGCCGTCTCAGCAATCTCTTCGACCACCGCCTTAAATTTGGCATCGTGGCTCTTATAAACCAAGTCAGAATAATCGAGCCGCTTAAAATATTTGCGCTGGCTTTGCGAATCAACATAAGTCAAAATTGGCGTGCCATCCACAAAGGTGTCTTTGGTCTCGACCAATTTCTTCTGCGAGGTCATATACTCGATGTGGGTTGGCAATGGAACCACTTCGAGGTTATAAATCTTGAAAAATTCCTCTTCTTCGGTCTTCGCAGTCCCGGTCATGCCGCCCAGCTTTTCATACATGCGGAAGAAGTTTTGGAAGGTGATGGTGGCATACGTGAGCGATTCGCGCTGCACCTTCACCCCTTCTTTGGCTTCAATCGCCTGATGCAAGCCCTCAGAAAAGCGCCGCCCTTGCATCAAACGCCCAGTGAACTCGTCAACGATGATAATTTCGCCCTTCTCATCCACCACATAATCACGGTCGCGCTCAAAAATCACATGCGCCCGCAACGCATTGTCCAAGTACGGCGTCATTTGCGCGTTTTCAGCCGAATAAATGTTGTCAATTCCCAGCAAACGCTCAATTTTCTCAATGCCTTCTTCGGTCAACGTTACATTTTTGCTGCGGGCCTCAACAATATAATCGCCGTCAGGGTCTTTGGGGTCATTGCGTTCACTTGGCGTCAGCCGCCGCACCAATTGCGCAAACACCGCATATTGCTCCGACGGCTCATCGGCGGGGCCGCTGATGATCAACGGCGTGCGGGCTTCGTCAATCAACAAGTTGTCTACTTCGTCAATGACGGCGAAATAAAGCAACGGCTGCCCATTTTTGCGCGGATCTTCTTCGTCGCGGCGCACCCGCTGCACACATTCGGCCAAGTCCGTCGTCATGTTATCACGCAGATAATCGAAACCAAACTCGTTGTTGGTCCCGTAGGTGATATCACATTGATACGCTTCACGGCGTGGCACGGGCCGCAAGTTCATCAAACGATCATCGGTCGAAGGGTAATTCGCATCGAAAACAAAGGTCGCCTCGTCCACATGCCCATTGCCCGCCGACTGAATAATGCCCGTCGTCATGCCCAAGGCATGATATACGCGGCCCATCCATTGCGCGTCGCGCTTGGCAAGGTAGTCGTTTTGCGTGACCAAATGCACGCCTTTGCTGGTCAATGCATTCAGATACAGCGGCGAAGTGGCAACCAAGGTCTTGCCTTCGCCGGTGCGCATTTCGGGGATTTTGCCCTTATGCAGCAACGCACCGCCCACCAATTGCACATCGTAATGGCGCATCCCGTTTACACGGCGACTGGCCTCACGCACCGCCGAAAATGCTTCCGGCATCAAATCATCGAGGGTTTCACCCTTGTTCAATCGGGCGCGAAATTCGTCGGTCTTGCCGCGCAACTCCGCATCCGTTAGGTTTTTATATTCTGGCTCAAGTTGAGCGCAGCGATCTACCAGCGGCTTCAGGCGTGCCAAGGCCTTGTCGCTCTCGCTACCCACCAACTTGGTAAGTAAATTTCGGAACATAGCGGGTGAATTATATCGAGCAAGTGTTAGAACATTGCAAGCAAAATCTAAAAATCGGGTTTCTAAGCAAACCTCGCGCCACACCACTAAACCTATCTCAGAAACCCGATTTTTTCACCCAGCAAAAAAAATCGAGTTTCTAAGCAAACCTCGCGCCACACCGCTAAACCTATCTCAGAAACCCGATTTTTCACCCAGCAAAAAAAATCGGGTTTCTAAGCAAACCTCGCGCCACACCGCTAAACCTATCGCAGAAACCCGATTTTTCCACCCAGCAAAAAAAATCGGGTTTCTAAACAGATCTCGCACCACATCGCTAAACCTATCTCAGAAACCCGATTTTTCCACCCAGCAAAAAAATCGGGTTTCTAAGCAAACCTCGCCGCCACATCGCTAAACCTATCTCAGAAACCCGATTTTTCACCCAGCAAAAAATCGGGTTTCTAAGCAAACCTCGCGCCACACCGCTAAACCTATCTCAGAAACCCGATTTTTTTATCCAGCAATCCGCACTAATTCAAATTGGCACTTTCATACAAGCCGCCGCTCCGTTTCAGTTTCGTCATCAGCGGCAAGAAGACCTTGCTTGGGCCGGCCCACTTGGCCGGGCCATACACATTCACCCGACCAGTCGTCTCGGTTTCCACCAGCCAATAGGTATAGCGTTTGCCGCTGACTGCTGTCTCATCTACAAACTCGTAGCTTGCGCCATTGTTACCGCGCCCTTCGGCCAAAATATCGCTCGGCGTGACCTTCACCGCGTCGCTCGGCAATTCTTCGCCAGTATGCGTGCCATCTGCACGATGAATCGCAAAGCTCCACGTGTCAATCTCGGCCAGCGTCACCCACTTCAACCGCACACCCTTCGTCGCTTGCGTCGCCTCAAATTTCGACAACGTGACCGCCGATGGGTCAAGCGGGTTATTGACTGGGTTGCTATCGCGTGAAATCACTTGCACCGCGCCTTCGTTGCCGGTCACTTGCGCCACATTCGTAATCACGGTCGAATTTTGAATCCGTTGCGCCAATTGCACCGCAAACGTAATTCGCACTTCTTGGCCCGGTCGCATCGTGCCTAGCTTCCACACCAAGGTATTGGCATTTTGCGTCGTCACTGGCGGGTTCGCCGTATTCGGCACATAGGTCATGATGCTGCTTCGTAGCGGGTCGGTCACCGTCACATTTGCCGCATCTAAGCGCCCAAGATTCCTCACCACGAGTGTGTAGGTCAATCGGTCGCCCGGCTCAATCGAAGTGCCGCTGCCGCCGCCCGTTGGCGTCAACACACTCTTTTCAATGCTCATATCTGGTTCTTTCTGGAAACCGACATCGTTGGTCAAGTCATTTGCGCCACCCGCCAACACCACGCGCACAATACGCGCCGTGTCTTCATCGGCGTCACTGTCACCATCATCACGCCCGTCATTGTTCAGCCGAATGGTCACAATGTAGTTGGGCGGCGGGGTAAATTGCACACCATATTGGCCGGGTGGCAAATTGGTGAAGGTGTAATGCCCGCTGGCATCGGTCACCGTCGTCGAAATCACTGTGCCGTTGCGATCCAGCAATGTCACCGTAACCCCACCGATCGGCGGTTCATTCGCATCTTGGCGACCATCGTCATCACGGTCGTCCCATGTTACGCCACCCAACGTAGCCGGTTCACAGTTAATGCGGTAATACCCGCCCAACCCGGTGCAGTCTTGCGTCGCCGTTGGGGTCGGTGTGGCTGTGCTCGTCGTGGTCGCGGTTGGCGTCGCAGTCGCAGTGGCGGTGGCGGTCGCAGTCGAAGTCGCGGGCACGGGTGTGCTGGTTGGCGTTTCGGTTGCGGTCGCCGTCGCAGTCGAAGTCGCGGGCACGGGTGTGCTGGTTGGCGTTTCGGTTGCGGTCGCCGTCGCAGTCGAAGTCGCGGGCACGGGTGTGCTGGTCGGTGTCTCGGTCGCTGTTGCCGTCGCGGTCGAGGTTGCGGGCACGGGTGTGCTCGTCGGCGTTTCGGTTGCCGTCGCCGTTGCAGTCGAGGTAGCGGTCACGGGTGTGCTCGTCGGCGTTGCGGTGGCGGTTGCCGTCGCAGCCGAAGTCGCGGGCGGGGGTGTGGTGGTCGGGGTTTCGGTCGCCGTTGCCGTCGCAGTCGAGGTCGCGGGCACGGGTGTGCTGGTTGGCGTTTCGGTCGCTGTCGCCGTCGCGGTCGAGGTCGCGGGCACGGGCGTGCTGGTCGGTGTTTCGGTCGCAGTCGCCGTCGCAGTCGAGGTAGCGGGCACGGGTGTGCTCGTCGGCGTTTCGGTCGCCGTTGCCGTCGCAGTCGCAGTCGCGGGCACGGGTGTGCTGGTCGGTGTTTCGGTCGCTGTTGCCGTCGCGGTCGAGGTCGCGGGCACGGGCGTGCTCGTCGGGGTTTCGGTTGCGGTGGCCGTCGCAGTCGAAGTTGCGGGCACGGGCGTGCTGGTCGGCGTTTCGGTTGCGGTGGCGGTGGCCGTCGCAGTCGCGGGCACGGGCGTGCTCGTCGGTGTTTCGGTCGCGGTTGCCGTCGCAGTCGAGGTCGCGGGCACAGGTGTGCTTGTCGGCGTTTCGGTTGCGGTCGCGGTGGCAGTTGAGGTCGCGGGCACGGGTGTGCTGGTTGGCGTTTCGGTCGCGGTTGCCGTCGCAGTCGAGGTCGCGGGCACGGGTGTGCTCGTCGGCGTTTCGGTCGCGGTTGCCGTCGCAGTCGAGGTCGCAGGCACGGGTGTGCTCGTCGGCGTTTCGGTCGCGGTGGCTGTCGCCGTCGAAGTTGCGGGCACGGGTGTGCTCGTCGGCGTTTCGGTCGCGGTGGCTGTC
>JAHBAL020000076.1 GCA_018500105.2 Anaerolineae bacterium
AACGCGGCCCAGCAGAGATGATGTCTGCTGGGCCGCGTTGTTTTTCGCGGTTGAGGATGGCTGAAACCTCGGAGGTCTGAGCACATTTTCATGGGGGAGCCGCGATTTGTGGCAAGACCTCCGAGGTTTTGTTGCTTGTTTTTGCTCGTCTTTTGCTTGATTTATCGTCTCATTAGAGATGCTTAGATTTATTTTCTTTCGCTATGTTTTGAATTTGAATATGGATATGTGCGTGGATAAGGTTTGCGCCGAAAGTTGCATGCTTTGAAATTAGACTGTTGCAACTAGGTTGAGTCTAAGGTGTTTTGCCGCAAAATCTATGCGGTTTTCGGTGCAAGCATGGGTTTGGCGGGGATAGCCACAGGGTTACCTATGCCTTATACATAGGGCATACGGACGTTATTAATGATCAACAGCCAAATGATGAAACAAACAACCACAACCTTTAATCAAATCATACGCATGGTGTTGGCGCTGAGCCAACTGATGGCACAGTTGGGCGTGGCGGTAGGGGCCGCGACGTTAGCGACGGTGCAACCGCCGATTGCTGAGGTAGCGTTGGGCAGCGCTAACAAGGCGCAGGCCGACACGAACGGTGGCAACGCAAGTCAGGTTGCGGCGGCGATCAACGCGGGTGCTAGCGTATTAACCATCACCAAAGTCATCAGCGGCAGCGGCAGCGGGCCATTTAACATTACGGTGACGGGGCCGAATGGCTACAACAACGCCACGACGGTGGACGTGGGCAGCCCGCGTGTGCTGACCGGCTTGGACACAGGTGTGTATACCGTGACCGAAAGCACCCCCAGCGGCTGGACGACCAGCTACAGCGTGACGACGGGCAGTGGCTACGCCACCGGCAGCAATGCGGTGGTGACTGTGGCAAATGCGATCACAGCGACAGCCTTTAGCGTGGCGCAGATCACCGGCACTGTGTTTAGCGATTACAACATGGATGGTCGGATCACGGCCAACGGCGTGATTACTGACACCGGCGTGCAAAGCGTGACGGTGCGGGCGTATGCGTTGAATGGCACGGTGCTTGGGCCAACGACGACCGACGCCAGCGGGCGTTACACCATCACCACCAGCGGGGTGCAAGGCCCGTATCGGCTAGAATTTTACAATTTGCCCGAGGGTTACGAGCCAAGCCGCGTGTTTACCAGCACGGGCACAAGCGCCAATGGCACGAGTGTGCAATTCATTAATAGCGCGGGGCAGGCGGCGGGGGCCAATTTTGGCGTGCTATACCCCTGCGATTATTGTCAGTCAAATCCCAAACTTGCCAATGTGTTGTTTCAAAATGGCGATCCGTTGGCGGTTGGGTCTAGCGTGGCGAGCCTAACCAGTATTGCACAATGGAATTATTCGAACAAAGACCAATCGCCAGCCGTGACAACAGTAGCGACGGCGGATGCAACCGGCACATTGTGGGGCACGGCCTATCAGCGCTCGACCCGCACCCTGTTTACCAGCGCAGCAGTGCGCCGACATACAGGGCTTGGCCCAGCCGGTTTGGGGGGCATTTATCAAACCAACCTGAGCACCAGCGCTACCAGTTTGTTTGTAGATGTCGAGAATATTGGGGTAAATTTAGGCAGTTTGCCATCGAATGCGGCCCGTTTCTTGCCATTAACGGCCACCGATCCCAGCACCGATACCGTTGCGTTTGACGCGGTTGGCAAAATGGGCATCGGGCAAATTGAGTTGTCGCAAGATGAAAAAACGCTTTTCTTCACCAATTTGAATGATCGCAGTGTGTATGGCCTGTATATCGGTAGCCCAGCGGTTGCCCCAATATCAGCCACCCAATATGCCATTCCCACAGTTGCTTGCACCAATGGCGTAGCGCGACCTTGGGCTTTGCGTCAATATCGCAATGCGTTATATGCTGGGGTGGTGTGCACGGGTGAAATTGCGGCAAACTCACCCACCAGCGCCAACTTGAGCGCAATGGTGTTTGTGATGGATTTGACCAGCGGTAGCCCCTCATTCTCGGCGACACCAGTGATCAGCTTCCCCTTGAATTATCCAAAAGGTTGCGCCGAGCCAAACTATTTCACCCCAGCTTTAGTTGCTTGTCAATGGAACCCTTGGAGTGATACGATGTCAGTTTTTGCGGTTGGCACGGATACCACTTACTTTGCCTACCCGCAGCCTATCTTAAGCGATATTGAATTTGATGTGGATGGCGCGATGATCTTGGCATTTGCAGATCGGGCTGGTTTGCAGTTGGGGAGTGTGAATGTGACTCCTAATGGGGCGAGTGAAAATAATGAGTTGGGTGGTGATTTGTTGCGTGCCTATCGCACTGGCACAGCAACATGGGTGCTAGAAAACGGCGGTGACAAAGACGGCCCCGGACCCTTTGTGCCGACAGCAAATAACAAGGCATCGCGCAATGACGGGAATGGGCCGGGCGGTCAAGGCCCGGGCGATGGTGAGTTTTACTATGCAGAACTATACAACCCTTATCATGAAGAGGCCGCAATGGGGTCGGCAGTCATTTACCCGGGCACGAATGAAGTGGTTGCCACGTTGATGGATCCTATTGACATTTACTCTGGCGGTGTGATTAAACTGAGCAATGCCACAGGCGGTAGAAATAGCGCCTATGAAGTTCGCAATGGGCAAGGCGAAAATTTTGGCAAGGCAGCTGGTTTGGGTGAAATTGAATTGTTGTGCGACCCTGCCCCCATCGAAATTGGCAACCGCGTGTGGTGGGATCAAGATGGCGACGGCGAGCAAGACCCTGGCGAGCCAGCCTTGGCGGGCGTAGCGGTGACGTTGACATGGGCAGGCGGTAGCATTGCCACCACCACCAATATTAGCGGCACATACTACTTCACCCGCGAGGCGACCACCGGTGCATACAGCACGACATTGGCGACAAACAAGGCATACACGATTCAGTTCGGCATCCCGTCTGGCTATAGCCTGACCGTGCCAAATGCGGCGGCCTTGAGTGGCAGCACCAGCAGCAACCATGCCATCAGCGATGTGATTGACAGCGACGCGGTGTTGGTGGCGAGCATCCCGACCATTTACTACACCACCGGCAGCGCCGGGCAAAATAATCACGGCCTCGATGTCGGCTTCACCAAGCCAGCAGCGGGTGCGGTGCAAATCACCAATGTGCCGCCCCAAGAGGCCAGCCTGCGCATTGTCAAGACGATCAACAACGGCAGCAGCAGCGCCCCCTTTACGGTGACAGTGAGCGGGCCGAGCGGCTATAACGTCATCACGACCGTGACGACCAGCGCGGCGCGAGTGATTACCGGCCTAGCGCCGGGCCAATACACCGTCACCGAAACCGCTTTGCCCAGCGCCCCCAGCGGGTATGTGTGGGCATGGGCCAGCTATGCGCCGTATAACAGCATGCCCTTGAGCGGCGGTAGCGAGACCGTCATCACCGTCACCAACTATCTCGCGCCAGTGCCAAGCACGGTGACGGGCAGCTTGCAGATCACCAAGACCGTTGTCGGCAGCGCCCAAAACAATTTCACCGTGACCGTGACCGGGCCGAGCTACCCCAGCGGGCAAGCCTTTGGCATTGTGAGCGGCACAAATACCGTCCCGAACCTCATTCCGGGCGTGTATACCGTAACCGAGACCTCGCCGGGCGCGGGTTGGGTGACGACCTACACGGTGAATGGGGCCAGCAATGGCAGCAGCGCGGTGGTGACCGTGCCGACCGGCAGCGGGGCCGCCACGCCGCCCTACACCATTTTGTTCAATCACGCCAACACCAATTTGCAAATTGTGCGGGCGGGCGACGAACGCAGCGCGACGGTGACGGGCAATGTGTTATTGACACCGACCCTGACCGCCAGCGGCATCACCTTTACGGTCAAGATCACGGTGACGGGCGGGCCGGATGGGGTAACCGCAGTGCCGTTCCCCCCAACCGTGACCTTGCACGCGGCGCAATTGGAGCCGGGCTTCGGCAGCGGTGTGTATTCGAGCACGACCGGCGCGTTGGGTTTGGAATATTTGGGCCACACGGGCAATATCACAACCGGTGTGCACGTTTACCGCGATCCCAGCGACAAGATGGAAGTGGCGCTGACCTTGGGCGGCGGCTATCAGTTTGTCAATTCGACCTTTGTGCTGCGCGATATTGACGCGCAATTGTGGGATTCGACAGCGGGCGCGCCATGCACCTCGGCAGCGTCGTCCGAGACCGAGAAATACGATTGTCGGTATAGCTATATTGACCGTGTCAAGATTTTGAGTGGCGGCAATTTCACCTATACCCTCGCCTCATTGGGCCAGCAAGTGATTGCGGGCAATATGATTACGGGCTATTTTGCCGATGCCAACAACAACGGGCGACCGGACAGCATTGGCGATTGGGACGTGAGCGGCGATAACTATGTGGTGTGGCTGAGCAATAGCCAAGTCTTGCCCGAATTCCGCTTTGTGTATGACGATCCGGGCAGCGGTTTGGACAGCGACGATGACGCTTTCCACGATTTCGACTCGCTCAATCAGTTGATTTTGTTTGGCGTGCGCGATTTTGATGCCGTCTTGAATCCTCAGGCTGCGGTATTGATCACCAACACTGCGCCAGTAGCGAAGTATGACCTCGGCAATCGCGTGTGGATTGACACGAACAACAACGGCGCATTCGACACGGGCGAGAGTGCGCCAACTGGCCCCGTGACAGTGGTGCTCTACAACCATACGACCGGCACGGCGGTGATGACGACGACGACAGACGCGAGCGGCTACTACACGTTCACGAACCTCGACGCGGGCAGCTACGACGTGTTCAT
>JAHBAL020000463.1 GCA_018500105.2 Anaerolineae bacterium
AGATGTGTATAAGAGACAGCAAAAACCGCTCGACCTGCTCATTGTGCGCGAAAACACCCAAGGGTTATATGCCGGGCGCGAATATATGCGCGGGGATGTTGAAACCGGCGAGGCCATCGCCGAGCGCGTCATTACCAAAGCCGCCTCATTGCGCATTGGGCGCATTGCGTTTGAAATGGCAAATGCGCGTCGCAAGCAATTGACCATCGTGCACAAAGCCAATATTTTGGGCGTGACCGATGGTCTATTTCGGGACAGTGTGCGCTCACTTAGCGCCGAATTTCCCGATGTGAAGGTGAGCGAATTGTTGGTGGATACGGCGGCCATGCACTTGGCATCGCGCCCACAACAATTTGACGTGATAGTGACCACCAACTTGTTTGGCGATATTTTGTCAGATGTCGCCTCGATTTGGGGCGGCGGCATGGGTGTCGCGCCTGCGCTCAATCTTGGCTCACAGATCGCCATTGCCGAGCCAGTGCATGGTAGCGCCCCTGACATTGTGGGCAAAGGCATTGCTAATCCGGCAGGGGCCATTCTCAGCGCGGCGTTGCTGTGCCAATATCATTGGCGCTTGCCCGAAGCCGCCGAGCGGATCGAACAAGCCACCTTCTCGGTGTTGAGCAAAGGCATTTGCACACCCGACCTAGGCGGCAAAGCCAGCACCCATGATGTATTAAATGCCATCTTGGCGGCATTATAAACCATTATAAAATCGGGTATCTTTGGGGATTCTCATGAATAAACCAGTAACAACTCCTACGACACAATATAAAACGGTCAGCAATGAATTGCAAGGGCCGGCACGCGCACCGCATCGCGCCTTTATGCGGGCAATGGGTTTGGGCGATAAAGAATTGGCCCAACCGCTGGTGGGCGTGGCCCACACTTGGAACGAAGTAACACCGTGCAATTTGGTGCTGCAAGATTTGGCCCAACACGCCAAACGCGCCATTCGCGACAACGGCGGAACCCCGCGTGAGTTTGTCGCCATTTCGGTCAGCGATGGCATCGGCATGGGGCATCAAGGCATGAAAGCCTCGCTCATCAGCCGCGAGGTCATCGCCGATTCGTTTGAATTGGTGATGCGAGCGCACTGCTACGACGCGATGGTCGGTTTGGCGGGCTGCGACAAGAGCTTGCCCGGCACGCTGATGGCGATGGCACGGCTCAATTTGCCCAGCATTTTCGTTTATGGCGGCACAATCAAACCCGGGCGCTATCGCGGCAAAGACGTGACCATTCAAACCGTTTACGAAGCGGTGGGCAAGCACGAGGCTGGCACGATGAGCGACGACGACCTGTATGAGCTTGAATGCGTGGCATGTCCGGGCATTGGCTCGTGCGGCGGGTTGTTTACCGCCAACACCATGGCCTCGGTAAGCGAAGCCCTCGGCATGGCCTTGCCGGGCAGCGCCTCGCCGCCTGCCGTCGAAGCCGACCGTTTTGAGATGGGCTACAAGACCGGCGTGGCGATGATGAATTTGATCATACGCGGCATCAAGGCCCGCGATATCATTACCAAAGAAGCGCTGGAAAACGCGCTGACGGTGGTGTGTTCAATGGGTGGCAGCACCAACATTGCGCTGCACTTGCCCGCCATTGCCCACGAAGCCAAGATTGACTTCACCTTCGACGACATTATTCGCATCAACTCGCGCACCCCGCATATCGCCGACATGACTCCGGGCGGCAAATATGTGATGGAAGATTTGCACAAAGTGGGCGGCGTGCCAGTCGTCCTCAAGACGTTGCTGGATGCAGGTTTGCTGCACGGTGATGTTTTGACCGTAACCGGCAAAACCATGCGCGAGAACCTCGCCGATGTGAAGAACGCCGAGCAATTGAGCGGGCAAGATGTGGTGCGCCCCATCAGCAATGCCATTCGCAGCACGGGCGGCATGGTCATTTTGCGCGGCAACCTCGCGCCCGAAGGCGGCGTGGTCAAGGTGGCCGGTGTCGAAAAATTGCGACATGTTGGCCCAGCCAAAGTGTTTAACTGCGAAGAAGACGCCGCTGCTGCTGTCGCCCGCCGCGAAATTGTGAAAGGCGATGTGGTGGTCATTCGCTATGAAGGACCGAAAGGCGGCCCTGGGATGCGCGAAATGCTCAGCACCACCGCCGCGATCATGGGTCAAGGCTTGGGCTACGATGTCGCCCTCATCACGGATGGTCGTTTCTCTGGCGCAACACGTGGCCTGATGGTCGGCCATGTCGGCCCAGAGGCGGCGGTCAATGGCCCAATTGCGGCGCTGCGCGATGGCGATATCATCACGGTAGATGCCACCAGTTCGGAACACGGTGAGCTATCCGTCAATTTGACCGACGAAGAAATTCAGGCGCGGTTAGCTACTGTCAAGCACCCCGAACCGGTGTATACCACCGGCGCATTGGCGAAATATGCCAAATTGGTCGGCCCCGCCCTCTATGGCGCAGTAACCTCGTAACATTTGCACAATCTTTTAATGTTGATAAAACGCCGACTGGGTGATAGGGTGACAAAAATTTGTCGCGCTATCACTTAGCCGGCGTTTTATTGCATTTTAGACATTTTTAGACAACAGAATAATGGCTCAGTTAGATTCTAAACCTATCAAACCCGCAACCGAACTACGCCGCTCGTGGTTTGATAATACGCTTTTGCTCATCGGGGTGGTTGTGCCGATGATTGGCACAGTCGCGGCAATGGTGTTTCTGTGGCAACAATACATTTTCACCACCGATCTGGTTTTGCTGTTGGCGTTTTACCTGATCGGCGGCTTGGGGGTAACGGTCGGGTATCACCGAATGCTCACGCATCGCGGCTTCGAGACTTTTCGTTGGCTCAAGGCCACGTTTATCATCTTTGCCTGTCAGTCGCTCGAAAGCAACCCAATTAGCTGGGTAGCCACCCACATTCATCATCACGCTGTCTCTGATGAAGAGGACGATCCGCACAGCCCATTGCGCAGCTTCTTTCACGCCCATGTCGGCTGGCTGTTTAGATACACGCCCGACATCAAAAAATATGCCGGTTGGCTGCTGAAAGATGCGACGGTGGTTTGGACCGACAAACTGTGGTTTGTGTGGTATGTGCTCGGTTTGGCGATTTGTTATTTGATCGGCGGCTGGACCGGCGTGATTTGGGGTGGCCTAGTGCGCACCTTCCTCTTGCATCATGTCACATGGAGCATCAATTCGGTTTGCCACGTGTTTGGGCAACGTCCGTATAAAACCGGCGACGAAAGCCGCAACAATTGGTTGATGGGGGTTTTGGGGCTGGGCGAAGGCTGGCACAACAATCATCACGCCTTCCCACGCGCCGCCGAGCATGGCCTTGAGTGGTGGCAAATTGACATCTCGGCCTACGTGATCCGCCTGCTCGAAAAGCTCGGCCTCGTTTGGAATGTCGTGCGCGTTACCCCGGAGCAAAAGGCGAAATTGCGAGTGTAAGAAAGAGCCAAGAACCAAGAGTCAAGAGCCAAGATAAAAGCTTAGGCGCCGCTTGGGACATTTTAACCACGAAAAGCACAAAACACACGAAAGTGTAAGGGGCAAGATGATAGTAGAAGCGTCAAATCACCGTTTTGCGTAACATCGGTCATTTCGAAGCGAAGCGAGAAATCTTTGCATAACATACGCTTTTAGCCTCAATTTACGCAAAGATTTCTCGCTTCGCTTCGAAATGACGGTTTTACTCGTTTTACTAGCATTTTTCCCCTACACAAAACACACGAAAGAGAATTTTGTTTTAGGGTGCTTCGTGTCTTTCGTGGTTTAGCAAGCCCAGCGACTAAGTTTTTACGAATTAAGAATCAAGAGGCAAGGGCAAGAAGCAAATTTTCGACGCTGGCGCTCATTCACCCATTTTTTGACATGCGCCACAAAAATGGGTGCTGCGTTGGCCGACGATGATGCGTTGGATGGGTGCGCCGCAGGTGTGGCAGGCTTTGCCGGTCTGACCGTAAACATGAAAGTTGTTTTGGAAATTGCCGCCGGGGTAAACCCAATCAAAACTAGCGCCATTGGCGGCAATACCCTCATGCAGCACGGCCTGAACAATGCCATGCAAGCGCCGTGCCTCGGCCTCACTTAGGCCATTGGCAGGGCGCAACGGGTGCAGCCCAGCCCGATGCAGCGATTCGTCGGCGTAAATATTGCCAACGCCCGCGATGAGGTGTTGATCGAGCAAGGTCGGCTTGATTGGGCTTTTCTTGCGGCGCACCTGCGCCACAAAATCGGCTTCGGGCATGGTGAGCGCGTCGGGGCCGAGATCGCCCAGCACCTCACTGGGCGAATCTACTAGCCACATACGCCCAAATTTGCGCGTATCGTCAAAGCACAAGGCCAAGTCGTCATCAAGCCAGCACAGCACCCGCGCATGGGGCGTGCTGGCTTGACGACGGGGCAATACATCGAGCCGACCCGACATGCGCAAATGCACCAATAAGAATTTGGGCAGGCTGGGCGGGCTGACGGTTTCGATGATAATAACTTTGCCGTGACGGGTGATGGCGCTGACCTGCCGCCCGGCCAAGTCGGCGATAAAACGCTCGACAACCGGCACAGCCACCGTGCGCGGCCACGCCACCGTTACCGCCTCGATACGGCGACCAAGCAAGGCTGGAGTCCCGCAGCGCAATCGGCGGGCAACCGTTTCAACTTCAGGTAATTCGGGCATAATTTACAGATCAAGACGCATATGCACAAAGGTCTGACGCGGCACAAAGCCCATCAGCTTCAACGCCTCGTGGCTGGCCTCGTGCGGGTGAGATTGAATGGTTAACAACGACTTGCTAATGTAGTCGGTAAATCGTTGCAGCGCCGCCGCCAACAACGTCACCCCATCCGCCACGCTGGCAGTATCGAGCAGCATCAGCTCAAGGTAGTGATCATTCACCTCGAAATTGGCGCGGGTGCGCACCGCCCCACACGGGCCAACATGCCAACACTCACGGTTACCACCAAAATTATTGCTAAACGACCAACGCCAGCCCAAATGATAGGGGCTTTCGTCGAACGGCTCTGAATAGGTCAGCGCATCGGGCACATTGGCGCGGGTGGCGTTCCATACCAAATCACGGTCAGACCAGCGGGCCGAACGCACGGTGGGCAATACCGCCATTGGCAAAATTTCGGCGGGCAATTGCGGTAATTGTGTCCAAACCGAATTGCGTTGGTAGCGGGTGGCGGCCCCAACGGCGCGAAAACCCAATTTGTGATAAACCCGCGTGGCGGGCTGATTGCCATCCACCACTTGCAATGCAACATGGCGTGCGCCGCGCTGCTGTTGGGTAAATTCGAGGGCGGTTTGCATCAAGGTGGTGCTGATGCCACGATTGCGGTGTTCGGGGTGGGTCGCCACATTGCCAATCACCCATGTGTCGGGGCGCGTTGGGTTACGCTGCACCGACACATTGCCCAACACCCGCCCATTTTCCTCCCACACAAAGGCAGGCGAAGTGTGCGACAACATGGCGTCAATGGGGCCGTAGGTGCGCAACGCCTGCACCATTTGCCGCTCCATCTCGTGGCTATCGTCTTTGCTCTGGGCAATTTGCACCTCTTCGCGGAAGGTCAATTCGAGCAAATCGGCGACGGGCGCACTATCATGCCACGCGCTAAATCGCCGCACATTTGGGTGCGTTGGGGCAGGCGCGGTGCGCAACAATGTCGAGAGCACAACGTTTATTTTACAGGATGGCGAGGATGGATAACAGATACAATTTAACCCATGAAAGTCATTATCACGGGCGGCGCAGGCTTTATTGGCAAGCGGCTGGCCCATAAAATTTTGCAATTAGGCGCATTGACGGATGCGCATGGGGCCAAGCGCTCGGTGAGCGAGTTGGTGCTGCTCGACATTGTGGCCGCGCAAGGTTTCGACGATGCACGAGTCAAAGCGGTGGCGGGCGACTTAAACGACGCGGCGTTGTTGGCCGAAACATTGGCTGGGGCCGATTCGGTTTTTCATTTGGCGGCGGTGGTAAGCGGCGAGGCCGAACAAGATTTTGACAAAGGGATTCGTGTCAATTTGGATGGCACACGCTTGTTGCTTGAACAATGCCGAAAACTGGCGCAGCCGCCCAAGGTCGTGTTCACCAGTTCGTGCGCGGTGTTTGGTGGCCCGTTGCCGGCGCTCATCCCCGATACGCAAGAACTTTACCCGCAAACGTCATATGGCATTCAAAAAGCCATGTGCGAAATGCTCATCAGCGACATGTCGCGCAAGGGTTTTATTGATGGGCGCAGCTTGCGCCTGCCCACCATTACGGTGCGGCCCGGCAAACCCAACCGCGCTTTGTCAGGCTATTGCAGCGGCATTATCCGCGAGCCGCTCAACGGCATCGAAACTGTGTGTCCGGTTGAGCCGAGCACCCGCGCATGGTTGCTTTCGCCACGCAAGGTGATTGACAATCTTATTATCGGGCACGAAGCGCCCGCGTCGGCCTTCAAGCACACCCGCGCCATCACTGTGCCGGGCATCTCGGCTTCGGCCCAAGAACAGCTTGATGCGCTACGCCGCGTGGCGGGTGATGTCGTCGCCGATCGTGTCACGGTCAAAATTGACCCGCTCGTAACCTATTTCATGACCAGCCTGCCGATTAACTTCGAAGCCAATTTTGGCAAATCGCTCGGCATGACCGCCGATGCGAATTTTGATGATATCGTGCGGGCGCACATTGAGGACAGTAGTCAGTAGTCAGTAGTCAGTGGTCAGTAGTCAGTGGTCGATGGTCAATAGTCGGTGGTCTCTAATCTCCCCTCTCTAATCTTGGTTCTTGGCTCTTGGCTCTTGGTTCTTTTTTATGCTTTTAAAATCTTACGGCTCTCAGAGCATGGTGAAACCGTTGCAAACGGTGTTGGTGCGCCGCCCAGATGCGGCATTTGGCAATGCGGATCCAGCGCGCTGGCATTACACCAGCCAGCCCAATTTGGCGCGAGCGCAAGCTGAGCATGATGCCTTTGTGGGGTTACTCAACGAATCCGGCTGCGAGGTGATTTATCACGATGTGCTGCTGCCCGATCATGCCGATGCCATTTTCACACATGACCCAACGTTGGTGTGTGATCAAGGCGCAATTGTGTTGAGCATGGGCAAGCCATTGCGGGCCGAAGAACCCGCCGCCCAAGCCAGCATGTTCGCCAAATTGGGTGTGCCCATTCACTACACGTTGCATGGCAGCGCCCGCGCCGAGGGTGGCGATTTGTTGTGGCTCGACGAGAATACGCTGGCGGTTGGGCTGGGTTTTCGCACCAATGCCGAAGGGATGCGCCAACTGCAAGAAGCGTTGCCGAATGTCGAGATCGTGCCGGTGCATTTGCCCTATTATTTGGGCGAGGCGGCGTGTCTGCACTTGATGTCGTTCATCAGCATGCTCGATGACGATTTGGCGGTGGTGTATTTGCCGCACATGCCCGTGCCGTTCTACCAATTGCTCAAGGCACGCGGTGTGCAAATGGTCGAGATCCCCGAACATGAATACGCCACAATGGGCACAAACGTGCTGGCAACCGCACCGCGCCAGTGCATTATGTTGCGTGACAATCCCATCACCATCGAACGCCTCCGCGCCGCCGGTTGCAACGTCAAAACCTATGCCGGTGACGAAATCTCGCTCAAAGCCGAAGGTGGCGCCACTTGCCTCACGCGCCCCGTTTTACGCAGTTGAGAGTTAATAGTTGAGAGTTGAGAGTAAAACGTCCAGCTACTCTCAACTCTCAACTATTAACTCTCAACTACCCGCGCTTAAAGCCAAACGCAGTTGGGCGAGTGAAATATTGCCGCCGGAGCAGACGAGGCCGACTTTTTGGCCGGTTAGGGCGGCGCGATGTTGGTAGGCGGCAGCGAGGGTAGACGCACCAGCGCCTTCGGCGAGGGTGTGGGCGCGTTCGGCCAGCCATGCCACCGCCTGCAAAATGGCAGCATCGCTGACCAACACAAAGTCGTCCATCAGCCGTTGCATTATGCCTTGCGGCAAATCAAAGGGTGCGCCGGTTGCCAACCCCTCGGCGATGGTGCGGTCGGGGGCGGTGGTGCGAGTGCGGGTTTTCCATGTTAGGTAGGCAGCGGGCGAGGCTTCGGCCTGCACGCCAATGACCTTAATTTTGGGGTTGACAGACTTGGCCGCCAAACAACAGCCAGCCGCGCCGCTGCCACCGCCCACCGGCACAAAAATTACATCCAGATCGGGTTCATCCTCCAGCATTTCCAAGCCTTCGGTCGCCACGCCAGCGATGAGCAATGGCTCGTCGCCCGAATGAATGTAGCGATAGCCATGCTGGGCCGCCAATGTCTCGCAGTGATTTTTGGCATCGTTGAAGCGCTCGCCGTGAAAGATGATCTCGGCTCCCATGCCGCGCATGGCGGCCACCTTGCCGGGGTTTGCACCTTCGGGCACGACAATTTGCGCCCGCACGCCAAATAGCCGCGCCGCAAACGCCACCGATTGCCCATGATTGCCGGTCGAGGCTGCGATAACGCCGCGTGCTTTTTCGGCTTCGCTCATTTGCGAAATGAGATTGACCCCACCTCGCACTTTAAACGCGCCCACTGGCTGGTAGTTTTCGTGCTTGATATACGTTGCCGTGCCCATCAACTCATCCAGCGCCGGGTAACGATGCAATGGTGTCCGTCTCAAATACGGCGCAATTTGGCGTTTCGCCAACAACACATCTTGAAAAGTAGGCTCTTGCATTTGCCTATTTTATGACAAAGTTGCAGGTTGCAGGTGGCAGGTGGCAAGTGGCAGGTTGCAAAGTGGCAAGTGGCAGGTGGCAAAGTGGCAGGTGGCAAAGTGGCAGGTGGCAGGTTGCAAGTGGCAGGTGGCAAAGTGGCGAAGTGTCAGAGTGTCAAAATCGAGTAAAAAAAACCTGCAACCTGCAACTTTGCAACTTTGCAACCCTGCAACCTGCAACCTGCCACTTCTAATACCGAATAATGACTGGCGTGCCGAGGTCGGCCCATTGATAAAGTTGAGCGGCGTCGCTGCCGCGCAAGACAACGCAACCATATGAGGCAGGTGCGCCGAGGCTGCCTTCCCATAATACTTGCCCGCTAGTATTGACGGGCAAGGCGTGGATGCCATTTTCGTAGCGCCCCACATCGTAAATGCCAAGCCAACTTGGCATCCAAAATTGCCACGCCGAACCCCACGCTTGCGACAAACGGGTCTTGACGCGATAATTGCCGGGCACGGTTTCGTGCCCGCGCTGGCCGGTGCTGACCACATAGCTGCGAATTTGCGCCCCGTTTTCATACACATACATCCGTTGTTGGCTAATGCTAACGTAAATGCTTTTGTTTTTGGCTGGGCTGGCCGGTTTTACACCACTGCTAACAGTGCGGCTCGGTATGGTGAGCTGTTGGCCTGGCTGGATCACCCAGCGCGTAAGCCGATTGGCCTGCACCAAGGCATTTAAGCTAACCCCATAACGAAACGCGATGGCCGAGAGCGAATCGCCGCGCTTGACGACATAAACAAAATCGGTGGCTGCGGTTTCGGCAGCAGCGTTCACGATGGATGGCGACGCAAAAATTTGCCCTAACAGCGAAACCAGCAGCAATGTGAGTGTAATAATTTTCATGGCAATGTTGTTATTTATCTTAGACGTTTGCAACAAACATTGCAATGGGTAAATGCGCAGTTATTTTTTAGACAACACTTTGATTTAGATGTAGCGCAGGGCTTAGGGTCTAATTGAGACCGGCGTCCCAATTTCAACCCATGCGTAGAGACGCGCTGCGTCGTTTTCACTCAACACAATGCAGCCAAACGAAGCTGGTTTGCCAAGGCTTTCGCGCCACAGCACCGCTCCGGCGGGGGTGCTGGGGGGGGCATGAAAACCATTTTCATATGGGCCGACATCGTAAATGCCCAGCCAATAGGGCATCCATAAATTCCACAACCGGCTGTAGGGGCGGTCTAGCTTGGTCTTGATGCGAAAATTGCCGATGGCGGTATCAGAGCCAGCCCGCCCGGTGCTGACCAAATTCTCGTGAACCAAATTGCCATTTTCATACATCGCCATGCGTTGCTGGCTGATGCTCACCCAAACAAATTTTCCAACGGGCGGCACATTGCCTATCCTAGCAGGCTCAGGCTGTTCGGCGCGATCAAGAATAATCGGCGCATAAACTTGCCCCTTGGGGCTGTCGGAAATAGGATTTGGCGGAGCGGGGCTAGGGGCAGTGCGATTGACAGGCGCAGGCGTCGGTTTGGGCGGGGCGGGTTTGGCCACCACCACAGCACTTTTGCCCGGAATCACAATGCGTTGACCGATCACCACGTTGGTCGTGCGCATCCCATTCGCCGCCATAATGGCCTGTGTGCTAACGCCATAATTGAGCGCAATCCGAAATAAATTTTCGCCACGCTTGACCACATGCACAACGCTGGCCTGTTGCAAGGATTGCAGCGTATCTTGGGGGGCGGTTGCGGCGGCCCTGTGCGGGTGGCAAAAAATACAGGCAAGCCAAAACAAGCTGATCGTGATAAGCGCGGTGATTCTGTGCATACAGCCAAGATATAACGGTGCAAAGATAGGGTATTGAAGGGGTATTGAAAGGTCTCTATGTAGTTACACTGCCGATTATCTCAAACCCCTTTGATCTACCTTCATTGTTTGCAAGAAAAATTCGTCAACACTTTGTATTTGCCTAGAAAAAACATTGTGAATTGCGCAATGCAAACATATGCCGCGCTCAGAAAAACAAGCGGTCTTGGCTTTTGACGGGTGTCTTGATCGCCCATTTGTTGGATGTCAGATTAGGCTTGCTTTTTTACAATTTTCTGCGGGGTTATTACCTTAATTCGATCTTTTCATGCCCCATGAATTGGGTCTGTGTTGGGCTATGCCTATTCATGAAGAGGTTGTCAAGGAGCATCATGTATGTATCAAATTGAAAATTCTGGCTCGATCATCAGCACAAAAAACCGCAGTCGCTGGCTAAATATCAGTCGCAATGTGCTATTTTTAGGCATGACGAGTTTGCTTACCGATATCTCGTCTGAGATGATTGCCACCACGCTACCGCTGTATTTAGCCTTTAGCCTACGTTTGGCCCCGCTCGAATTGGGCATCATAGACGGCATTTATCAGGGCGCGGCGGCGCTGGTCAAACTCGCCAGCGGCTATGTGGCAGACCGTTGGCAGCGCCACAAAGAGGTCGCCATGACCGGCTACGGGCTATCGGCCTTGTGCAAATTGGGCTTGCTGGGGGCGGGGGCCAATTGGGCCGCGTTGGCGGGCGTGACTTTGGTTGACCGCATCGGCAAGGGCATTCGCACCGCCCCGCGTGATGCCATCATCGCCGCAAGCACGCCCAAAGACCAATTTGGCACAGCGTTTGGGGCACACCGCGCACTCGACACCGCCGGCGCAATGTTGGGGCCGCTCATCGCGTCGGCCTTGTTGGCCTTCACCGCCAATGCCTATGATGCAATTTTTGTGGTCAGCTTTTGTTTTGCCTTGGTTGGGTTTGCCGTGCTAACGCTATTTGTGAAAAACCGCCGTACCACCCACGACATGATCGAAGGCTCGCCCGCCAAAGTCAAAACCATCGCGCCGGGCGATGTGGCGCGGCTACTGGCCGAACCCAATTTCCGCAGCATCGCGCTCATCGGCGGCTTATTCAGCCTGACCACATTGAGCGACCCATTGTTGCACCTCAATTTTCAGCGTTCGCTCAATTTTGGCATCGAGCTTGTGCCGTTGCTGTTTGTGGTGGTGGCGCTCATTTACATGTTGTTGGCCGTGCCATTTGGTCGGCTGGCCGATCGCTGGGGGCGCAGCCGCATGTTTGTGCTGGGCTATGGGCTGCTCATGGCGGCCTATGCGTTGGTGATCGCGCCGGTGTTTGGCATGGCATCGCTGCCCATTTATGCGCTGCTGCTCGGCGCGTATTACGCCGCCACCGATGGCGTGCTAATCGCCGCCGCCAGCGCCGCCCTGCCCGATCATTTGCGCACCAGCGGTTTGGCGTTGCTCACCACCTTCACCAGTTTGGGCCGCCTCGTCGCCTCGGTGACATTTGGGGCATTGTGGGGGGCGCAGGGCAGCCCCTTTGCCATCGGCGTGTTTTTGGCTGGCATGGCAGCAGTGGTCGCGCTGGCTGCGTGGCGGGGGAAGTAATTACGAATTACGAATTACGAATGATATTTGCGAATTATCTTTAGGACTTACGCGAAGTTTTATTTTTACCACAAAGCACACGAAGAACTCAAAGGTTTGCATCGGTAAAACGTTTCTTTTCTTTGTGCACTTTGTGTTCTTTGTGGTGAAATATTTTTAATGGGCGTAAGTCCTGATCTTATTAAACGAAGAAAGGATAGAACACATAAACCATATGCAAAAAAACAAATCTATATCAAAAAAAGTGGCTGGGGCAGACGAACCCGCATCGAAAAATACGTGGATTTTTGGCGGGGTGGTGTGTATGGCGTTGCTGATCGGCGGCGGCTATTTGGGCTGGGCCGCGATGCGACAAACGGCGCGTCAAACGCCAGCCCAAACGCCAAGTGGCATCAGCGCCCCCACCCAGCCCGGCAGCCTATTGGCACTTAGCCAAAAAGAGGGTGAAGAAAATCAAGTCAAGATCATCGCTGCGGGCAAAAATGCGGAATCGGGAATCGCACAACTTGGTTGTAACCGGGTGTATTTTGCGGGCGGCAATGGGCTATGTTTGGTTCCGCAAGGCGGCGGGCAAGGCGTGCAATTGATGTTTGCGCGGCTATTTGACAGCAACTTTGAAATAAAGCACAGCTTTGTCAGCGAAGGCTTGCCCAGCCGCGCCCGCGTTTCGCCAAATGGTCGTTATGGGGCGTTTACCTCGTTCGTCACCGGCCACAATTACGAATCGGTGGGCAGCACTGCCTCGACCAAGACCGTGATTGTGGATTTGCAAAACAAAGCCGCGATCGCCGACCTAGAACAATTTACGGTGCTGCGCGATGGAAAGGTGTTTAAGGCGGTAGATTTCAATTTTTGGGGCGTGACCTTTGCCAATGACAATAATACCTTTTACGCCACCCTCAACACAGCGGGCGAAATTTTTTTGCTGAAGGGCGATGTGAGCAGTAAAACGCTCAATGTGATCGGCAAAGACATCGAATGCCCTTCGCTTTCGCCCGACAACAGCAAAATTGCCTACAAAAAGCGGCTCAAGCCCGGCGACTGGCGGCCCGCCGTGCTCGATTTGGCAACCATGCAAAGCACCGTGCTAAACGAACAACGCAATATTGATGATCAGATCGAATGGCTCGACAACACCCGCGTCATTTACGAAATCGTTGATCGCAGCCAAAACCGCAAACACATCGTCGCCACCCCCATTGACGGACGCGGCGAAGCCAGTATTTTGCTACACGACGCCATATCGCCGGCGGTTGTAAGATAACAGGGTGAGAGGGTGACAAGGTGACAGGGTGAGGGGGTGACAAGGTGTCAAACCACTAATTGACATCTTGTCACCCCCTCACCTTGTCACCCCCTCACCTTGTCACCCTGTCATCCCCCGCCTCCCAACATCGGCAGAGCATAAAACTGGTTGATTTTGTGCTGGATGCGGGCACATTCTTTTTTGCTGCCGAGTTGCTGATAAACGTTTAGGGCGTGGGTGAAAGCGCGTTTGCTCTCGAAGGCGTAACCAGCGCTGCGTTGCACCTCGCCAAGCGCGTCGTAGGCGCGGGCCAGCACCCGCCACGCATCGGCGTGTTGAATATCCTTGAGGGTCGCAATCGCTTGCTGGCAATAATCGAGCGCAAGGTCAAATTGCTGGCGGTCGCGCAAAATATAGGCCAGCACATATTGCGCCATCGGGCTATAAAATTCGTCCTCTAGCCCCAACGCCTCATTTGCCACCCGCTCGGCCTGCTCGATATTGTTGAGATAATAATGCGTCTCGGCCAAGGTAGCAGCGCTAAAGGCATAGAAAAACACCCCATACCCATGATGATTTTGGGTTTTCATATAAGCGTAGGCTTCTTCGGCCAAGGGCAATGCCGCTGGGTATTGCTGCCCGCACAAATACGCATAAGCCATATTCCCCTTGGTCACCCACTGACAAAATGACTGGCCGGTATTGGCAAACAGCATATCGCACGCCTCATAATGCCCGATAGCGTTTTGGGTGTCGAGATTGGTGGCAGAAATATGCGCCAATTCTTGATGCGCGGCGGCTTGCAGCGCCTCATCGCCCAATTCTTCGGCATAGGCGATGGCGGTGCGATAGTGGGTAATGGCAGGCGCATTGTTGCCCGCATAAGCGCGAATATTGCCCTCTAAAATTTCAAGCTGACAACGAGCGCGGCGGGTTTCAACCTCAGCGCGGGTGAGATCGTGCAGCCGATGCCAATAATTGGCCCCACGCCGCAGGCTAATTTGCATCATTTGCGTGCCCGCCAATTCAAACAAGCTGTCAAACCCCTTGCGATATTGATCGAGTGCTTCATCTACTCGCCCCAACATCGCCAAGGTGTCGGCCTGTAGGCGCTGCGCATAGCCATTTGCCAGCGAGCTGGGCGCGTAGCGGCTTGTTCCGATTGATTGTAAGGCTTGCTGAGGCTCGCCGCTATACAGCAACAATTCGCTGCGCAATAGCGCCAAAGCTTGCTGATCGGTTTCGTGACCCAACGCCGTTTGTGGGATGCGCTGCAACAAGGCCAGCATCGTATTGGCTTGGCCATTCGCCATTTCGATCTTTTTATGAGCAATCAGCCCATGCGCCGCCATTTCGGGTCGCCCCGCCTCGATAAACTGATACGCCGCCGCCGTGTATTCGCCCATATCCTCATAAAACAGCGCCGCCTTAAGGTGCATCGTCGAGCGATCAGCCTCGGCAATGCGCCGGTACAACATTTGGCGCAACGTCGGATTGAGCAGCAACGCCCGCCCATCGAGCGAAATGGTCACCAAATCTTTTAGCAGCAGCGTTTGGCATACAGTTTCGGGAAAATATTGGTTCGAGATGGGCACAGGCGCATGACACACCGCCAATAATTGCATTGCCGCGAGGGCGTCTTCGCTCAAATGCCGCCGAATGCGCTCCCACATCATCGCCAGCGACGGCGACTCGCTCAAGGCCACGAGTTGCGGAAGCAAGGCTTGGTGGCGGTCGAGGTTGTTGATAAACAAACTGAGCATGAGCGGGTGGCCTTGAGTGAGCTGCCACAATTGCCCAATTTCGCCCTCACTGGCCTGAATATCGAGCTGCCGCAGCCATTCGGCCAAATCGGTTGGCACTAGCCCTTTGAGTGGCAACGAAACTGCATGCCGCGATAAGACCTGCTGCCCGATCAGCACCATGCGCAGCGAATGGTGCGCCATTTGGGGTTCGCCGCACAAGCCATCAATCAGCGCCAACAAAATCGCGTGCATTGGGTGATTGGCTTGCAAAATATCCACTTCATCCAACACAAACAAGGGTTCGATCTCGTTTTCGCTCAAACGCGCCAAAGCCATCTGTAACATCTCTAGCGCCAACATTGCGCTCATCTCGACATAATCGGGGCGCTCGGGGGCAAATTGGCGGCGGTGCGCATGGCAAAAATGCAGCCAAATCGAAGGCTCGCCCAGCTCATGCAAAAACATGCCGAGGCCAAACATTAGGCTTTGCAAGGTATCATTTAGCCCAGCACGAAAAGTGTGCCAAAAGACCGGGCGACGTTGTGGTGCTTGCTGTCCATAATATTGCGCCACCACATGACCGAGGCTCGTTTTGCCAATGCCGCCAACGCCTTGAATGCCGACTGTTTTGCGCTCGGCGATGGCGTTTAGCGCAAGCCGCAGGGTTTGATCACGCCCAACAAACTGAGATCGTGTGGCACGACCCAGTGTGCCCCATGTGCTGGCGCGTTGTAGGCGTTCGCGGGCATCTTGTTGAATGGCGTCGGTTAAGGTCTGAAAAACCTGCTTGCGTTTCTTGGCATAGGTTGACTCGGCCCAGCCAATTTTTTTGGCTGCCTCGACAAATTTCATACCATCAGGGCGATTGAGATAAAGAACGTTGACAAACTCGCCTAAACTGCCATTGCCC
>JAHBAL020000326.1 GCA_018500105.2 Anaerolineae bacterium
AGATGTGTATAAGAGACAGCTCACCCTGTCACCCCCTCCCCCCACCCGATTCAGCGGGCAACGCGGCACACCGCCGGTCAACACGCGCACGACCTCCTCGGCCCCGCGAATGTGCAGATCGCGCACGGCTTCTTCGCTATAAAACGCGGCGTGGGGTGTGGCGATGACCTTGGGATGCGACACCAGCGGATGATCGGCGGGCGCGGGTTCGCGCTGAAAGACATCCAACCCAGCGCCGCGTATCACACCGTTGTTCAGCGCATTCAGCAACGCGGCCTCGTCAACCAGCCCGCCGCGGGCGGTGTTGATGAGAAATGCGCTCGGCTTCATCATCGCCAAGGTGTTGGCGTTGATGAGATGGCGCGTGCTGTCGGACAAAGGCGTATGCAGGGTGACATAATCGCTCTCATGCAGCACCCGCTCAAGGCTGGCGGGTTCGCAGCCGGTGGCGGCGATGTTCTCGGCGGGCACAATCGGGTCGTAGGCCAGCACCTTCATCCCCAAGCCATGCGCCTTTTTGCCCGCCTCGCGCCCAATTCGCCCAAAGCCAAGCACGCCCACCACCGAATCACCCATGCGTTTGACCGGCGCAACCGAGCCAAGCCCCCATTTGCCAGCCTTGACCGCTGTAGACAAGCGGCCCACGCCGCGCATTCCCTCCATCATCAGGGCAATGGCGTGGCCCGCCACCTCATCTACGCCATAATCGGGCACATACGACACCCACATGCCCCGCGCTGTGGCGGCAGGAATGTCAATATTGTCGTAACCCACCCCCAGCCGCGAGAGAATCTTGCATTTGGGCGCTTTGTCCATAATGTCGGCCCCGACATATTGCAAGGTAAACATGATCGCGTCGGCGTCGGACAAGGCCGCCACCGCATCGGGGTGATCGAAATCGGGCACATGCACAATGCGCGGGTTGAGCGACGCCAAAGTGGCGCGTTCATGGCTGGCGTCGCCGCCAAAAACAATGAGAATGCTTGGGTTCATAGTTATTTGACTCACCTTACGCACAAGATAAGTATTTCACCACAAAGTGCACGAATGACACAAAGAAAGGACACAAAGAAAAGAAAGCTTTCAGAGACAAATCTTTGAGTTCTTTGTGCACTTTGTGGTAAAAAATTTGAGCCTTGCGTAACGTCAGTTATTTGATATACACACTCGCCACCCGCTCATATGCCACACTCATATGATGCGCCAAAATGTCTAGCACCGCTGATTTGTTTTTTTGGCGGATGGCGTCTAAAATATTTTGATGCCCACTTACGGCATAGTCTTTAAAGTCGGGGTTAAGGGTGCGGGCCAACAACAGCCACTGAATTTGTGGGCGCAGTTCCATCCAATGCCGATACAAACGGGTGTGATTGGCCGACTGCACCAACAATTCGTGAAAACGCACATCTAGCTCGGCGGCATCGCGGGCGGCAGTGGCAACATGCGTCACGGCCTCGCCCATCTCCACCACACACGTTTGCATTTCAGCCAAGCTGGCTTGATTGTCATACTTCATCGCCTCGACCGCCGCCAATTGTTCGAGCGACAGCCGCAGGCTAAAAATCTCATCCAAATCCTTGCGCGTGATCATCGTCACCGTCGCCCCGCGATTGGGGCTGATCACCACCAAGCCCTCGCGTTCGAGCTTATTCAGCGCCTCGCGGATCGGCCCACGGCTGACTTTGAGCGTGGTCGCCAAATCTTCTTCGCGCAGCCGCTCGCCTTGCGGAAAACCGCCGGTGACGATGGCTTCGCGCAATCGCAACGCAACTTCATCCGACAAACTGCGTTTGACGGGCATGGTTAACACCTGAGTGAGCGTATCGAAATCCATAATTCTCGTAAGTTATCGGGTCAGCCAAAGATACGGCTGTTCAACAAATTGCTTAATCCGCTGTAAAAATTGGGCAGCCGGCGCGCCGTCCACCACGCGATGATCAAACGTCAGGCTGAGCGTCATCATCTTGCGAATGGCGGTTTTCTCTGTGGCTTCATCAATCACCACCACCTTTGCCACCATTCGGCCTAGGCCCAAAATGGCGCATTCAGGTAAATTGATGATGGGTGTAAAGCCGTCAACGTCATACATGCCCAAATTGGTAATTGTAAACGTGCCGCTGCGCATCTCGTCACCACTTATGTTGCCATTTCGCGCCCGCTCAACCAACTGTGCGGCCTCGGTGGCGATGACAGTCAACGACTTGGCGGCGGGATTGCGTAGCACTGGCACAAGCAACCCGCGTTCGGTCTGTACTGCCATGCCAATGTTGGTATGAGCGTGTTGCAATACGCCTTCGTCCGTCCACGACGCATTCAGCGCCGGGTGTTCTTGCAAAGCCAAGGCCACGAGCTTGGCAAAAATATCGTTGTAGCTCGGCACAGACGACACGCCTGATCGTTTGGCATCGCCCTTAATCGCCTCGCGCAGTTTAAACACCTCGCTGGCATCCACCTCAGTCGTCAACGTCACGGGTGCGGTGGTATGGGCGCTTTGGCTCATGCGTTGGGCAATGGTCTTGCGGGTGGCATTGCCGGCGGCAGGCGTGGCGCGGGCAATGGGCGGCGCGGGCGCGGGCGCAATCACTTGCGCCGCCACAGGCTGCGCGGGCGGAGCTTGCACCACTGCTACCTTCGCGGCTACCGCTGCTGCGGCGGCGGCTTGCACATCGGCCTCAACAATGCGGCCACTCGTGCCGCTGCCGGTCAGTTTTTGCCAATCCACCCCCAATTCATTGGCAACCCGCAAGGCGCGTGGGCTAATTTTTGGCCCGCGTTTATCGCGTCCGGCGTATGGGTCAGGGTCAACCGTGCTGAGGCTCGGGGCATCGGCAGTTACGCTGGGGGCGGATTGCGCTTGGGTCGCCATCATTTGGGCCGCCTCAAACGGCGCACGTTCGCCCGGCTGCACAAAATATCCCAACAATGTGCCGATCTTGACCGTTTCGCCCACCTTGGGTCCATCGGGCAACAAGCGCAAAATCGCGGTCTCAAACGACTCAATCTCATTCACCGATTTGTCGCCTTCGACCAGCAAATACACCTCGCCGCGCTGCACCAGCTCGCCGTCTTTTTTCGTCCACTCGGTAATGGTCGCTTCCTCAGCCGTCCATCCGAGTTTGGGCATCACAATTTCAACAGCCATATCTTTAGTGGATAGTGATAGTGAATAGTGATAGTAGAAAGTGATCGCGTGTAACCGCCCTTCTCACTATCCACTATCACTATCCACTATTCACTTATTCTTTCACCAACTCCCCCAACGCCGCTGCAATGCGTTCGACGCTGGGCACGATCTCGTTTTCGAGCGGCGGGCTGTAGGGCGTGGGCGCAAAGGCCCCGCTCAGCCGCCGAATGGGCGCGTCGAGGTCATCGAAGCCGTGTGTGCCCACTTGGGCGCTGACTTCGGCCCCAAAACCGCATGGCTCAAAGGCATCATCCACGATCATCAAGCGACCCGTCTTTTTCACCGATTGCAAAATGGTGGCAATATCGAGCGGCGAGGTGCTGCGCGGGTCAATCACCTCGACCTCGATGCCTTGCTTTGCCAATTGGTCGGCGGCCTGCAAGCACTTTTGCACCGTCAGCGCCACCCCCACCGCCGTCACATGTTTGCCAGCCCGCGCAATGCGGGCTTGACCAAACGGTGTGGTGTAATCGCCATCGGGAACCGGCCCCTTGTTGCTGAGCAAATTTTTGTGCTCGAGCATAATCACCGGGTCATTGCCGCGCAAGGCCGTTCTAAACATGCCTTTCACATCGGCGGGGGTGGTCGGCACAATCACCCGCAAGCCCGGAATATTGCTAAAAATGGAATAGTAGCTGCCCGAATGATGCGTGGCTGCCGCGCCGCCAATGCCGATGCAACCGCGCAACACCATCGGCATCCGCAAGCGCCCGCTGCTCATATATTGCATCTTCGCCATCTGGTTGATGATCTCGCCCATCGCATCCAAAATAAAATCAACCATCATAAAGTCAATGACCGGAATCGAGCCAGACATGGCTGCCCCCACCGCCAGCCCAACAAAGCCGCGTTCGGAGATGGGCGTATCACACAAGCGGGTGGGGCCGTATTTTTCATACAGGCCCAAGGTGGTGTTGAAATTGCCGCCGCGTTTGCCAATGCCTTCGCCCATGACAAAAATACGTGGGTCACGCGCCATTTCCTCATCCAACGCCTCACGCGCAGCAACGGTATAGGTTAGTTCTTTCATGCTCCCTCAAAATAAACATGCCGCAAGGCGTCTTGGCCTTTAGGCATCGGGCTGCTCGCAGCGTGGTTGTGGTCATCCAAAACCAGCGCCCCGACCTCGTTGTGAATCCGGTCAATGTCATCCTCGTCGGCCACATGCTCGCCCATCAGCCGATCGCGCAGCAATTTAATCGGGTCACGCGCCTTCCACGCCTCAACCTCTTCTTGGGTGCGATAGCCAACATCACGCATGCCTTCAGAATGGGCGCGGGTGCGATAGGTTTTTGCCTCGATCAAGGTCGGACCCTCGCCAGCCCGCGCCCGTCGCACCGCCTCGCCCGCCGCCAAAAACATGGCCCATGCGTCGTTGCCGTCCACCTTCACCCCCGGAATGCCATATCCAATCGCCCGTTGATAAATATCGGGGTTGCCAGATGCATAGGCTGAGGGCACTTCGGTGGCATATAAATTGTTTTCGCACACAAACAGCACCGGCAGCTTGTAAATGGCAGCCAAGTTGATACCCTCGTGAAAAGCGCCGTTATTCGAGGCCCCATCGCCAAAAAACGCCACCGCCACATTGGGCTTGCCCAACAATTTAAAGGTATAGCCCGCCCCTGCAGCCTGCAAAATACACGGGCCGACGATGCCGCTGGTTCCCATTAAACCCACTTCGGGTTTAAATAAGTGCATACTGCCGCCGCGCCCTTGCGAGCAGCCGGTTTCGCGCCCATACAGCTCGGCCATCACCTCGAATGGTGAAACGCCTTTTGCCAAAGCGTGACCATGCCCGCGATGGGTGCTGAACACCATATCGGCTTGGGTTAAATGGGCGCAAACGCCCGTCGCAACCGCCTCTTCGCCCACATAAGTGTGGCACGCGCCATACACCAGCCCGGCCTGCCGCGATTGCGCCAGCCGTTCTTCGCTCATGCGGATGAGCAGCATATTTCGGTAAAGCAATAAGCCCGTGTCTTTTTCCATATGAATATCACTATCATAGCCGAAATGGCTTATACTGTCAACAGTAAATTGTTAACAATCACCAATTGACAGTTGACAATTTTTTATATATGAATACAATTTGAATACGTGTTCAATTGATCAAATAAACACACAAACCAAAGGAGGATAAATTGCCATGAAGCAAACCAAATTAACCCGTAGAGCGCTCTTGAAGGGCGCAGGTATCGCCGCCCTCGGCACAGGTGTCAGTGCATCTGTCTCTTATACACATCTGACGCTGCC
>JAHBAL020000308.1 GCA_018500105.2 Anaerolineae bacterium
GCAGGCGACGGCGACGCCATCACCCATCCCCACTGCCACAGCAACGCCCACCCCGCCACACCCGCTCACCATCGCGGCGGGGCGACAGCGCCGCTACCTCGGCAGCGCCATGACCTTTGTGCGAGCGCTCGAACCCGGCGCAAATTACAGCCGTTCGATCATGTCGTATCGCTCCGATGGCCTCAAAATTAACGGACTGCTCACCGTGCCAAACACCCCCAAACCGGCAACGGGGTTCCCGATTCTGGTATTCAATCACGGCTTCATCCCGCCCAAAGAATACCGCACCCACGAAAAATATGCGTTGACCCAAGACCGGCTGGCGCGGGCGGGCTACATTACCTACAAATCTGATTATCGCGGGCATGACCAATCGGAGGGCGCACCCAATAATTATGGCTTTCCCGATTACACCACCGACGTGCTAAATGCGCTCGCGTCGCTCAAAACCTTGCCCGATGCTGATCCCAATCGAATCGTGATGTGGGGACATTCGATGGGTGGGCATATCAGTTTGCGGGCGATGGTGATCTCGAAGGAAATTCGCGCTTGCGCCATTTGGGGCGGCGTGGTCGGCTCGTTCACCGAAATCGCCGATTTACACTTTAGCCGCACGCCACGCACCACGCTCAATTCGATCTCGCCAAGCGACACGCGCACATGGCGCGAGGTATTTTTTGAGCAATTTGGCACGCCAAGCGAACGCCCCGATTTTTGGGGCGCGATTTCGGCCACCTCGTATCTGCGCGATCTGTCCGGCCCGCTGCAATTGCACCATGCCCGCCCCGATCCGCTTGTGCCCACCCGTTTGGCCGACAGTTTGGTTGCTCGGATGCAGGCCATCAATGGCGCGATTGAGGCGCATTTTTACGAGAACGACGACCACAATTTGTATGCCAATTTTGACATTGCCATGCGCCGAACGGTTCAATTTTTGGGCAAGCATGTGGGCAGTGGGCAGTAGCCAGTCGTCAGATGAAATGCCATTAACTCATCCGTCTAAATCGAGGCGATGACAGCGTTCATCTGGTTGGCGTAATGACTTAGCCATTCAGAAAAAATAATTCTCCGATTTTCCGCCAATTCCGCGTCTCCGCGATCACAGAATTTGGATCGCGGAGACGCGGAATTGGCGGAAAATCGGAGGGCGTTTTACAAGACGATTCCGGTATTTATTTTGGCTAAACAGCCTTACGCTACTTGGGAATGAGGGATTTCAGCATCAGCCAGCGCGGGGTGATTTGAGGTTTGAAGCCGAGCGCCTTCCATTGCGGCAGCGAGGCTTTGAGATGATCAAAGCTGCCAATATGTAAATCTATTAAATTGGGCGTATGTTGTAGCGTGTTGAGCGCGGCTCGAATGCAATTAAATTCGAGCGGCGTGTTCCAAATGCTGGGGTCGCACCAAAACCACAAGCTAACGTGTTGCGGCGCAGCCCGACCCAACAATGCGACATCCACCGGCAACAAGTCGGCTTCGTGATCGCCAGCACGCAAAATTGACACCCGCACCGCGCCTACCTCGCGGTCATTCAGCATGCAACGATAGGTGAGGCCCGGATCGGGCAAGACATACGGCAACAACGTATCGGTAATCAATTCAGCCGCCCATGCGTCGCCTTGCGATACCTCGTGTTGATGCCATGCTTGCAGCACCGCGTCGGGGGCAGACACGACATAGGCATCGCCCGCGCCCACATTCAACAACGCCGATGACTCGCGCCGCAAATATTGGGGCAAATAGCGCCGAAAACCCGCGCCCAAAGCGGTTTGCACGGCGGGCGTATTGCCCGACTGAATGCGCATATACATCCATTGCACCCCGCGATTACGCGCATAACGCTCGACATAACTCAGCATGGCACTGGCAATACCGCGCCGTCGCATATCGGGCGCAACCGCCCATGCCCGCAAATGGGCAATTTGGTGGTTTCGTTCGACAAAAATAAAGCCAGCCGGCTCGAGGCTGCGCAAGCCAACAAAAACCGAGCCAGATGTGGGCAAGACCAAAGCCGCTAAGGCTTGACGACCCAAAAATCGGCGCATCCAATCGCCCAGCAAAGGATCGAGCTGGTCGAGATCAGACGCGCTGAGTTGGCCGAGGATTCGATGCAGTTCGAGTGGTTTGGCAGGAACAACCTGAATCCCGGAGGGGATGGGCATGGCGCTAGCGAATCATTCCCATGCGGCGCATCCAGTCTACACGCTGCATCAAATAATCGAGCGAGACATGCTCTTGTTTGGCAAGCGCATTCCAATCCGGCAAACCAAGTTTGGCCGTTTTAATGGCCTCCATGATGGATTTTTCGATCTTGGTCGGCCCCATCACGTTATTGTTTGAGGGTTTAATAGGTGTTACCATTTTTTGGGACACTTTATTATACGAAACAAGCTTAGATTTGCAAGGGGCAAAATGGCCTTTTGAGCCATCAAAGCAACACAGGGGTGCGGCGGCTGCGGCAATGCTCGGCTTGAATAATGGCGATGATCTCGTCAACTGCTTCATCTTGATGATTGACATGATTGACGACGACATAATCAAACTCGTAGCGGCGCTTCATTTCGTCGCGGGCGGTGGCAATGCGACGCTGAAGACCTTCGGGCGACTCAGTTTTACGTTCGACCAAGCGTCGAATCAGCTCATCTTCCGAATCGGGCATGAGGAAAATGGTGACGGCATTGGGCACAATTTGGCGAATTTTGGCCGCACCCTGCACGTCAATGCGCATAATGACATCATTGCCGCTCGCCATCGCCTCGCGCACTTGGCTTTTGGGGATGCCTTTGTAGTCGCCATACACCACGCTATGCTCTAAAAATTCGTCAGCGGCGATCAAGTCTTCAAACTTTTCTTTGCTAACAAAGAAATAATCGCGGCCTTCGACCTCGGTGGGGCGACGTGCGCGGCTGGTCATGGTGACCACAAATTTAAATTGACGGCCCCGCTCACGGGTTCGGTTGAGCATCGTATCTTTGCCAACCCCTGACGGCCCTGAAATGACAACCAACAAGGCCGGACGTGGCACGTGATATAACTCATCTGTAGAATTGCTCATGAAAATGTAACGATTCTACACGTGGTGCAAACAAGGTTTGTTAATAACTGCCAAATTGGCAAAAATTCCCTGCCGTTATATCGCTGATTTTCACCTTAAACTTGGCTGGCGCAGGCCATTTATGCAAAAAAAGACCTACCTGCGTCACCCATCGCTATAAAACTAACTCAAAACCCTCCGAGGTCTTTGAGACCTCGGAGGGTTAGCCGCTATTTTCACCTCAGGTTAGGTGAGGGGATAACAGTGATTTTAGGTGGTCGGCTTCGGCTGCTTGGGTTGTCCTTGCGGATTTTGTCCCGAGTCGCCGCGATGCCCGCCGCGTGGGCCACGAACGCCGGGGCCGCCGCCGGGACCGCCGCCCGTAATTTGCGCCGTAATGCTGCCGTCGGCATTTTTCACGCCGCCGCCCGCCAAGTGTTGCCCAACCTTAAGGTCGGCTGCGCTGCGGTTTTTGACAAAAACGGCCTTCGACACATCCACGCTCAATTGGTCGCCCTGCGGCGTCCAAAGTGTAACCACGCTGCCATTAATGGCGACAATTTGCCCGCCAAAATGCACGGCATCTGCGCCTTGCTTCACCACTTGCGTGGCATCAATCACATTATTGCTGCTCGGCTTGCCCACCACATTCACCTTGTCACCATTGGCAATGTCGGCGATGCTGCCGTTGAGCTTGCCCACCACAATGACTTTGGTGCTGGCGCTCACATTGACCTTCACGCTACTGCGCGGGGTCTTGAGCGTAAAGCCGCTCGCCGACGCATTTTCAACACTGCCGCCCGTGTGGGCCTCGTCGGGCAATGGCATCACCAACACCGACGCGGCCTTGAGCGCCGCTCGGTCAATTGGCTTTTGCAACAACACCGTCACCCGATCACCCACCTTAATATTGGCGAGGCTGGGGCTGGCGACACCAGTCACGATAAACTTGGTGCTGGCATCAGTGGCAATTTTCACCGTCGTCGTGGCGGCTGTGCCCGTTGTGCCGCGTCGAGGGGGCGGCGCGGGCATCTCGAACACAAGGTTGCTGCCATCAATGGCGCTCACTTGGCCATGAAACAAGCCTTGCTGCCCATGCGGGCCGGCTTGCATCATGCCATTGCCATGCGCCATATCGCCATACCCACCCCGCGCTTGGCCTTGCTTGCCCGGCGCTGGGGCTTGAGTCGTCGGGGCGGGGGTCTGATTGGGCGGCGCGGCATAGGCTGCGCCCGCAATCAGTAGCGATGCGGCACTGGCTGTAACAATTGCGAGTTTAATCTTTTTCATAGGCTAATTTTGTTTTTTCTTTTCTTTTTGCTCAAAGTTAGGTTAATTACCGGTTTAAACCTGTCTTGACAATGCCACCCTATCGCTTTCGAAATGTGACATTGTCAAACAAAGATGAGCATAAAAGAAACTTGTTATGTTTTTGTGATGTTGGTGTAAAAACGCCGTAAATACGCAATAAATCCTATTTATCTATTCAGCGTAAAATGCTAATATTTGCAACAATTAATTTAACGTGTCTTGGGTTCAACGTTTCGTCATTGCCTTGCTCATTTTGTTCGCCATGATCGCCTTGCTCATCTCGACTGAGGCCGATCTCATCGTGGCGGCTTTGCAAGCCAGCAACAAAGCCAGTGTCGCTATGTCGAGCCAACTGGCTGCGCCAACACCTTCGCCGCAACCGCCGCCGCTGGTGATTATGGCGTCAGCCCAGCCCACGCCAGCGCCGCGCCCAACATCAACGTTGGCCCCTACGCACACGCCGCAAGTGGCAGCAATCGTTCCGATCCGCACACCAGCGCCCACGCCAACAGCGCCCTTGCCAGTTCCTGCCGCTGCCATTTGCACCGACACAGCGGGCAAAGTGATCGAAGACAGCCTAACCAGCCGCGTTTTGGGTCACAAAATCTCGACCCAAGTGTATTTGCCGCCTTGCTACGCCCCCACCAAGCAACAATATCCAACGCTTTACCTCATCCAAGGGCGCTTTTATATTTGGGGTGAATGGGAGGACGACGGCGCAGTTGACGTTGCCAACAGCTTAATCATGAGCAAAACCGTTGCCCCTTTTATCATGGTCATGCCGTTCAACGATATTGATATGGGCTACGCCAGCAAATATTTGTATACAAACAACGGCCCCGATTCGTGGGAAGATTTTATGGTCAATGAGCTAATTCCCTACATTGACAAAAGCTATGCCACGGCCCGCCACCGCGACATGCGGGCCATCGGCGGCATCTCACGCGGAGGGTATTGGGCAACGGTGATCGGATTTAGCCACCCCGAATTATTCAGCATCATCGGCGGGCACAGCCCCGCCATCGCCGCCGAGTTTTTCGACATGCCCGCCGACTTCAGCGTCGCCAATTATGCGCCATCCCTCGCCCAATTGCGCACCCAGCGCGTGTGGCTAGATGTCGGCAACGACGACCAGCCCTCCTATTCTGGCCCGAACGATCTGAACAAAAAGCTGCTTGCGCTTGGCGTTCCCGTCCGTTTCTCCGTCGGCTCCGGCGGTCACACCGATTTTTACTGGGCCTCACGCATGAAAGAATATTTGCTGTTTTATGCCGAGACGTGGCCCAAGAAGTGAAGTAATGAGTAACGAGTAACGAGTAATAAGTTCTTTGATTCGTTACTCACCATCATTACTCATTACTCGTTACTCGTTACTCACCCCTCCCGAATACCGCCCCACAAATCACCCCACACCCGTGTTAATATTCTGCCCATGCAAAATGCTGTTCCAATTGTGGTCGAAAATTTAAGCAAAACCTATCGCGTATCTGAGCGCGAGGCGGGGTTTGCGGCATCGCTACGCAGCGTGTTCAAACGCACCTTCAAAGATGTTCATGCGGTCAGCTCAGTCAATTTCTCGATTCAACGCGGCGAGATTGTTGGTTTTTTGGGGCCAAACGGGGCCGGCAAAACCACCACCCTCAAAATGCTGTCGGGGTTACTCTTCCCAACCGGCGGCACGGCCCACGTGCTGGGGCATGTGCCTTGGCAACGCAACAACAATTATTTGCGCTCGATCACCCTCGTGATGGGCCAACGCAACCGCTTGGCGTGGGACATTCCCGCTTCCGACTCATTTTTGCTCAACCAAGCCATTTATGGCATCCCCGATGCCGAATACAAACGCACACTCGACGAATTGGTTGACCTGCTCGCCATCGGCGATGTGCTGGGCAAACCCGTGCGCAATCTGTCGCTGGGCGAACGCATGAAATGCGAATTGGCGGCAGCCTTGCTGCATCGGCCCACCGTGCTCTTTTTAGACGAGCCAACCATTGGCCTCGACATCACCTCGCAAAACCGTATTCGCGCCTTTTTGAAAGAATATAACCGACGCACCGGCGCGACCATGATCCTGACCAGCCACTACATGGCCGATGTTACCGCCTTGTGCGAACGCATCATCATCATTCATCACGGCAAATTGAAATACGACGGCGGGCTGAGTGACCTGTCGCGCCGAATTGCGCCCTATAAAACCCTCGGCGTGAAACTTAGCACCGACCTTGCCGAAAATACGCTCGCGCAATACGGCACGCTCATGCCCAACCCCAACGAGGACGGCAAAGTGCTTATTCAGGTGCGGGCCGCCGATGTCGCTACCGTCACCGCCAAGCTGTTGGCCGAGCAACCCGTGCAAGACCTCACCATCGAAGACCCGCCCATCGAAGACGTGATCGAGCAAGCATTTACGGGCCACTAAATTTAGCGGTAGAATCACCCCATCATTGCGGGAGAGACTGATTCATTAGCGCAAATCCCTAATTAGCATCTAAACTGATCGGCACCGAAGGAGCAACCGCCCCGGAATCTCTCAGGTAAAAGGACCGCAAATGTAAAAATGGTTTTGACCGATTTTGTATCACAAAACCGGCACAACTTCTGGAAAGGGTCATTGATGAGCAAACAGGTGTTTGCTCATCAATCACACGCCGAAGGGATAACGCTCTCAGGCAAACAGACAGATGGGGCACTCGAAAATAGCGCTATCCGCGCACATCCATTGAATTGTGATGTGAGGATGGCAATCGGAGTGTTCACATGTCTGCTAATTTGTATTCTTCATTTCAACAACGGCACATCGGGCCGACCCCAAATGATGTCGAAGCCATGTTGCGCACCGTCGGCGCGACCTCGCTCGACGACCTCATCGCCCAAACCATCCCAGCGTCTATCCGCCAAGCCAAAACGCTCGACCTTGGCCCCGCACTCAGCGAAACCGAGGCGCTCGACAAAATGCGCGAGATCGCGGCGCAAAACCAAATTTTCACCTCGCTCATCGGCATGGGCTATTACGGCACACATTTGCCCGGCGTCATCCAACGCAATATTCTCGAAAATCCAGCTTGGTATACCGCCTACACGCCCTATCAGCCCGAAATCAGCCAAGGTCGGCTTGAGGCGCTGCTCAATTACCAGACCATGATCTGTGACTTGACCCAGCTCGATATCGCCAATGCCTCGCTGCTAGACGAAGCGACGGCAGCGGCAGAAGCCATGACCTTGGCGAAACGCGCCAGCAACAGCAAATCAGATCGCTTTTTCGTAGATCGCCACTGCCACCCGCAAACCCGCGCCGTCATCGCCACCCGCGCCGCCCCGCTCGATATCGAGGTGGTGGTCGGCGACCCGCTGACTGACCTAGCGAATGGCGACTATTTTGGCGCGATCATGCAATACCCCGGCACCTATGGGCATGTGCGTGACCTGCGCGGGCCAATCGCCCAAATTCACGCCCAAAACGGTATCGCCGTCGTGGCAGCCGATATTTTGGCCCTTACCATTCTCACCCCACCCGGCGAAATGGGGGCCGATATCGCCATCGGCTCGGCCCAACGCTTTGGCGTGCCGATGGGCTACGGCGGCCCACATGCGGCCTATATGGCGGTCAAAGATGCCTACAAACGCAGTATGCCCGGTCGCTTGGTCGGCGTGTCTATTGACGCTCGCGGCAACACCGCCTATCGGCTGTCGCTGCAAACCCGCGAACAGCACATTCGCCGCGAAAAAGCCACCAGCAATATCTGCACCGCCCAAGTCTTGCTGGCCGTCATGGCCTCGATGTATGCCGTCTATCACGGCCCCGAAGGCTTGACCGACATCGCCCAGCGGGTGCACGCCAACACCGCCGCGCTGGCTGCGGCGCTGCAAACGGGCGGGTTCAAATTGCTCAACGACAGCCATTTCGACACCCTCACCGTGTTGGTTGGCGAGCAACAAGCCGGCATCGTGGCACGTGGGCAAGCCGCCAAGCTCAATTTCCGCCTCATTCCGGCGGGTGAAGTGGCTGCCGAGGCCGCGCTCGGCATCTCGCTCGACGAAACCAGCACGCTTGCCACGCTCAACGCCATCCTCGCCGCGTTTGGCCTGCCGAAACTCCAATCGCCAAGCGCTAACGCCCAATCTACCATCCCCGCCGCCCTCGCCCGCACCTCCGACTTCCTCACCCATCCGGTTTTCAATCGCTATCATTCTGAGACCGAGATGCTGCGCTATCTGCGAAAATTGTGCGACCGCGACCTCGCGCTCGACCGCGCCATGATTCCGCTTGGCTCATGCACCATGAAACTAAACGCCACCGCTGAAATGATTCCGGTGACATGGCCCGAATTTGGCGCGTTGCACCCCTTTGCCCCCGCCGAGCAAGCGGCTGGCTATCATTTCATGTTCGACGAGCTAAAACGCCATTTGTGCCAAATTACCGGCTACGATGCCGTATCGTTGCAGCCAAATTCGGGCGCCCAAGGCGAATACGCCGGTTTGCTCACCATTCGCGGCTATCACATTAGCCGAGGCGAAGGCCACCGCAACATATGTCTCATCCCGTCATCGGCGCACGGCACCAACCCCGCCACCGCCAGCATGGTGGGCATGGATGTGGTGGTGGTGAACTGCGACGCACACGGCAATATTGACGTTGGCGATTTGCGGGCCAAGGCCGCCAAACATGCCGCCAAGTTGGCCGCCATCATGGTCACTTACCCGTCCACACACGGCGTATTCGAGGCCAGCATCCGCGAAATTTGCGAGATCGTGCACGCGCACGGCGGGCAAGTGTATTTGGATGGCGCAAACATGAACGCCCAAGTCGGGCTATCGCGCCCCGGCGATTACGGCTCAGATGTGTCGCACCTCAACTTGCACAAGACCTTCTGCATTCCGCACGGCGGCGGCGGGCCGGGCATGGGGCCAATCGGCGTCAAGGCCCACCTCGCGCCTTTCTTGCCCGCACATCCGGTGTTGGGGGATGGGGCAGTGGCAGGGGCAGTCTCGGCTGCACCCTTCGGCTCGGCCTCCATTTTGCCCATTTCTTATGTCTATATGTTGATGATGGGCGGGCCGGGGCTGCAACGCGCCACCGAAGTCGCCATTTTGTCGGCCAATTACATCGCGGCGCGGCTCGATTCGTCATTCCCCGTGCTTTATAAAAACGAGCATGGGCGCGTGGCCCACGAGTGCATCGTTGACCCGCGTGCGCTCAAGGATCAGTGCGGCGTAACAGTGGACGACATCGCCAAACGGCTGATTGACTACGGCTTCCATGCGCCGACCATGAGCTTTCCGGTTGCGGGCACACTCATGATCGAGCCAACCGAATCGGAGTCGAAGGCCGAGCTTGACCGCTTCTGCAACGCCATGATCGCCATCCGCGACGAAATTAATGCCGTCAGCCAAGGCCGCTACGCCATCGGCGAATCGCCGCTGCGCCACGCCCCGCACACCGTGCATGATCTGGTCGAAGACAACTGGTCGCGGCCCTACAGCCGCGCCGAGGGCTGCTTCCCGCACGGCATTTCGCGCCACGACAAATATTGGTCGCCGGTCAACCGGATTGACAATGTCTACGGTGACCGCAATCTCGTATGCGCCTGTGTGCCAATCGAGGAGTATCGGTAATTTCGGGTTGTCGGGGCACGGCACGCCGTGCCCCGACTTAATCGCCGCCCGTGCCCATTACAACACCCGCAGATAATTCACAGGCAAGCCTTAGACTATATATAGTGCATCGTAATCTCTATCAAAAGGCTGATTCGACCTTCGGCAAACTGGCTTACGCTCTTCTCCAACAAAAGGAAGAGTCATGCGCCAATATACTTATCAACGCTGCCTATGCGCCCTGTTTTTTGCCATCTGTGCCCTCGGATGGCCCACCTCAGCGCAAGCCCAGCCCATTTCATCGCCCACATCGAACCTCATTTCCGTCGCCTCCACCGCCGTGCGAAGCATTTACGTTATTCGGGCCACCAATATGCGCACCGCCCCTGACACAAGCGCCCGTGTCTTAAACGTGCTAAAAGCCGGACAAACGCTACAAGTGACCGGCATCACCACCAATAGCCAATGGTGGCGGGTGCGCTGCCCCGATGGCAGCATCGGCAACTGCTTTGTGTCGGCCAACCAGTTTTACACCAAAACCGGCAACGCCCCAAGCACGAGCGGCTATGCACAAAATTTGCAATTGTGGCAATCGAAACGCATCGCCAATTATCAGATCCAACTCCAGCGGGTTTGTTTCTGCGTCCCCGATCTAACCAAAGCAATTGTGGTGGATGTGCGTGGCGGGCGTGTCGTGAGCAGCCGCTATGCCGATGGCAGCCCCATCCCCGCCAGCGCGGCGGCCCATTTCGCCAACGCCAGCACCATTGATCAGCTTTTTGGCCTCATCGCCAGCGGTGTCAGCCAGCGCTATGCTAAGGTTGACGCAAACTATAACCCAACCTATGGCTTCCCGCAAAATATCTACCTCGACCAAGATGCCATGATGGCCGATGAAGAAGTGGGTTATAGCGTCAACAACTTTCGTGTGTTGCCCTAATCACAAACTTTGATTTTAGCGAAAAGCGCCGCCCAAATTTGGACGGCGCTTTTTACATTTACCCCACCAACCGATAACCGCGTCCACGCACGGTGGTGAGGTATTTTGGCTCGGTGGCGTTTGGCTCTAATTTGGCCCGCAAACGGCTGACCAACTTCTCGATACGCACGTCGTCCACATCTTCCAAATACCCCTCGCCCCACACATTGGTGACGATGGTGTATTTGTCAACGATCTTATTCAAGCGTCCATACAGCAACAGCAACAATTTGTATTCGAGGTCGGTCAAGGGTTCGATCTTGCGCTCATTCACATATACCTCGCCCGAATCCACATCTACCCGCACGGTGCGGCGCGTGCCCATGCGCAAAATGGCTTGGCGGTTGAGGTAGCTGCGCCACACCTCGCCCAGCACCACACGGCGATCTTCGCCCTCGTTTGGGCGCGGCAAAATACGCTTAATGCGCAACTGCTCCAGCGTCAGCGCGTCTTCGGGGTCGCCGGTCACGTGGGCCACTAGGGCCGCTTGCTCGGCCACACTCAATTGCCCCCACAATTTGTCACATTCCGCCCGCACGTTCGGGTCATGCTCTATGAGTTGCTCGGTTTGGCGCAGGGCTTCCATGCGAGCATTGAGCGGCGTGCCGATGCCCGTGCGCATGAGTGTGCCGATGACGCTGCTCATCAAGCCCGGATGCCCGCCTGCTTGCGCCACAACAAAGTCGAGTGATTCGTCGCCCAGCGCCTCGCCCCGCGCTTGGGCCAATTGTTGCCCCAACGCCCGCGCATCTTCGCGGTTCAAAAACCCCAGCCATTGCACACGCGGCCCCACCAATTCGACAAACTCGCCGCGTTCGCGGTCGTTGCGAATGTCGGCCAAGCGCCGGTCGGTGGCGGTCACATACACCAGCGCCTCGCGGTAACGGTCTTTGGTGGCCCGCAAATTTAAGAATGCCCGCCCTTCGAGGCTTTCAAATGGATCGTCAAATTCGTCGAATAACAACACGACGGTGCAGCCGCTTTGCTCGCACAGCAGACTCATGGCGCGATTGAACGCCAACGGACTGCGGATCGGCGATTGTGGCTCGATGACCTGTTGGTAATAAGCATCGAGTTGGGCGATCAGCTCGCTGCTGGCGCGATTGTGTTGCAGCGCTTCGATCGCGCCGCGCAAAATAATCTCGCGCAAGCCTTGCTCGCTGCGCTCGGCCATCAGGTTGCAATCAATATAGACAAATAGCCATGCACGAGTTGCATCCTGCAAAAACCGGTCACGCACCAGCGGCAACGCCACCGACTGCAAGAACCGTGATTTGCCCATATTACTCAACCCCACCACCGACACACATTCGCCATCACGAATGGCGGTAAACAACGTAAATAAATCTGCCCGACGCAACATGACCCGTATTTTAATGGCGAATGAGGGTGAGGGATGAATTATGAATTATGAATTATGAGTTATGAGTTATGAGTTATGAATGGTTAGTGGTTAATGATATGCAGATAAATGAGGTGTGATTGGCAAATGTTAGATAATTCAATACCGTTCATAATTCATAACTCATCATTCATCATTCATATGAAGGCTTTAGGCGAAATTACCCCATTTGTTGCGTTGCTGGCATCGTGGATTGCGATGACGGGCAGTTTGTATATGAGCGAAATGTTGCGTTGGCCGCCGTGCCCATTGTGCTGGGCGCAACGGACATTTATGTATCCAATGGCGCTGTTTTTGCCGGTGGCGGTTTACAATCGCTCGCCTCGGCTGGCGAAATTGGCGCTGATCATGTCTGTCATCGGCGGCAGCATTGCGTTTTATCACTACATGGAGGTCATGCACATCTTCCCGCCCGTGCCATGCAACCTCGTCAGCGCCGTGCCATGCGAGGTTGACCTGCTCATGATCTCGCTCCGCAGTTCGTGGTTGGCAATTCCGTTGCTGGCGCTCACTGCCTTCATCATCATCGGCGTGTCTATGTTTATTGTGCTGAAGTCGCGGGTTTGGGCGGTTGAGGAGGATTAGGGAATATGTCGGCCTCGCATGATTTCTGCACACAAATTCACTTTTTTAAGGTTATATAATTTATACCATGCCTAATGCAGTTGCAGAATTAGCCAAACAAACAGAATTCTTGTCTCCCAGCGAGATGATGGAATTAGCCATGCTGCTTATTTCACAGGCACAGGTGGCGATTGAAAAGCTAGAAAACGGACAACAATCTTCAGATCAAAATAAACGCGATGCACGGGCACGGGCATTACGCCGTATGAACCAACACCTTCTCCCCGTTACTGCGCCTCGCTATACCCGAGATGAGCTTCATGAACGCAGTTGATACCAATATTCTTATCTATGCCCAAGACCCACAAGACAAATCCAAACAAAAAATTGCCCAGCAATTAATTGCGACGCTTGATGATGGCGTTTTGTTATGGCAAGTGGCTTGTGAATACTTATCGAATGCGCGAAAATTGCAATCTTTTGGCTTCAGCTATGCAGATTCGCTCAAAGTTATCCAAGATCTCAGTTTGGGTTGGCAACCGATCTTACCTTCTTGGTCAATTCATGCAAAATCACTACGTTTAATTCAAAAATATAGCCTGTCATTCTGGGATGCGATGCTTATTGCGGCGTGTTTAGAAAATAGGGTGGCTTGCATCTATTCCGAAGATCTCGGCGATATGTCGTATGGCATGATTGAGGACCTCAAGTTAGTTAATCCATTTCGCGATTGACGATAGAGCGCCACAAGAAAATGGGGCCAGCTACCCCCCAAATCACCAGCGTGCCCCACCAACCCGCGCCGATGCCGACGCTGTCGCGGTACAGCGTCTCGATAAAGGGCCGGATGACGAGATAGCCGACCAAGGGAATGGCAACGGCGAAAACCAGCCCAGCGAAAACAACCGCATGCACGCGCACCGGCAAACGCGCCCCGAACCCAACTAGCCCCAGCACCAACGCCATGACGCCGAGCGTGACGTAAAATTGCAGCCGATAATCTACCCCGCCCGCGTTCGGGGCGCGATAGGCCGCCAAAATTTCGGGATAAGTGGGGAAGCCGAGTGAGGCGATGAGTAAAGCCAGCGCCAACAGCGCCCCGCGCCAGATCCCATTCACCCGCGCCGCCCACAACGCCACACACAGCGCCCCCGCCCACAGCGGCACGTAAAACCATTCATTTAAAAACACCCCCGCGCCGGGGGTGAAATTGGTGAAGGTGGCGAGGTCGTGCCCATGCAAAGTGAGGGCGGCAGTGTGATGTTGCGCCCAAGGCAAAAAGTGACACAGCACCAACCCCAGCGCCGCGCCCAGCGGTAAAAATGATCGAATCTTAATAAAGTTACCCTAAGTTTGCAAAGCACGACATGCCGCGCCCTTACAGAATACGTCGGCTCATTTCCTGATTGGTTCAGCCTCACCGACTTAGAAATTAACACAACTTTAAGTGTTCATTAGTGGAAATCAATTTACTCGTCACCCCGACGCCCTTCGACAAGCTCAGGGTAAGCTGCGAGGGGTCTTTGCAGAAATTAGCGCAGTGATTATGTTTACGCAAAGATTTCTCGCTTCGCTTCGAAATGACGATTTACATTAAAAACGAACGCATCCGCGCCCACACGCGGTCAATTTCGCGCAGGTCGTCGGCATCGAGTGGGCGGCTGTGGCTGCGCATGCGATGATTTTTGAACACGCCGCGCCGCACCAAAATCTCTTTCATGAAGGCGATGCCCATCGCAAATTCGAGGTTGATGATCGGCAAGGCGCGTTCATACCATAGTTCGGCCTCGCTGAGCTGACCGGCTTCGAGCAAACGCCAAATGTTTTGCAGCACATCCACAATTTCGGGCGCAACAATGGTTCCGCACGCGCCGCGTGCGTGCTCAGTGATGATGTATTGCCCGCCGCCGCCGCCCAAAATGCCATGCACATGCGGCGATTTGCGCCCCGCCAATACACCGATGCTGCGATGACGCGGCTCGACCTCTTCCTTGACCCAATTGACGTGCTCGATCTCGCTGCACAGCCGAATCACTTGGTCAACCGTGAGCGGGGCGAGGTTGGCGTTTTGAATCATGACCGGCATTTGGGCCGCTGCCGCGATTTGGCGAAAATAGTCATACGTGCGGTCAAAATCGAAACGCAGGGTGTAGGGCGGCATGGCGATGACACCATCGGCCCCCAATTCGCGGGCGTAATGGCTGTAGGCCACCGCCTCGGGGGTGTTGATCGCCGCCACGTTGACGATGACGGGCACGCGCTGTCGCGTTTGCTCGACCAAGATACGCATATACAGCCGCCGCTCGTCGTGCGATAGCGACTGAAATTCGCTCACCAAGATCGGGCCGATCACACCCGGTGTGTCGTGGGCGATCATCCAATCAATCACGCCGCGCAGCACGTCTTCGTCAATGCGGTCATCGTCGGTCCAAGGGATGGGCGGGATGGCGAATGCGCCGCGCCAGTTTTTTGAGGGTGTCATGGGGGTTAGTGGTTAGCGGATAGTGATAGTGGATAGTGATAGTGGATAGTAGCGCCGTCATCTTGACGGCCTCCTAACACACGTTGCAAACGGCATCAAAGCGGGCCAAAATGTTGCTGATAAATGCCCCGCAGTGCATCTGGAAAGCCCCAGCCTATATCGCGGGCGGCTTTTAAAATACCAAGACATTGCTTGTCGAAATCAACCAGTAAATTATGTTTTTGAATGAGGTCACAAGCCTTGTCAAACATATTTTCAGTAGCCACGTAAAAATTTTCGTCAATATCGCCAAATTGTGAGGTTAACTCAGTGGCGGTTTCGACATAATACAACATAATCGCCACCTCATCTTGGGGGCGAGCGGCGATGCGCTTAAATTCATTGACAGCGTCACGCGCCCCTGCCCGATCTAATTTTGGCATACCGGAACGGCTAAAAAAACAAGCGTATACCTTTGCCTTATATTTTTCTAACACCTCATTTTGATTGTCGGAGGCCAAGCGCGTTTGATAATAGGCTTTGACGGCGGGTATTTTGGCGAACAAATCAGCCATTTCTTGCAGCAATGCCTCTTGTGGCAAGGTTGCCAAATATTTTTTAAAGGCAGCAGCCGTTAGGATTTTCATAAACGTATTTTATGCAGAAGTCGTCAACGCCGCCAGCCAACGCTGATCGTCGGGCGAAAAGTCGGGTTTGGGCGGTGGCTCAGTGTAATTGATGCGCCGAGAATAACGGGCGCGGTCGTAAATGTCGTGAATGGCCTTGCCCAAATCGAGCACCGCATCGGGATCGGGGTCGCGCAAAGGCACGGGCAATAGCGGGATGCGTTCGCGCAAGTTGAGCGGCCAAATATAAATTTGGTCGGGCGTTTGCTGGCGCGACAAAAAGACAAAATACGGCACATTCGGCAAGGGATGTTGAGTCGGGAAGCGTTTGCCCGCCCGCAATAGATCAATTTCTAGCAAATTGACCCCGGCCCGAATGAGTTCGGTGCGTTTGGCATGATACGCATCAAACGCGGCTGTGCCGAGCCGTTTGTTTATGGGCGATAAAATTTCAATCGAAGTGACCAAAATCCCCATATCTACCGTGCGCAGTTCGATCGCCCACAATTTCGTCGGCGTGTCATGTGGCATAGGGATGGTGTCACGCAAGGGCGCAGGGTCGAGCACCACCCCACCACGAATTTGCCACTGCCATGTGGCCTGCTCGACAATGCCCACATCGGGCACAAAACTTCTAGGCGAGTTGGGCGCGGGTGGGGGGATTTCGCCGATATACACCTCGTCGTAGGCCAAACGCGGCGACAAAGCAGCATAATAGTTCGGCTCGATTTGCCCTGCCAGTTGATCGCGGATCTCGCTGGCGAGGCTTTGATGAAAATCTTCCCAAATATTGGCGCGTTCAAGATACGGGTTCATACCCGGAAAGGGTGATGGCATTGACACCTCCTTAGCTTCTATTGTAACCCCTCGAAGGCCGCCGGACGCAACTCGCGCAATATGTGCAGCAATTCGTGCTTGCGGTTGTGACGGTCGCAAGCTTTATCGTCGCAGGCTATAATATTAGAATAATTTCACATTTCACAACTAAATAGGAAGAATCGAGCCTTTTGTGAATTCACTCACTTCATTAGTATCTATCGACCAATTTGGTAAACTGCACATGTTAAACCTTTAAACTTCCCCAAAATAGTTAGTTAATTAAACTCCGCAGACAATTTTGGACGTTCCTCAATCAACGCTTCAACTAACTGCGGTACAAGTTCATAGCGTTCACAGTATTTAATTAACTCGCTCACTTTTCCATCAAGTGTGGTATTTGGTATATTTTCATAGTCAATATACATTTTAAAGCATAAAATTTTTAAATCTTCGAGGGTGAAATATTTACATATCAAATCAAACAATAATCTGCGACCTGGTATATGGCTGCTATTTGGAACAATAGATGGCGGGACACTAAAAATCCGAGATCTAACTTCATTCTTTATAGAGGGTGAAACACGATTAGATACTTTTAAGCATTGAATTGTTAACTCACAAATATACAAATAATCTAAAAGTGCACTTGTTTCTGTTTCATTCAAGTCAAGCCATTCCTTCTTTAACTCGAATAACTCACAAAAAGAATTAGCACTTATATCAAGGTAATTTTGGATTTTCCTATGATGGTCCAACCCAAATCCTAATTTTATCTCTTCAGTAAGAGATTTAATCTTCTTTGCGATTTTCTCATCAAAGCCAAAAATTCTTTCATCACTCAAAACATTGAAAGCAGCTATATGTTCTTCCAAAATGTTTTTATAAGTAATTTGAAAGTTAAACCAAGGAAAGAAAATACTCGTGCCATATTTATACTTTGTCAAACCCTCTTGCCTAAAATTAAAGTTTTGTATTTCTTTCTTTTGTAGTTCAAGCGTAGCTTCAGCATAACTAAGTAAAATTTCATTATCATAAGCTGATGAATTCTCGATGGGGTTTTGTGATAGATCTTTCAACAGAGATAAAAAAGACAAGCGAATCCGGCTTCTTTGATGATAAATCTCGTTTATTCGGGAAATCATCAAATCACTACTAATCGCGCCCCCTCTCGCATAAAACAGATAAAGAAATCGAACCATTAACAAATCTATTTTCAACAAAATCGCCACATAAAAAAGAAAAGACCTTTTTACTGTGTTTTTATCATTAGAACTTGGGATAATTTTATTAAGCTGCTTTAATAGCTCATACGCTTTTTTAAATTTGATTCGCTTAGATGCTGACTTGGTTATATCAACAACTAGTTTATCTGAAGATTTTAACTGCTCTGACAAAAGTAAAAAAACACTGCGCCAATTTGCATCACAAATATGAGCCTCAATGATGTCATTTCCTTCTGTCTCAGTAGGTACAATCGAATCGAATATATACCTCGCCACCAAAAAGTATTGGGTAGTTAAATTTCGAAAATAGAAGAGGTTAATGCTATGCTCAGCAAAAAAAATAGGCAGAGTTACTAGATTTTCAAAAATCACTTCGCTAATTTTCGGGTTTTCCAAAAATTTCGCATTAAACTGTGGCAAACTCCTATCAATCACAGACAAAATATCTTGTTTTTCAAATACAAATTTCGATTCAACAAACATCTGAAACGCTATTTCGCTTAATATCTCATATACATGGCGGCTATCTAAAATACGCTGACCTTCAGTAACACTATCCAGTTTTATTTTAATTACCTTATCATATAAGTCTGTTATTTTCGTTGGGAATCCACTTGATTGAACATAAGTACGGCAAAACAGTGGCAAAAAATAGCTATTATTTGCCACTGCGGATACATGTTGTAAATTAGGCAAAGATAAGTCGTTTAGAAATTTCTCTATTTCTGATTCATCATATTTATGATAAGAGAATACTTCTTGAAACCATATTTTCACAAAAGCTCGAACTTGCTCGGAGTCAAAATCAGCAGTACAAAAATGGACAAATTTAGGTAGTGCCTCCTCGTACAAAGATGAACGTGTTGCAACAAGAAAACGATTTTCCCCAAACTCGGCAAGCATTGCATTCAATTCCGCGTTTATTTTTTTCTGACCACTTAAAGACTCAGATTTTATGTCCAATAAAATCAAAAACCTACCATTCTTTAAACCCTCTCGAACAAAAACCAATTTTTGATTTCCATCCTCACCTTTAAACTTTTCGCAGATTCTTTTTATAAGATCGACTTGTTCATCGTCTTTAATTTCTAAGATAACTGGAATGCATTGATGCTTATAAACACTATTTTTATCTCCTAAACTCTTTAAAACATTCCAACCAAGCCATTTTAGAAAAGAGGTCTTACCAGATTTTGGGTCCCCTAATAACATTAAATATTGATTTTTATTTGCAAGGTCAAGTCCATCAACTCGAAAGTCAGATTCGTCATTATCATTTATATGATTAACATCTAATAATTTGACTTTCAAGTTGATTTCTGACAAACAAACTTCATCAATCTTTGATTCACGCCAATCAGACGCATAAGCATTGAAACGATCTTCAATAATTTTAAAAAAAGCATCTCTTGTAGCCAAATCTTGAGATTGTCCCAACAATTCTAAGGCTATCTTTTGAATTTTCTCCAAACATTCATTAGGCAAGCATTTATCCATGTCAAGTTAACCCCTCAAATGCCGCCGGATGCAACTCGCGCAATGTGTGCAACAATTCGTGCTTGCGGTTGTGACGGTCGCAATGCTGAATTAGCCCACGCACCTTGTCATCGCGTGTGCCGTCGCCCGGCAATGATTCGTATTCGATACCCATCTCAAAACACACGCCCTTGATTTCGTCGAGGTCGAAGTACTTGAAAATCAAGTTGAACAAGGCCTTGCGGTCGAGCATGGGCAAGGGCAGACTGCTAGATGCCAACGGTGGCGGCACTGCCAAAATTTGGGCTTGCACCTCCTCCCACACGCTCGGCGTGACACGGTTGGCGGCTTTTCGGCATTGCACCATCAACTCACAAATATATAGGTGATTAGCGAGTTGTTTGACTTCATCTTCGTTTAGGTTCGGCCATTCGTCATCTAGCTCAATTACAGCATATAGTGCATTGGTAGCGCGTTTTATCCAATCGCGTATTTGTTCAAGCGTCATCTTTTCCCCTCGCTGCTCCCATTCAGTTTTGATGATCCGTATAGCGCCAGTTGATGTATCAGATATATCAAACCAGCCGAGGGCAAGGGCAAGGGCAAGGGCGCGATCAAGGGCGAAGGCGAGGGCGAGGGATCGGGCAAGGCCAAAATAAACACTCAACACAAGTTGCCTCGCCCCCGTGCCTTTTGTGATTCGTTTCGCCCATGTCAACATACGGTGCAATTTAGGCGCACGCAATTGCGCTGCTGCCGTGTGCATCATGGCTTGCAACACGGCATCGACCCTTGGCAACAAACCTGCTAACAGCAAAAACACCTCGCGCCAGTCTTGCGCCAAGGCTTTTTCACTCACCAAATGCTGCAATGCGTTAGAATCTTGAGCAATCACATCACGCAAATAATAGGCAGCGAAAAATTCTTGAAAGGTGAGATGCGAAAACGACATGATATTGCGGGCATATTCGACAATTACCCCGTGTTGGCGTTCAATATCGCGCAATACCTTGTCGCCGTCAATGACGGTTTTGTCCGGCAAGACCTCGCGCAAATGACGTTCGATCCGCGGCAAAATCTCATTGCGGCTAAAAAACAGCCGATCATCGGCAAAGGTGTGATAGGCGATATCGGCCAGTAACTCATATTTGCGGCGCGTATCCAATTGCTCATACACCCGTTCGGCCTTGATGCCTTTCTCACCCCACCACTCCTCCAGCAACACATCCAAGGCTTTTTGATACAAATTGGCACGCGTGGCCGGAAATTGGCGCGTCTTCTGATAGGTCAGACACAACAGGGTGAGCAACAAGGGCGTATGCGCCAACTCTTCCGAGGCCGTATGCTCCGCCATCTTCAGCGCCTGCCAAAACCCTTCGGCGGCGCTGGGGTCGGGGTCTGGCTTAAACCAATGCCTGACAAAGGTCTTCACTTGCGCATCGTTAAAGTCGGCCATGCCGATATCGGTAAAACGCCGAAACGACTGTGTGTAGGCCGCAATCCGACATGACACGATAAAGCGATTTTTGTCATGTTTGTCCACCTGATCTTGCACCTGCTTAATCACCGCGTCGGTAGAGTGGCTCGGCACTTCATCTAAGCCATCCAACAAGACCAACAATTTGCCTTGCGCCAAGGCTTCGCTCACAAAGCGTTGCGGCTGCGGAAAACCGCACAGCTCAAACTCAGCCGCCAGCTTTTGCAATAAATCAGCCTTGTCATCCCATGTCTTTAATTCTAAAAACACCGGCAAGCACGCATGTTTGTAGCGATTCTTGGCTGACCCAAACGCCAGCGCCTCTAAGCCAATGCGTTTTAAAAAGGTGCTTTTGCCCGCGCCCGGCCCACCCAACACCATCAAAAACGGGTGCTCATTCGCCACTGCTATCCCATTTTGACGTTGTTGTGAAGTATCACGCAGCCGATCTTTGGCCACCCGTTGGCGAAAAGTCTGCTCCATACCCGCGACCGAGGCCACCCGCCGCAAATCATCGCCACGCAAAAAATGGGTCGCCACATACAGGTCTTGCAGGTTGATCGGCTCACGCATGCCCAACACCTTGAGCTTGCCCCAACGCTCGTGGTAGCGCCGCGCATAATCGAGCAAGGTCGCGTCTAGCTTGGCCTTAAATTCAGCGTCTTGCAACACATTTGTTGCGCCACTGCGCACCAACGCCACGCCTTGGTTCGCCAAGGCCTGATAGACCGGCACGGCCACGCCCTGCAAGGCACTCAGCGCCAGTTGAAATAGTGGGTCATCTGCCATGCCCGTATTGTATGACAGGGTGACAGGGTGTCAAGGTGTCAGGGTGTCAAGGTGTCAGGGTGTCAGGGTAAGGGGGTGATGGGTTTAACCCGCGTAGCGGGTGTTGTTACGTAGCGCGGGGATTGATCCCCGTGCGCACGCGCCCGCCACGAACGTGACATCATGGCAAATAATGAAGCATGGCCCTATTGTGTGAAACAAACATCATCATCCGCCATGATGTCAATATTGAATCGGGCGCGCCCGCTATTGTATGACCGGGTGACAGGGTGACAAGGTGATAAGGTGATAAGGTGATAAGTTCAACCCGCGTAGCGGGTGTTGTTATGTAGCGCGGGGATTGATCCCCGTGCGGGCACGCCCGATTCAATATTGACATCATGGCGGATGATGATGTTTGTTTCACACAATAGGGCCATGCTTCATCATTTGCCATGATGTCACGTTCGTGGCGGGCGCGTGCGCACGGGGATCAATCC
>JAHBAL020000266.1 GCA_018500105.2 Anaerolineae bacterium
ATACCCAAGTTATGCAAAGATTCCTCCTCGTTCCTCGTCGGAATGACAAGTATGATATACAATAAATCCAAGTTTCTGAGCACGCGCAGCGAGGGATCCGCTAAGATTAAACTCGGCAAATAGGCCGTCAGGTCAGCCAAAGTTTTGCCAAGCCAGTGTGACGCTTGTGTTGGTTTAGGTCACAGGTTTCCCTTAAAAATCGGGGTTCTGGAAGAACCCCGATTTCTGGCAAATCACGATTAATACCCGCGTCCAGAATCCCATAGTTTCTGAAAGAATGGGATGAAGGTCGTGGTGATGGACGCATGTTTAAAGTCTTGTCCGGCATGGGGGGCGGCGAGATACGGGAATGTGCTTTGGAATGGCTTGTCGTTGTAGTCAATACTATCGGTAAGCACCCCGATCAAGGCAGGATTGAAGCTGAAGCTGGTGTCGTTGGTCAGCGCCTGCCAAGCAGCACCGGCCACCGCCAACAATTCAATTTCGACCACATCGTCGGCCAAGCGGCGACCATTCGGGAAGCCGCACGCATCGCCAGCCAAAATCCCCAAGCGTTGTGGCTCTGGGGCGCACAAATCGCCCTTGATGCCGGTGTTCAGGCGCAGCATTTCGGCGGGTTGTCGGGCCGAACTCTTCGGGCGGTTAACATTGAACCCAGCCGGCAAACCGACTGGCCCGCCTTTGGTCGTGATGGTAAACGGTTGGGCTGTGACCATGCCGTTTAGGAAGATGTCGAAAATATCGGCGCGGGGTTTGCCGGGGTTGGGAACGCCATAGAGTGCGCCCAACAAGGTTTGCAATTCGGGCGTGAGCACACTGCGCAGCAACAAGGCCCCAGCCGGTTCAAGCCCAGCAATTTGTCCGGTTGCCAATGGGAAATCAACGGTGGGTGGGATGCTGTTGAAGGCATCTTTGAGCGCCAGCGGAATAACTGCTTCGTTGGTGAGCGGCATGCCCAAGCGCGACACTTGCACATAATCGCCGCTGTAAGTTTGTGTGCCCAATGCCCCTAGCACGCGGGTGCTTTGGCGGCTGCTGGTGGCCCATACGCCGATGGTGCTTTCGCCAGACACCGCGCCCTTGAGTAAACGGGTGGTTGGCACTTGCAAGGCAATCGAATGCACATTGTAACCAGCCACTGCGTCTACGCCCGGCGTGCGGCGTGGGTAGCCAATCGGCTGTGCTTGTCCGCGTAGCGAGAGCAGATCGAACACCGAGCCGAGGTCAACCCAAAATGGATCGTCCGCTTGTCCAGCATAGACTTTGATTTCGTCGGCGCCGCTGCCATTGCTATAGATGGCCGAATCCATCAGGGCCTTAAAGTTGGGCACAGACTTGCCACCAATATTGACCGGCGGCACTTGTTTGTTGCTAAACAACACGGTCTTGCTTTCTGCGCCGCCATTTGGGCGCGTCACTTCGGTGACGCTATAGGTGGTCACCACGTTCAGGTCGCTGTCGTTGAGCGATGTAACGGGGCCGACGTTATACAAAAATGTAAGCGGGTTTTTGGTGGTGGTTTTAAATTGAAATTGATAGCTGATGTGCGCTTTGCCGTCGCCAACATTGTCAACGTGCAACTCATACAGCACGTCGTCGGCAAAACGGTAATAGTTGGGGCCGCCATCGGGCGATTCAAATGGAATCCAGTTGCCGATGAGGGTGACCGAATCTTGGCGATCTGGGCTGACGAAAGCATACACATCGGTGGTGTCGGCGAACGCATCTTGCGAAATGAGCGGGGCCTCGCGGTGGCTCGATGCTTCGGTGCCGCTGGGGTTGCTGTAAATGGCGCCAGTGGCCGCCAACAGCGCCGCCGAAAGCCCAAGACAGGTGGCGTTTGTTACCACTTTTTTGAGATTGTTTTTAGGATTTGATTGCATGATTAAGCCTCTTTTTATTGGTTAATTGGTTAATTGGTTGATTAGTTGATTAGTTGATTTGTTAATTGGTTGATTAAGTATGTGAAAATAGAGGCAAGCCTCTTATGGGGTGATTGCGATTGGATGTGAGTATGTTTTGCGGTTTCGGTGCGCCCGGCCAAAAGCTTATCGAAATGGCAATATTTATTTACATCCAGTCTTTTGTATTACGTGTAAAGCGGCGTGCCGCATTCATTCATTTTGCCCTCCTTCCTTAAAAAATGCCGTTGGTTATGTTGTCATCGTCACAACCTCGGTCTATAAAATACTGCGCACCAAGCCCGTTTGGGCCAAGGCTTGCCATGTAATGCCGAGACCGGCGAGCGTGATCGCAAAGGCGCTGATCACGGGGGCAACTGAGAATGCAAATTGGCGGATTGGCAAACGGGTCAAGCTATTTTTCTTCTCGCCGACGCGCTCAATCCAGCGTCGCGCATACACCATCGTCAAGCCAATGGCGGTGAGGGTGGCGGCCAAGCCGAGGCTAAACGAGACGACGAGCAGCAAGCCAAACCCAATGCGGTGTAAGGCAATCGCCCCCAGCATGACCACCAGCGCCGACGGGCAAGGCAATAAACCGCCCGAAATGCCCAACATTAACAAACTGCGCCAAGTGACGGCTTCGCCGTTGCTGCCCGGCGGTGCGTGGCTATGTATGTTTCCATCGCCATGATCGTGCATGAACGCAGCGTGTGGATTCGCATGGGAATGATGTTTGTGATCGTGATCGTGCGTGTGGCTGTGATCGTGGTCGTGGGCAGGTGAATGAGGCTGCCCCCAGATCAAGCGGCGCACATGCCCGCGCATTAGCATGACGCCGATGCTCACCACCAAGCCGCCCGACAACACCTCTAACCAAGGGTATAGGCGTTCGGGCAAAAATGTGTTGGAGGCAAACAAGGTAAGTAACCCCAATGCGAACACGCCAAGTGTATGGGTGATGGTGGTGGTTGCGCCCAAAAACAGGGCATGTTTGGTGGTGGCGCGCGAGCCAATGAGATAAGCCCCGACGATGGTTTTGCCGTGTCCGGGTGACAAGGCATGAACTGTGCCCCAGCCAAAGGCCGCCAACAGCGCCAACGCCATTGCGCCCCAGCCCAAATCTTCTTGGTTGATGAGACGGGCAAAGGCATCGTCGCTTTTGGGGTTATAGCTTGCGCTGTGCTTGGCATCTTGCACCAGCGGAGCATTCATTGCCGCGTTTGGCGAGTTTGTGGTGGGGCCAAGCTGAATGGAGAAACGGGCGGTGTTTTGCCCCAGTGGGCTTTGCAGCATATCCTCTGGGTAATTGCGCAATTCGTTGCTGCGGTCTTGGCTGGGGGCATTCGACTCGATGATGCTTGCGCCTGTGCCAACGCGCACAATCACTTCTTGCCAGCCCAGCCGCCCACTAAAGGTTTGGTCGCTAAATTCGCCGCGCACGCGGTTGCTTGCCGCATCTAAGGCACTTGCTAGGTTGAAGGTGAGGCGCATGACTTGTAAACCGCCTTGCCCCGCCTCAAATTCGAGCGTGGGCGGGTTGTTTTGCTGCCAGTGTTGCGCTGCGCCGTTGATTGCCAAACGCAATTGCGGCAGCAAGGTCGCCAGTTGCTCGTGGATATAGTTGGCTTGCTCGGTGTCGCTTAGGCTGCCATCTTGATTCGCATCTATGCGATTGCGCTCTTGCAAGGTCGGAATTTCGGCCATGTCCACGATATAGCGTAGCGTGACCTGCTCCGTGCCAAATTCGAGGCGGCTGTAGCGGTTGACGCTGAAATTGCCAAGCGGGTGCGCGGCGGGCTTGGCGGCGGCGGGCTGGGGGGCTGCGTTGCTAATCACGGTAGTGATCATTAGCGCCGTGATCAAATGCCTGAAAGTTCGATAAATACAACTATTCATTGTCAATAAGTTACGTTGAGCAAGTGATCGTTTTAAAGGTCATTTACTGCTCAAAAACTGTTCATTCAACGTATTACTGACATTACGCACTTGGGCGTGTTTTGCATTTATGAAATTGACGGGGGATTTTATTTTCGTTGCTGCGACGAGGTTGGTGTAACCTGAAAGGACCTGAAAGGATCTCAGAGGTCATCATCAGGCGATAATGACTCTCTTCTTTTATTGTTTAAAATTACATGAGATTGAAATATGAATGCAGTTGAAATTGAAGAAGCCGTTTCAAAGCTTGCCGAGTCGCCATTTGTCGCACAGACGTTCCCATTTGACTTTCTCGAAGCCTTTGGCAACAAACAGACCACGACAAAGCGGCTGAAAGACACCGGTAAAAGCTCGACCAATGTTTCTGACCTGCCGGGCGGCATCCTACAACGCAATAATATTCATCTAAAAGTTTGCCTAGAAGGTGCGGTAACGGCTACGCTGGCGGCGTTGCGCAACAGCCCAGCAACAATGAAATATAAGGCAAAATTTATTCTTGCTACCGACGGCAAGAGTTTTGAGGCCGAAAACCTAGCCGATGGCGAAACGGTTGCCTGTGCTTACCCCGATTTTCACCAACATTTTGGTTTCTTCTTGGCGCTGGCGGGCATCACCACAGTCAAGCAGATTCGTGAAAATGCCTTTGATATAAAGGCGACGGGGCGGTTGAATCGTTTATATGTTCAATTGTTGACGGACAACCCAGATTGGGATAAGTCGGCGCAGCGTGAAGCCCTCAACCATTTTATGGCGCGGCTGATCTTTTGCTTTTTTGCCGAAGACACGCATATTTTTCACAGTGATCGGCTATTTACCGACACGATTGAGCAGATGAGCGCCCGTGATTCGTCGAATACGCATGAGGTGTTGGCCGAGCTTTTTCGCGCCATGCGCACCCCGCTCAAACAACGCGCCGCCGCCAAGATTCGGTCTTGGGCAGATGGCTTTCCCTATGTCAATGGCGGTCTGTTTTCGGGTGATATACAAGTTCCGCGTTTTAGCAAAATTGCCCGTTCGTATTTGCAGCACATCGGCAGCCTCGATTGGACCAAGATCAACCCCGACATTTTCGGCTCGATGATTCAGGCGGTGGCAGATGACGAAGAGCGCGGGGCATTGGGCATGCACTACACCAGTGTGCCCAATATTCTCAAGGTGCTAAACCCGCTCTTTTTGGATGACTTGCGCAGCCAACTGGCTGAGGCGGGCAACAACCCGCGTAAGTTGCTCAGCCTGCGCCAACGCATGGTCCACATTCGGGTGTTTGACCCGGCCTGTGGCTCTGGCAATTTTTTGGTGATCGCCTACAAAGAGATGCGAGCGATTGAGGCTGAGATTAACCAGCGACGTGGGGAAAAGGAACGCCGCTCGGAATTGCCACTGACCAATTTTCGCGGCATCGAATTGCGGCATTTTTCGACCGAGATTGCACGGCTGGCCTTGATCATCGCCGAATATCAATGTGATGTGTTGTATCGCGGGCCAAAGCTGGCGCTGGCCGAGTTTTTGCCGCTGAAAGAAGACAACTGGATCACCTGTGGTAACGCCTTGCGGCTGGATTGGCTGAGTATTTGCCCGCCGACCGGCACAGGGGTGAAGTTGGTCGCCAATGATTTGTTTAGCACCCCGCTCAACCAAATCGAGATTGATTTTGAAAATGAGGGTGGGGAGACGTATATTTGTGGCAATCCGCCTTACTTGGGTTCTACTTGGCAGTCGAAAGAACAAAAAGATGATCTGAAGCTCATTTTTGACGGGCGCACGCCTTTATGGAAATCGCTCGATTATGTGGCGGGTTGGTTTATGAAAGCCGCCGACTATGGCACACACACCCAAGCGGCGGCGGCGTTTGTGTCTACCAATTCGATTTGTCAGGGGCAACAAGTGCCGATTTTGTGGCCGCTCATTTTTAAAACCAAGCACGAAATTGCGTTTGCGCATACCAGTTTTAAATGGGCGAATCTGGCGAGCCACAATGCTGGGGTGATGGTGGTGATCGTTGGATTATCAAGTGAGGTGAGTAATTCAAGAAGGCTATTTTCAATAGATGATTCTAATAAACTATTGATTAAGGAGGTAAATAATATTAATGCATATTTAGTATCAGGGACCAATGTCTTGGTAGAAAAACTTATGTTAACAGTTGACAACAGGTCATTTGTTGAAGCTGGAGGAAAGCCTGTTGAGGGCGGAAATCTCTTGCTTAGCTGCAACGAAAAAAATTATCTTATTCAACGCTATCCAATCGTTAATAAGTTTATTAAACGTGTTTACGGGTCAAGTGAGTATATTCGAGGCCAGATTCGCTTTTGTATTTGGGTTACTGATGAATGTAGTTCTGAAGCCTTTGAGATAGCTGACTTGTCCGAAAGATTCTCAGCCGTTGCTGACTTTCGTAGAAAAAGCCCCAAAATATCAACTAGGAAAGGAAGTAAATGGCCATACCGTTTCGAGGAGGTCAAACAAACAGGGAAAGAACGGGTTATTATAGTACCCAAGGTTTCTTCGGAAAATAGAAAATACTTGCCAGTCGGTTTTCTAAACTATGATTCAATCATAACTGATCTTGCATTTGCTCTCTACAATGCCCCCCTCTGGAATATGGCATTAATTGCTTCACGTTTACACTTGGTTTGGATTGCAACTGTTTGTGGGACTTTAGGAACTAGTTTTCGCTACTCCAACACCCTCGGCTGGAACACCTTCCCAGTGCCGACGCTGACCGAGCAAAACAAGGCTGACCTCACCCGTTGCGCCGAAGATATTTTGCTGGCGCGTGAGCATTATTTCCCCGCCACCATCGCCGACATGTATGACCCCGACCGCATGGACAGCGAATTTCCGCTGGTGCGTGAGGCGCATGAACGCAATGACGAAGTGCTGGAGCGCATTTACATCGGTCGCCGGTTTAAAAACGACACCGAGCGGCTTGAAAAACTGTTTGAGCTGTATACCAAAATGACGGCGCGTCCCGCGATCAAAAAAGGCAAAGGTAAATGATGGTGATTCTCGCTTCGCTGTATGATCATTTTCCATTGCATTTAATCGAAAAGTGTAAGGAGCAAGATGATCGCGGAATCGTAAAATCGTTATTTTTGCTTAACATTTGTCATTTCGACGCGAAGCGAGAAATCTTTGCGTAAATTGAAGCTAAAGCGTATGTTTTGTAAAGATTTCTCGCTTCGCGTCGAAATGACGATTCCACAATCGTCTTGACCCCTACACATTTAATCGAAAAAGATAAAGGTTCTGCTATTTGATCTGGTCGAAGTGGCATATAATCCTGTTATCGTTAAGCAAAACAAACCACCCGCTATGACCGTCGGACGTGCTGCACTCCTAAGTCTGATGCGCCGTTATCTCATGGCTGTGATGGATCCCACGATTACGTTGTTAGAAGTGCACAAGTTAATGTATTTTTTGCAAGCAGCAGGCGAACCTTTGCGTTTGCGATACAAAAAGGCGCCGTATGGTCCTTATGCTGAAAATTTGCGCCATGTTTTAAATGAGATTGAAGGACACTTTATTAGCGGTTATGGTGATGCAGAAGATAAACCAGATAAACCATTAGCATTAAATCTTAAAGCTGCTGAACAAGCTGAAAATTTTTTGGCTGCGCATGAAATAACAAAGCAACGATTTGATCAGGTTGCCAATCTTATCCAAGGGTTTGAAACAACGTATGGAATGGAGTTATTAGCGACCGTGCATTGGGTGGCAATACAGGAGCAAGCGACAACTGTCGAAAAGGCAATCACTCAGGTTCATGCATGGAATAGTCGCAAGCGTATGTTTACACCTCGTCATATTCATTTGGCATGGCAACGGCTATATGAAACAGGCTGGCTTTCATGATTAACCCCATTACCATCCCCTCGGTTTCCGTGTCCTATGCTCAAGCGGGGACCTCCACCCAATCTAACGCGCTGGGAATGCGCTCGATGCAAGAACGCGCCTATCAACGACGTGGCGAGCAATATTTGCTCATCAAATCGCCACCGGCTTCTGGCAAAAGCCGGGCGCTTATGTTTATTGCCCTCGACAAGCTAGCAAATCAAAAACTTAAACAAGCCATTATTGTCGTGCCAGAACGCTCAATCGGGTCTAGTTTTCATTCTGAACGGCTGAGCCAATTTGGGTTTTGGGCGGATTGGTGGGTTGAACCGCGCTGGAATTTGTGTGATGCGCCCGGCACCGATGGCGGCAAAGTGGATGCGGTGAAAAAATTTTTAGACAGCACCGATAAAGTGCTGGTTTGCACCCACGCCACCTTTCGTTTTGCAATAGACCGGTTTGGGGTCGAGGCATTTGACGAGCGTTTGATTGCGGTAGACGAATTTCATCATGTGTCTGCCAACCCCGACAATAAATTGGGCGACCATGTACGCCAATTTATGACCCGCGACAAAGTGCATATGGTCGCCATGACCGGCTCTTATTTTCGTGGTGATGCCGAAGCGGTTTTGCATCCGGACGATGAATCCCGATTCGAGACAGTTACCTATACGTATTACGAGCAACTGAACGGCTATCAACACCTTAAACAACTCGACATCGGTTACTATTTTTATGCTGGCAGCTATACCAATGCCATTATGCAGGTGTTAGACCCCAAAGAGAAGACGATCTTGCATATTCCGAATGTAAACTCACGCGAAAGCACCAAAGACAAGGTGCGCGAGGTCGAGCATATTATTGAAGCATTGGGTGAATGGCGCGGGGCTGACCCCGATACCGGTTTTCAATTGGTGAAAATGGCCGATGGAACCGTCTTGAGAATTGCCGATTTGGTGGATGATGATGCCAGTAAACGCGATAAAGTATCGGCTGCGCTTAAAAATCCGGCATATAAACACAAACGTGAGCATGTAGATATCATTATTGCGCTGGGCATGGCAAAGGAAGGCTTCGACTGGATTTGGTGCGAACATGCGTTGACCGTTGGTTATCGGTCAAGTTTGACCGAGATTGTGCAAATTATTGGTCGTGCCACTCGTGATGCGCCGGGCAAGCCACGCGCCCGCTTTACCAACCTGATCGCTGAGCCAGATGCGACTGAGTTGGCCGTGACTGAGGCGGTGAATGACACCCTCAAAGCAATCGCCGCTAGTTTGCTCATGGAGCAAGTGCTGGCCCCGCGATTTGAATTTAAACCCAAGCACCCCAATAATCAAGCCACGCAGGGTTTTGATTACGGCGAGGGCGGTTATAACCCTGCACAGTCGAATATCGGCATCAATCATGAGACAGGTGTGATTCAAATTGAAATTAAGGGTTTGGCCGAACCCAAAACACCAGAAGCCGCCCGTATTTGCCGTGAAGACCTAACCGAATTGGTGACCACTTTTGTGCAAGACAAACCCAGCATCGAGCGTGGTTTGTTTGATGAAGAATTGATTCCCGAAGAATTGACGCAAGTGCGTATGGGCAAAATTGTTAAAGACAAGTTTCCCAATTTAGCCGAAGAAGATCAAGAAGCGGTTCGCCAACACGCCATTGCTGCGCTTACGCTTATTCAACAAGCCAAAAAGACGTTAAATGAGACGAGTACGGCGAACGGGGCAAGTAATCAAAACACAGCGCTCATTGATGGGGTGCGTCGGTTTGCTCTGTCGGTTACTGAGCTTGATATTGACCTGATAGATCGCATTAACCCTTTTGGCGAAGCCTATGCGATTTTGGCCAAGTCTATGAGCGAAGAACGTTTGCGGCAAGTGGCGGCGATCATTGCGGCCAAGAGCATCAACTTGACGATCGAAGAAGCACGAGACTTAGCAAAACGGGCACTTCGTTTTAGGCAAGAGAAAGGACGCAATCCTTCCCTAACTGCTGGTGACCCTTGGGAAAAACGCATGGCAGAGGGGGTCGCATTTTTACAACGCAAAGCCAAGGAAAGCAAAAATGGCTAATCAGATTACTGACGAAGATTTTGAGTTGCTTGGCGAATTGGGTGTTGATACTGCTCCTGATCCAATTGAGCAACTTTCTGCAAAACAACAACGCATCATCGCCGGTTTTGAAGAGATTGAACGTTTTGTCGAGCAACATGGCCGGCTGCCTCAACATGGCGAGCAGCGCGATATTTTTGAACGGTTGTATGCGGTTAGGCTGGATCGTTTGCGCGAATCCGAAGAATGCCGATCTGTTTTGCTGACGCTCGATTCACGCGGGTTGTTAGGTATGGGCGCGTCGAGCCACATGTCACCGTCCGAAGATCTGAGCGATGAAGCATTGTTGGCATCGTTGGGGGTTGAAACGGATGCTGAAGATGATATTACCCAGCTAAAGCATGTACGGTCACGTAATGAAATTAAGACTGCCGAAGAAATTGCACAACGTAACCCATGCAAGGACTTTGATCAATTCAAACCTATTTTCGATGCAGTGCAGCGTGAGTTGGCGACGGGTGAACGCCAAACTGTGAAATATCAGGACAATGCAGAAGTAAGGCAAGGCGATCTTTTTATTCTTGAGGGACAAAAAGCCATTGTTGCCAATATGGGGGCGCTTTTTCGCAGTGATTATGGGCGACAAGATCGTAGGCTGCGTGTGGTTTATGATAATGCCACCGAGAGTGACCTGCTTTTGCGCTCACTTCAACGTGCCTTAAATAGAGATAAAGCCAGTCGTCGTATTACCGCCCCGGATTTAGGGCCTATATTTACCAGCCTTTCATCAACAGAGGATCAAAATGCCATGCCGATTGTTTCAGATATTGACGAAGCAAATGATTTGCCATCTGGCACTATTTACGTTCTTAGAAGCAAATCCGACCATCCATTTGTGGCGGAAAACCGTTTAGTGATTCATAAGATCGGCGTAACTGGCGGTGAGGTCAAAGATCGGATTGCCAACGCGAAAAAAGACCCGACTTATTTGTTGGCAGAAGTGGAAATCGTAGCCACCTTTAAGTTAGTGAATATCAACCGCAAGAAACTTGAGGAATTATTACAAAAGTTTTTTGGTAGTGCTCGGCTAGATTTAGAATTTCTGGACCGTTTTGGCGTACCTGTGAAGCCTCGTGAGTGGTTTCTTGTGCCGTTACAAGTGATTGAGCAAGTGATTGAAAAGATTAAAGATGGCACAATTGCGAAATTTCGATATGACTTAAATACAGCAAGTCTTGTTCGGTTGTAGCGAGTGACTCTTTATGCGCAGTTGCATGTTTTATGAGTGCCTTATCTGCTATACTCATTTTTTTAACAACCCCACAAACAAAAAGACCATGAAAGCAATACGTGTAACCCAACAAGGCGAGCCAGAAGTGATGCGGCTCGCAGACATTGACATCCCCCAACCCGGCAAAGGCGAAGTGCGCGTGCGCATTCAAGCCATCGGCATCAACTTTATTGACATTTATCAACGCAGCGGGCAATATAAAATGAACCTGCCCTACACGCCCGGCCTCGAGGCGGCAGGGGTGGTGGATGCACTGGGGGCCGACGTGACGACCTTGGCGGTGGGTGATGCGGTGGCGTATGGGTTTACCCTCGGCGCGTATGCCGAATATGCGGTTGTGCCGGTGGATAAATTGGTGTCTGTGCCAGCCGGGGTGAGCGCCGACCAAGCCGCCGCGTTGATGTTGCAGGGCATGACCGCCCATTACCTCACCCACGACACATGGGCGCTGCAAGCGGGGCAAACGGCGCTGGTTCATGCCGCCGCTGGTGGCACAGGGGCGCTGATTGTGCAGATGGCGAAGATTCGCGGGGCGCGGGTGATCGCCTGCGTGTCTACGCCCGAAAAGGCCGCCATTGCCAAAGCCGCCGGCGCCGACGAAGCGATTTTTTATGATGGCTTCGACACCCGTGTGCGTGAATTGACCGGTGGCAAAGGCGTGGACGTGGTGTATGAGTCGGTGGGCAAAGACACATTCGAACGTAGCCTAAACAGCTTGCGCCCGCGTGGCCTCATGGCCTTGTTTGGGCAGGCCAGCGGCGCTGTGCCGCCGTTCGATCTGCAAATTCTCAACGCCAAAGGCTCGTTGTTCATCACGCGCCCGTCGTTGGGGGCGTATATCGCCACCCGCGCCGAGCTAGAACGCCGCGCCAGCGATATCTTGGGCTGGGTCGCCAGCGGGCAACTCAAGGTCAATATCGGCGCAACCTTCGCCCTCGCCGATGCCCCCGCCGCCCATCGTGCCCTCAATGGTCGCGGCACCACCGGCAAGCTGATTTTGAAGCCGTGAGATAAGAACCAAGAACCAAGAGCCAAGAACCAAGAACCAAGAACCAAGAACCAAGAATCAAGAATCAAAAGTAAAGACTATAAATTTTAGATCTTCGATCTTTATTCTTTGCTCTTATATCTTGGTTCTTGGCTCTTGGTTCTTGGCTCTTAGCTTGTTATACAATATGACGAGATAAAAGATGAACCAAGACATACCCATGTTGGTGATTCAAAACGGGCAACTGGCAGGCCAGCGCTGGCTGCTAGACAGCGACTATGTGGTGATGGGCCGCGAGGTGGGCGGCACAAATTTGCTTTTGCCCGAACGCCAAATCAGCCGCCGCCATGCCGAAATTGTGCGCAAGCCCGACGGCTTTTGGTTGCGTGATCTCGGCAGAAAAAATGGCACATTTTAAAACGGCAAAGAAGTGCGCGAGCCGATGCAATTGCAAGACGGCGACGAAATACAAGTGGCGCTGTGCGTCAAAATTGCGTTTGTCGGTAATGACGCCACTGCCCCGCTGAATGCCCGCCCCATCAGCCAAGGCATGACGGCCTTGGTGCGCGGCATCCGGCTCGATAAAGAAGGCCGCCGCACCTTTTTGGCCGAGCAAGAACTCGACCCGCCGTTGTCGGTGCAGCAATATCGTTTGCTTGAATTGCTCATTAATGCCAAGGGCAATTTGGTCAGCCGCCAAGAGATTGTCGAGCGAGTGTGGGAAGGCGAGAATGCTTACGGCGTGAGCGAGCAAGCCATTGACGCGCTGGTGCGCCGCCTGCGTGACCGCATTGCCGAAAGTGACCCCGATCACGAATATATTGTCACCGTGCGCGGGCATGGCTTACGTTTTGAGCAACGCAGTAGCTAAAAATTTAAAATTTAAAATTGAAAATGTAAAATTGAGGAACGGATTTCCAATTTTCTATTTTTCATTTTTCATTTTCAATTTGGCCTTGGCGTTGCGCCTTTATCGCCTCGATGCGCAATCATTTTGGTATGACGAGGGCAATAGTGCGCGGATCGCCGAGCGTTCGTTGCGGTTGATTGTCGAAGGCGCGGCGGGCGATATCCATCCGCCGTTGTATTATATTGCCTTGGCGGCATGGCGGGCGCTGCTGGGCGAAAGCGAATTTGTCTTGCGGGCGCTCTCGGCTTTGTGCGGGGTGTTGCTCGTCATTTTCACCTTTGGGCTGGGCCAAACTTTGGCGGGCCGTAGGGTAGGGCAGTTGGGCGCGTGGTTTGTGGCGCTCTCGCCATTTGCCATTTACTACAGCCAAGAAGCCCGCATGTATGCGCCTTTGGCCTTGTGCGCCACCGCCGCCGCGTGGGCGTTATTCGCCTTATTGGGTCGCTTGCAACAGGCTGCTTTGACGCCGAGCGTGTGGCAAGGCGCGGGTTATGCGTCGCCTGTTGCGCCGTTTTGGCGTGAATGGCGCTTGATGCTGGTGTATTTGTCCGCCACCGTCGCGGGGCTTTACACCCAATACGCCTATCCCTTCGCCATGATCGCGCAAGGTTTGGGCGTGTTGCTGTGGTATTACGGCTATATGCAATCGCGCAAATTTGACCGTATGGGGCAAATTTTGCAGCCGTTGGCAATTTATGCGCTGGTGAATGGGGTAGCGATTGCGGCCTACGCGCCTTGGCTACCGATCGCATTTCGCCAAGTGCTGGGCTGGTCGGTGGCGGCGCAAGATTATGTTTTGCGAACGGCCTTGCTCGACGTGGCGCGTTGGTTGGTGGTGGGGCGCACCTTGCCGCTGGGCGATAGCACATGGGCAATGGCGACGGTTGGCATATTGGCGCTGCTTGGGCTTTGGCCCAGATCGCAACGCGGCACACAACCCTATGCCGCGTTCATTTTGCTGCTTTTGCTGGTTGTGCCGGTCGCTTTGCTCTTCGTTTTCAACCTTTACCGCGATGCCTACCTCAAATTTTTGCTGGTGTGTGTGCCGCCGCTTGGCTTGCTTGTCGCCAAAGGCGCGGAGAATTTTGGATTTTGGATTTTGGAGTTTAGATTTTTAAGGCGCTCTCCAAAGCCTCAATCCCTAATCTCTCGTCCCCAATCCTTAATCCTTAACCTTTGTTTTATCTTTGGTCTGGGAGCGTTGTTTTACCCGTCGTTGCGTAATTTATATTTCAACCCCGCCTACGCCCGCGATGATTATCGCGGCATTGCGCGGCTGGTGCAATCGTTGGCGAAGCCGGGCGATGCGGTGCTATTTAACGCGCCGAATCAGTGGGAAGTATTCACCTATTATCACAAACCCGAACGTGAAATTGCGCCACCGATTGCGCTGCGCTATCGGCCCAACAGCGAGGCGGATGTGATCGCCGAGGTGCAGCAATTGACCCAGCGTTACAAACGCTTGTTTGTATTATATTTTGCTGAGCGCGAATCGGACCCCGGCGGCTGGTATGAGCGGGCGCTGGCGTTACAGGCGCACAAGGCTGGCGACGACTGGGTGGGCAATATTCGGCTGGCGCAATACGCCGTACCGCCTGCGCCCTTGCCTCGGTTGCCCATTTCGGCAACGCTTGGCGCACAAGGCCAAATCGCGCTTGATAGCGCCGGACTTGCCATGAACCCCTATTCTGTTGGCGGGCTAGTGCCACTCACCCTAAATTGGCGAGCCGCGCAGCCTATTGCCGGTAATTACAAAGTATTTGTGCATATTGGGCCGGTGGATGGGCCGCCGATTGCGCAAAATGATGCCGAACCTGCTGCTGGTTTTCGGCCCACCAGTCAGTGGGCGCAAGGCCAGCCGGTGGCTGACCCCCACGCCGTGTGGCTCAAGCCCGGCACACCGCCGGGCGAATATGCCGTGTTGGTCGGCATGTATGATGCCAATACTGGGCAGCGTTTGCCCATCCGCAGCAGCCTGCCGGTTTACGATAATCGTTTGGTGATCGGCAAAATCACGGTTGCGCCGTAGCATCGTCGCCGCGTATACTATCCGCTGTGAACGAACGATTCAAGAGGAATTTACCGATCAGCAAACGCAGGAGGGTGCAATGACAATAGCGCAACAACTTTTCTTGGAAGGGGAAATTTATGGCAAGCAGGCTGGCTTGGTCGAGGGCAAGCAGGCTGGCCTAATCGAATTGGCAACTCGTTTGTTTCAACGCCGATTCGGGAATTTGCCGATTGATATTGCATTGCAATTGCGGCAAATGAGCCTTGAACGGTTGAGCGAGTTTGGCGAAGCCTTGATTGATTTCACTTCGGTGGATCAAGCACGGCAATGGCTGGCGACGCCTAAGCCAGAGTAAAAAATAATATGAAGTGACACCCTAAAAATGGAGTCACTTCATAAGATTATTCGTCCAGTTACTTTAGTATCATTGACGCATTCTGTAAAGTCTTGTAATTACAAATTTTTAAATATATCCCTAATGCTGCTTAATACTTTAGGGATTACGTCAACTTTATTTGATATGGCGAGAGTAAGAACTGTAAACAGTAATACCGTTACGATCGCTACAATATTGTCTCGATAACCAACAGCTATCATCAATATGATAATCCAAGTTATGTTTAAAATTAACATTTTAAGTAGAGTGTATCTCATAAGTCTCCTGTCATTTAGTAGATTCAAGTATTTATTTGGTTCGAACCTGAGATAACTATAACGAAAATCAACTGGGATTGGGGCAAGTAAAATTGCCTTTTGGGCAATTGTTGTTGACAGTAAGGCAATTTTTATTGCCAAAGGGGTTTGAAATGGCAGATCGGATTAGATTAACTGAGTTGCTGAAAAAGTACTTGAAGCCTTATTCGCAAAAAGATCTTGCTAAATATTTAACTTGTTCTCCTAGCCAAGTAAGCCGTGTGTTAAATGCCGAAAGGAATCTAGACAATACTTTTCTTGAAAAATTTATATGTTTTGTTAATAATGGCGATATAAGGAGATTATCCCCTGAAGAAGTCAAAGAACTTTACAAATCTGCCGGCATAGAAATATCCAATGAACGGTTTAAGAGACTTTGTGAATTAGCAGATTCGAGTTCTAGCTTCTCTGGTGATCATGCTTCTGACCCAGCCAAAACCCCTTCATTTTATGTGCCCTATCTAAATAATCCAGATTTTGTGGGGCGTGATAAGGAATTAGCTGAGTTGCATAAAATATTGACGAACAAACCTAAAAGTGAATCCACAAGACTTGCTCCTGTAGGATTAACAGGAATGGGGGGAATTGGAAAAACCCAATTAGCTGTAGTATATGCACATAAGCAAAAATTGTTTTGGACAGGGGGGGTTTTTTGGATAAATGCTGCAAACCGCCTTATAGAAGAATTTGGAAAACTTGCCGATGCATTTGATTTAATTGGGCATACTGAATTGACATCAACTCCACTGTCGTTGGAAAAAGCATCTAAAAGAGCATTAGATTATCTCGATAAAGATAATACATTGGTTATTGTAGATAATTTAGAAGACCCCTCATTGTTGAATGCGCCTATAGCTTTTCACATAATTTTACTAAATTTAAAATGCCAAATTTTATTTACCACTAAACGACGTAATTTACCGGAGAGTTGGCAATCTTTGAAAGTAGACATTCTATCTGAAGAATCGGCTATTCATTTATTAACGCATGGACGTTCAGTTTCACAAGATATAACTTTCGCAAAACAAATAAGCGCAACTTTAGGTTATTTACCATTGGCTCTTAAACTAGCATCATCTTATTTAATTAAATATAAACAAGTCACGCTTGAGCATTACCATAAGGAGTTAATTAAGGCAGGTGCAATTGCGACTGTAGATAACACCTCATTGAGTGAGAATGATTTACCCACAAGACATACAGCGGCTGTTAAAGCAACCCTAGAGACACAATGGAAAAATGTTGATAAAGATGATACTAAAAAGATTTTTATAGCCGCTGGTATTTTTCCAGAAGCTAGTTTGATACCGAGCTATAGGTTAGGATTACTAACTGGATTATCTATAAGAGTTTTGAACAATGATCGAATTGATAAGACTAGTAATGCTTTATCGGATCTATATGACTTGTCATTGGTGGAAAAACTAGATAATAGATTACATTCAAAATAAGAGCAAATGACGCAAGGCCACTTACTCCAAATTACCTAGTAACGTAAGCCCGCCCGAATTTGACGATTTGCCAAACC
>JAHBAL020000230.1 GCA_018500105.2 Anaerolineae bacterium
CAGCGTCTATGTATTCGGGATGACGACTTCCATCTTTTCTGTTATCACAAGACGCTCTAAACGTGAACTGGCACGCTTGAACTTATTTGGGGATGAGCCGTAAAATTTTGGTGCTAACGCAAATTTGCATTCACATGTATAATGTTTGGTTGATGCGCAGTTGACAGCCGTCAGCTTGGGCATATAAAGTATTTAAATTGTTTTTTAGTTTTAGTATCAAGAGTAAATAGGAGGACTTATCCCACCACCAAAACACAATCACTATGCAATAGCGAATAGTTATCGAATCAACGGCCAAATTCGTGTGCCACAAGTGCGTTTGATCATGCCCGACGGCAGCAATCGCGGTGTGGTGGATATTCAAGAAGCGCAATGGCTGGCCCGTTCGATGAATTTAGACTTGATCGAAGTTGCGTCTACGGTTACGCCGCCCGTTTGCCGCATTTTTGACTTTGGCAAGTTTATCTATGAGCGAGAGAAAAAGGATCGCGAGGCCAAAAAAGCCCAAAAGACCATTGGTGTAAAAGGCATTCGGTTGCGCCCCAAAACCACCGATCACCACTTGTCTTTTAAGGTTCGCGCTGCCCGACGATTCTTGGAGCAAGGCAACAAGGTCAAGATCACCTTGCGTTTTAAGGGTCGTGAAGGCCGCATTCCGCACGTCGCATTTCGCATGTTGGAAAAAATGAAAGAGGGCTGTGTTGATATCTCGATTATCGAAGTTGCGCCCAGCATGGAAGGCAAAGACATGTTGATGGTGCTGGCCCCGAACGCGGCGGCAATTGCTGCCTCGAAGCTGAAGTCTACCCAGTCGCGTCACGATGATGAGGAAGCCGCGGATAGAGCGGCTGGCTATCTTGACGATGACGATGATGACGATGATGATGCCTTTGAGCATGACTCAGACGATGATTCTGATGACAAGGTATCGGTCGAAGATCGGGTGGCCGGTTTAGACTTGCACGCGCAATCCAAAGCCGCTAAGGCAAGTGTTGATTTTCACGACAAGAAGGCACGCAGCGAATTTAATAAGGACAAGCGCAACAAACAACGCCAGATGGAGCAATTTGATTTGCCATAAATGTGTTTCATTAGAAAGCACTCATAAAACTAGCGTAAAATAGCCTTCCGGTAAATTTAGAGTATGTCGGGTTTCTGGTTTCAGAAGCCCGATTTTTGTGTGTTTGCCGCGCTAAATTAATCATGTTTATTTAGGGTGTTTGGTGATACAACAGGTAGGGACGATGTCTGGAACTGCCGACCAACGCCTAGTAAAAAGGGAAAAAAGAAATGCCAAAGATTAAATCTCATAAGGCGACATCGAAGCGCTTTCGCTTGACCGGTTCGGGCAAGCTCATGCGCACTCGACAAGGCAAAAGCCACTTTCGTCGCAATCGTAGCCAGCGCATGATTAACGAGCTGGACACCATGCATGCCGTTCAAGGGAACGCCATCGCCCGCAAAATTAAGGCGTTGGTTCCAACTTTGGGCGACCAATAAACCCATTCGCCAATAATACAAGCAAATAAGGATAAAGAGGTAATAAAGCATGGCACGTGTAAAAGGCGGCGTAAAAGCCCGCCGCAGTCATAATCGAATATTGGCGACCACAAAGGGTCAATTTGGTGCGCGACACAAAAATGTGCGCAAGGCGATGGAAGCGCAGTTGCACGCATTTGCGTATGCAACCCGCGACCGCCGTGTGCGCCGCCGTGAATTTCGCGCATTGTGGATTTTGCGCATCAACGCGGCTGCCCGCGAGAATGGCTTGACTTATAGCCAATTGATTCACAAGATGAAGGTTGCCAACGTCAATCTGAATCGCAAGATGTTGGCCGATATCGCAGTGCGTGAGCCAGCCGTATTCTCGGCAATTGTCAAGGCGCTGTAATTTTAATGTCGCTCAAAAGCGGGGCTGTGATTTTCACGGCCCCGCTTTTTTGTTGATAATAGGACTTACACGTATTAAAAATATTTCGCCACAAAAAACACAAAGATCATAAAGAAAAGAAAGGGTTTGTGATGCAAATCTTTGAGTTCTTCGTGCCCTTTGTGGTAAAAATAAAGCCTTGCGGAAGTTCTATTGATAAAACACATCATGTTGCAAGCGCAACAATTGCGGCGAAAATGAGCGGCCCCAAATGACCCTAAACCAGCTTGTGCATTTTGGCGGGCAATTCTTTGCCCAGCACATGCTCCATGTCACGGCTCAGGGCAGCGATCTTCGCCATATCAATACCGGTCTCCAGCCCCATTTCGTGCAACATGAAGGCTGTATCTTCGGTAGGGATGTTGCCCTTGGCGCTAAGGATGAAGGGGCAGCCGCCCAGCCCGCCCAGCGAGGTGTCGAACATACGCACGCCAGCCTCGATGGCCGCCAGCACATTCGCCAGCCCTTGCCCGCGTGTATCGTGTAGGTGCAGCACCACTGGCACATCCCCGGCCATCGGCAGCACCTCGCGCAAGATGTCCCTTATCAGATAGGGGTTGCCCAGCCCCGCCGAGTCAGACAGCGACAATTCGTCTATGCCCAGCGCCAGAAATTGTTGCGCCAGCGTCACCACTTTGGCAATGGGAATTTTGCCCTCGAAGGCGCAACCAAACGCCGCTTGCACGCCGGCCCGCGTTTTCATGCCATGCGCTCGCGCTCGTTCGACCATGTGCGCCATCTCGATCATGCCGGCTTCGATGCTGGTGTTGGCGTTTTTACGCGCCAGTGTCTCCGAAGCTGGCAGCCCCATGTCCACCTTGCGCAGCCCAGCAGCGGCGGCGCGGTCTAGCCCTTTTAAATTTAGCACCAATGCCGAGTAACTAACGCCCTCGGCCTTGGGCAGCGCAGCACAGACCGCTTCGGCGTCGGCCATTTGCGGCACAATTTTGGGGTTGACAAACGACGTGACCTGTATTTCTTTCACGCCCGCCACCACAAAGCCTTGGATAAAAGCCAATTTGGTGGCAGTAGGGACAAATGTCGCTTCGCGCTGAATGCCATCACGCAAACCCACCTCGACAAGGGTGACTTGATTGGGCTGCGTTTGGGTGTGTGTAAAAAGGCTGCTCATGGGGGGCAGTATAGCGGTTTAGACTTTTCCATGCGGTTTCCGTTACTGCCGACTGTATAATTTTGTCATGATTCGCTTTGGCTATGGCATGGCCCATTTTCCGGCGCTGCGCAATGAGGGACGCTGGTATGTGGATCGCACTCGTTTCATTCGCCTGCTTGAAGACACGGTGCGAACGCCGGTGTTTTTGCGTCCGCGCCGTTTTGGCAAAAGCCTGTGGCTAAGCACGCTTGCCAGCTATTACGATGTGGCCCAAGCCAAAGACTTTGAGCGCTTGTTCGGGAATCTGGATATCGGGCGCAACCCGACCCCATTGCATAACCAATATTTCATTTTGCGCTGGGATTTTTCGGTGGTTGCAGCGTTTGGCGATTTAATTGACCTGAAGCAACGTTTATATGATTATTTAAATGGGCGTGTATTCGACTTTAACTTAAGATATAAGCAGTATTTGCCGCAGCCAGTGACCATTAATCCCCATAATGGCTTAGAATCGTTCGAGGCACTGGTCAATACGGTGGCTGCGACCTCGCATAAGCTGTATTTGCTCATTGACGAATACGACAATTTTGCCAATGAAATTGCATTTAGCGACACCCGCGAGGCGATTGAGCGGTTTAACGCGCTCACCCAAACCGATGGTTTGGTCAAATCGTTGTTTAAGGCGATTAAAGGCGCGGTTGGTTTGGGGGTGCTTGAACGGGTGTTCATTACAGGCATGTCGCCAATGCCGTTGGCTGATATCACGTCTGGCTTTAATATTGCCCAAGATATTACGCATTTGCCCGAATTTCACGATTTGTGCGGCTTCCGCGAGGCCGAGGTGGCGGATGCACTGCATCAGGTGATCACTGATTATGGCATGAGCGAGACCCAATTCACCGACGCACTCGACACCATGCGCCAATTTTATGACGGCTATACGTTCCATCAAAACGCCAAATATCGCTTATATAATCCGACTCTCACCCTCTATTTCTTGCATCGCTTAGCAGTTGCCTGTGAATATCCTAAAAATATGCTGGATGTCAACTTGTCACTCGATCAAGCCAAACTGGCGTATATGGCGCGGCGGGCGGGTGGCGAGCAATTTTTGTTTGACCTTGCCCCTGATGATGGGGCTGTTGGGGTGCAAAAGATCATCCCCAGTTTTCGCTTGTCCGACATGATGGACATGCAAGCCGATAGCTTGATCTATCGCTCTTTGCTCTATTATTTGGGGGTGCTGACGCTGAATGGCTATTTGCCCGAAGAAGGCTTGCGGCTGCAAATTCCAAATCTGGTGACGCGCACCTTGTATTTTGAGCAAATTCGTCGTCTCACCTTACCCACCGGCAAAATGAGTGACGAGATGAATGAGGGTGCGCGGTTGTGGCGTTGGCGCGGCGACCCGGCTAAGCTGTGTGCCTTTGTCGAGCAACATTTTTTGCATCAACTGAGCAACCGCGATTATTTGCATTTTAATGAACAAACGCTCAAAAGTATTTTGATGGCGTATTTGTATGACGATTGGAACTACATTTTGCAATCGGAGCCAGAGTTGGGGCGCGGGTATGCCGATTTGGTCATGACGGTGCAGCCGCAGTCGCGGCCTCGCGGCATGTGCGATTTGTTGATCGAGTTTAAGTATGTGAAATTGGCCGAGGTTAAGCTGGATGGTATGGCCTTGCGGAGCATGTCGCATGAGGACGTGGCGGCCTTGCCCACCGTGCAGACCGCGCTCGATGCAGCGTCGGCGCAGGTGCAAAGCTATGCGGTGCGGCTGCGGCGCATGATCGGCGCGGGCGAAAAGTTGCGCTGTGCCGTCGTGGTGGCGATAGGGTTCGAGCGGTTGGTGTGGCGGGTGGTTGGTTAAAAGGAGCGTTCATATGTCCACCGCCTACAGCCACACCCCGCTCGCAAAAAAACTCAATCTAAAACCCGGCATGGCGACTTGCGTCATTGATGCGCCAGATGGGTATTGGGATTGGCTCGACTTGCCGCCGCCAGTGCCACCAGCGCCGCCGCCATACCAATGGGCGCATGTGTTTGCCACGCAACGCGCTGCGCTCGAAGCATACGTGGCAGCATTGCGCCCGCAAATCACCCCCGACGGCATGATCTGGGTGTCGTGGCCGAAAAAGGCCGCCAAACTGCCGACCGATATCACCGAAGACGTGGTGCGCGAGGTAGCCTTTGCCCACAAATTGGTGGACGTGAAAGTGTGCGCGGTCAACGAAATATGGTCAGGGCTTAAATTGGTCATTCGGCGGCAAGATCGCTAGCAACCAACGGCGGCTCATGCTACACTCGCGGCATGATGAATTATCGAACCATGTTTGATTTGTCGGGCCGCACGGCGCTGGTAGTGGGCGCAGGCAGCGGCATCGGGCAAGCCTCGGCGGTGGCGCTAGCGGCTTTTGGCGCACACGTTATTTGTGCCGATGTCAATATCGCCAATTGCGAGGCCACCTTGGCGCAAATCCGCGAGCAGGGCGGCACGGGCAGCACGCTGTTTTTAGACATGCGCGACGGGGCCAGCGTCAAAGCCGCATTGGCCGACATCGCCGCCGATATTTTGATGTGCACGCCCAGCATCAATGTGCGCAAACCCCTGCTCGACATCAGCGAAGATGAGTTTGATCGCGTGATCAATCTCAACATGCGCGGCACATTTTTGGTGCTCAAGACCATTGCTGCGGGCATGGTGGCGCGTGGGCGTGGCAGCATTATCGTGTGCAGCAGCATTCGCGGGGATGTGGTCGAGCCGGGCCAAAGCATTTACGCCTCAACAAAATCGGGCGTGCGGCAAATGTGCCGCGCCTTGGCCGCCGAAGTGGGGCGCAAGGGCGTGCGCGTCAATCTCATCGCCCCCGGCGCGGTCGAGACGGCGCTTACAGCTCCGATCAAAAATGACGCGACCTGGTATAACGCCTACGCCAACAAAAATGCGTTGGGCCGTTGGGCACAACCCAGCGAAATGGCCGGCGCAGTCGTGTTTTTGGCCTCCGATGCCAGCAGCTACGTCACCGGCTCGGTGTACCACGTTGATGGCGGCTGGACGGCTATTGATGGGCGCTTTAACCCAACCTTGTAGTAGTAGTGGATAGTTATAGTAGATAGTGATAGTAGAAACAACTATCGGCTATCACTATCCACTATCCACTTATAAAAAATGGATATCGAATCTTTAATTGCCCCGAATATACGGGAGATGAAGCCATATGTGCCCGGCACATCGGTGGTGGCGATGGCGCAAAAGCTGGGCTGCGCGGTGAGCGATTTGGTCAAGCTCGATGCCAACGAGAACCCCTATGGCCCACCGCCAGCGGCGCTGCAAGCCTTGGCGAATAATACCGCCTTCAATTATTACCCCGACCCTGACCAAAATGCCTTGCGCGAGGCGATTGGCAAGTATGTCGGTGTGCCAATAGGGCATATTGTGTGCGGGGCGGGCGGCGATGAAATCTTGGATCTGATCGCCCGCATGTTTTTGTGCCCCGGCGACGCCATCATTGACTTTCCGCCCACATTTGGCATGTATGCCGCCGCCGCCCAAGTGCAAAATGTGCATTACATCAGCATTCCGCGCCGCGCCGATTTTTCGGTGAATGTGGATGCGGTGGAGGCGTTAATTACGAATTACAAATTGCGAATTACGAATGAGAAAGATGGGCAAGCGCTAATTCCCAAACCCAAATTGCTGTTTATTGCCAATCCCAACAACCCCGATGGCTCGGTGGTGAGCGAGGCCGATTTGCTGCGGCTGTTGGCGTTGCCGGTGGTGGTGGTGCTTGACGAAGCCTATATTCAATTTAGCACCCAGCCCAGCCGCGCCGATTGGGTGCTGAAATACGATAATTTGATTGTGGTGCACACGCTGAGCAAATTGATCGGTTTGGCTGGGCTGCGCGTCGGCTATGGCGTTTTTCCGCTCACGGTGGCGGCGCATTTGTGGCGTATGAAGCAGGTGTTTACGCCAAGTTTGCCGGGCCACCTTATGGCGATTGGCGCTTTGTCTGACCCTGCCACTTTGGATGAAATGGGGCGCAAAATTGTAGCGGAACGCAATCGCTTTTGCGAATCGCTGAGCGAGTTAGGCTGGATTGAGCCGTATCATAGCGAGGCCAGTTTTGTGCTATGCAAGATCAATAAGGCATTTGTGGGGCCAGATGGGCAACCCGACCCGCGCCCGCGTGGGCTGGTGGTGCAACAGGCGCTTGAGGCGCAAGGCATCCTCATTCGCTTTTTCAATCGTGACCCCTTGCGCGACTGCGTTCGCATCAGCATCGGCCAGCCCGCGCAGATGGATCGCGTGTTGGCGGCGTTGCGGATGTTGTGACAAGGTGAGGGCTTGAGGGGGTGACAGGGTGAATAGATCACCGTGTCACCCCCTCAAGCCGTATAATATAAAGAAAGATGAGTTTAATTGCACCCATTCCTTCCTCGATACCCAATAATGTAAGGCAAATATTAATGGCTTTGCAGAATTTGCCATTTGCCGAGCGTGAATGGGTGCGGCGCGAATTGATTCGTTCGAGCTGGGAGCAGCGCTTCGATGCACTGGTCAATCGAATTCAAGCGAATGTGGCAAGTGACCCCGATGCCCTGTCAGATGAGGAAATAGATGCGGAAGTTGAGTCGGTCCGCTCAGCTCGTTTTGCTGCGCGATAATGCCCAAAGCAGTCATTGATACCAATCTCTTGGTTCGCGCACTCATGCGCAAAACCCCAATTTCACCCCTGATCGGTGGAATTCGCAACCATAAATTTGTTTTAGTTGCCTCGCGTGCGTCATTGGATGAACTTTTTGAGGTGCTTGCACGACCAAAATTTGCAAAATATTTCAGCCGAGATGAAATTGCGGATTTGCAAGAGCTGATTATCGAAAGAGCAGAATTGGTAATACCGCAACTGTCAATTGAGTTATGCCGTGATCCCAAAGATAATTTTCTAATCGAGGCTGCTATCGCAGGGCAAAGCGATTATTTGGTCACGGCTGATCTTGACCTTTTAGAATTGCGCGATTATATTTTGCAGCAATATGGTGTGTTGATTTTAGGCACAGCCGAGTTTATCGAGTTGATAGATTGATGGTCTCTTATCGCATCTCCTGATTAATAAATGGTAAAACAAGTTGTTACCAAAATCACGATTGCTATATCCTCCATTAAAGGCGTATAGCGATAGTGAGTTCGGTTCGATATTTTTGTCAACGACCCAGCCAAGCAAACCGGCGGCGATGCCCACGCTTAAAACGATCACGGGAGTGATCGAGCGCATCACGTTTCAAAATAGCGAGAACGGCTATACCATTGCCAAGCTGAGCATGGATGGCGGCAGCGACGGCGATAAGGCGAAGCCGCAAAACGCGGGCGATAAAGAAAAACTGGTGACGGTGGTCGGCACATTGATCGGCGCGGCGGTGGGCGAGGCGCTCGAATTGACGGGCGTTTGGCAACATCACACTCAGCACGGCTGGCAATTTATGGCCCGCAATTACCGCTCAGTGCTGCCCGCCACCACCCAAGGCATCCGCAAATATTTGGGCAGCGGGCTGATTAAAGGCGTTGGCCCACGCACTGCCGAAAAGATCGTGGCCTATTTTGGCGAGCGCACGCTCGAGGTGCTCGATCAAACGCCCGACCAATTGTATGACGTGCCGACCATTGGCCGCAGCCGCGTCGTCAAAATTAACCTTGCGTGGGTCGAGCAAAAAGCCATTAAAGAGGTGATGGTGTTTTTGCAGGGGCATGGCGTCAGCACCAGCCTTGCGGTGCGGCTATACAAACAATACGGCGATGCGGCGATTACCATCGCCAAAAATCAGCCTTATCGCCTCGCCCGCGAGGTATGGGGCATTGGCTTCAAGACCGCCGACAAGATCGCCCAAGCGATGGGCGTGCGTTTGGATGACCCAGAGCGCCTCAAGGCGGGCGTGTTGTTTGCGTTGTCGGAGGCCAGCGACGAAGGGCATACCTATTTGCCAAACACGCAATTGGTGAGCAAGGCCGCCGAATTGCTGGGCGTGGCGGCCTCGCAAATTGAGCAGGCGATCGCCGCCCTTGCCGCCGAGGAGGGCGCTAAAGTCGAGGTGCTCACCATTGACGACGAAGGCCAGATGCACTTTAGGGCATGGGCCAGCGGGGGGGGAGATTGGAGCTTAAAGCTGAAGGCTGCTGCGAATGGGCAAATGTCGCTGCTTAATTCGCAAGCGCCAATTCTTAATCCTCAAACCCAACCTCCCAAACCCAACCCTCTCGCTTTGAAAGAGGAGCGGGCGGCCTATGTGGTTGCGCCAAATGAGGAAATTCACACCATCCCCAATTTTGATGTGCCAAGTGGGGCGGATGTGCCGCCCGTGCCACCTTCGCCGATGGCCGTGCCCGAGGGCGAGCCGGTGGTGTATTTGCCGCCATTTTATGCCGCCGAGCAAAATATTGTGCGGCAGTTGCGGCGTTTGAGCGGCCCCGATGCGCTGGTGAGCAGCCGTTTGACCGAGTTTCGCACGGTGAAATATGAGGCCATGTTTGAATATTTGGCGAGCAATGACCGGCTGTCGCTTTCGGTGCAGCAGCAACAGGGGGTGCAAATGGCGCTGATGCAGCCCGTGAGTGTGTTGACTGGCGGGCCGGGCACGGGCAAAACCACCAGTATGCGGGCGCTCATTCGCGCATTGGTGCTGAAAAAGAAACGGGTGATTTTGGCCGCCCCAACCGGACGCGCCGCCAAACGGCTGTCGGAGGCGACCGGCGTGGAGGCCAAAACGCTGCACCGCTTGCTGCAATTGCGACCGGGCAGCAAGGCCGTTTATGACGCTGATAATCCATTGCCTGCCGATATGGTAATTGTGGACGAGACGAGTATGCTCGACACGTTGCTGATGAATACCCTGCTCAAGGCGGTGGGCAGCGGCACGCATGTGTTGCTGGTGGGTGACGCCGATCAATTGCCCAGCGTGGGCGCAGGCAATGTCTTGGCCGATATCATTTCGAGCGAAATTCCGGTGCTGAAGCTCGACCAGATTTTTCGCCAGTCGGCGGGCAGCGCCATGATCACCAATGCCCACCGCATCAATCGCGGCGAATCGCCCCAACTGGGCGGCGAGATTACCGATTTTTATCTGTTTGCCGAAGAAGATGCCGAAAAAGCCAGCGAATTGGTGGTGGATGTGGTCAAGCGGCGTATCCCGTCCAAATTTGGCATCGCGCCAAGCGATATTCAAGTGCTGGCCCCGATGCACGGCGGCAAATGTGGCGTGGCAAGCCTAAACGACATGCTGCAAATGGCGCTCAACCCGCCGCGCACCGATCGCCCGCACAAATCATTTGGCGAACGGGTGTATCGGGTGGGCGACAAAGTATTGCAAACCCGTAACAATTACGACAAAGATGTCTTTAATGGCGACGCGGGCGTGATCAAATTGCTTGATCTTGAAGATCAGATGTTGGTGGTGCAGATGGAGGATGGACGCAGCATCGAATATGATTTTAGCGACCTCGACCAGTTGGCGCTGGCCTATGCCATCAGCATTCACAAATCGCAGGGCAGCGAATATCCGGCGGTGGTGATTCCGCTGCTGATGAATCATTATATGATGCTCGAGCGCAAATTGCTTTATACCGCCGTTACCCGCGCCAAGAAATTGGTGGTGCTGGTTGGCAGCCGCAAAGCCATCGAGATCGCGGTGCGCAATGCCGGTGGCGTCAACCGCGCCCATCGTTACACGGGGCTTGCGGCGCGGCTGCGCGAGGCGTAAACAAAACCTCGGAGGTTAAAGTTCATCACAGTGTGTCGGCCTCGACACCAATCTCGATCAAATTGCGTGGCGGGCGCGGCGTGGGCGTGGC
>JAHBAL020000525.1 GCA_018500105.2 Anaerolineae bacterium
AGATGTGTATAAGAGACAGCCTCAAGCATGAATTTAGTCATTGACAAACCTGCCAAAACCAAAATCGGCATTATGTATAGCCTCGCAGCGGGGTTAGCATGGGCATTGACCGCCCCCGGCCTGCGCTATATGCTTAGCGAATACCAAGTGCCGAGCTTGACACTGGCGCTGTGGCGCGATATTTTTGCGGCCATCGCGGCTTTCGTCGCCGTTTTGCTGGTGCGCCCCGGCCTGCTGCGCGTATCGCGGCAAGATTTACGCAGCCTAGCCATCACCGGCATTGTCTCAATCGGCATTTATCACGCCATCTGGACCGAATCCATCCGCCTAAACGGCGCATCGGTCGCGCTCGTGCTCATCTACCTTTATGTCATCATTGTCGCCATTGGCGCATGGCTCTTGTGGCGCGAGCCGCTCACCCCCATGCACATTGTGGCGGCAATTTTAGCCATCATCGGCTCCGCCTTTGTGGTCAGAATTTACGATCTCGAAGCCTTGCGGTTTAGCTGGATTGGCATCGTGATCGGGCTGGTCTCAGCGTTCGCACAATCGGTATTTGTGCTATACAACCAACATCTAAGACACACCGTTAATCCATGGGCGGCGTTGGCTTACACCTTTTTGTTCGGGTCAATAACATTATTGGCGCTTTGTCTACTCACCCAACCCCTCAACAACCTCATGCCCGCCCAACCGAGCGCCTTATTCGGCATCGCCTTCCTCGCCATCGGCCCCACCCTGTGCGGTTATGGCCTATTCACCATCGCGCTGAAATACATCCCCGGCAAATTGGCCGGTCTCATCGCCATCATCGAAATCGTGCTCGCCTCGTTTATCTCGTGGCTATTTTTGGGCGAAAAACTCGAAACACTGCAAGTGATGGGCATTGCTTTGGTCATCATCGCCATCATTTTGCCCAATTTGCGCACCTTCAGCCGCGAAACCACATAACCCCATGATCAGCGACATCCAAAACGCATTGCTGACATGGTTCACCCAAAACAAACGCGACTTGCCTTGGCGGCGCGAGCCTCGTGACCCATACCATGTTTGGCTGTCCGAGATCATGCTGCAACAAACCCAAGTCATCACCGTTATTCCATATTTCGAGCGCTGGTTGGCGCGTTTTCCGCGTTTGGTGGATTTGGCAAACGCCAACCAAGATGAGGTGCTGAAATTGTGGGAAGGGTTGGGTTACTATTCACGCGCTCGCAATTTGCACACAGCCGCCCAAAAAGTGCAAAACGAAGGCAACGGACAAATCCCCAATGACGTGCCGGGCTTGTTGGCTTTGCCCGGCATCGGGCGCTATACCGCTGGGGCCATCGCCAGCCTTGCGTTTGGCCGCGATGCCGCCATTCTCGACGGCAACGTCAAGCGCGTCATCAGCCGCCTCTATGCCCTCCCCGCCGCCAGCGACGACGAATTGTGGCAACACAGCGAGGCGCTCGTGCCAACCGGTCAGGCAGGCAAATTTAACGAAGCGCTGATGGACTTGGGAGCAACCATCTGCACGCCGCGTGTGCCTCGGTGTCATAGTTGTCCATTGCATCTCAATTGCTCTGCCTATGCGAAATTAAATCCCGAAGGCTACCCTGCGCCGAAAGAAAAAAAGCCCATTCCGCACAAAGACCTCGTGACACTGGTCTGCCGCAATCGCGCTGGACAATTTCTTATGCGCCAACGCCCACGCAGCGGCTTGCTCGGGGGCTTGTGGGAGTTCCCCAACGAAGAAATAGTAGGAATACCCGTGCCTTTACCCACAAAATCGCCACAACAACCCGCGCTGATTGACGCGCCGTCTCCCATTTTGGGGCTTGGGCTTGGGTTGATGCGTCAACTGGTCAACACCGATATCGCCACCCCACCCGACCACATCGGGCAAGTCAAACACGCCTTCACCCATTTCCGCATCACCCGCCACGTTGTTTTTGCCGATGACGTTGCACCAACGCTTCAGCTCGACGCACATAATTGGGTTAGCCCAAGTGAGATTGACAAGCTCGCCTTAACCAAAAGCGATCAACGTATTCTGACATTATGCCAAGCCAACATTAAAAAGCGCACTTAGAATTTCTGATAAACTAAATACCTCAAACCAATATTCGCCTGCCATCACCACCACATCGCATGATCAACACGGCTGAATTTAACCTTTGCCTTCAACGCTTGACTTCGCTCGAAAGCGAAGTCAAGCGGCTTCGCCTTGACGTAGCAGAAATTACAAAACTGCAAACGAAACTTCAGGCTGGCATCGAAAGCACGTCAACAAGCAGCGTCAGCAGCGCCATCAACTATGTCTTTTTGCTGCATGTGCCGACGGGGTTGCTCATCAAATATCGCGTTAGTTACCGGCTGGGGGTGCTTGGCTCGATCAACTCGGCAAGTTTGCTCGAAGAATTGCGCCAAATCGCCCGCGCCGCTAGCCCCAATACCGACGAGGGGACGGAGAATGTGCCAACAAACGATGTCTCTTTTCAATTTGAAGATCACTCGGTAACCGTTGAAACCTTCGGGTATGTCATGATGGCGGTGGTCACCGACAGCCAGCCCGAATTTCATTTGCGCCAGCGTATGCGCCAGCATCTGCGCGAAATTAACACCCTCTATCGCCTCGGCCTCGGCGACTATGAGGGGCAGCCCGATCGGTTGCCGATGGTGGAGTGGTTTTTAGATGAGTTGATGTAGTCGCTCAGCAAAACGTGCATAATTCACCTCGGCATCATAATTCGCTGCGCACATCGCATAAGCCGCTTGGCGCTTCGCGATACGCTCAGCGCTAGGTAATTGCACATAGTGCGCCAACACATCTGCGATCATTGACGGTGTAATAGCCACTGGCAGCAAAACACCATTGTCGTTATTCACAATCTCAGGCACACCATTTACATCAGTCGCCAACGCCGGAATACCGCAACTATAAGCCTCCATAATCGAAACAGGAATGCCTTCGGTCGTGCTCAAATTAACAAATAAATCAAATGAATGCCGTTGATACAAATCAAATATCGCCGCGTTAGAAATGTGGCCTAAAATCTGCCACGCAACTGATGGGGGTAAGTGTGCGCTTGCTTGCTGTTCAATTTCACGGCGTAATGGACCATCACCAATATGCAGCCAATTTACTTTTATTTCAGGATGTTGATAGGCAAATAATGCCAACGCATTAATCAATAAATCTATTCGCTTGAGTGGAATCAATGATGAGCAGGTTACTAATGACAACATACTGTCATTGGTTGCCAAATTCATGCCTTTGCTAGGCATAATTCCCAAGCGACTAACCTCAGCCACACAAGGCAGTTTGCCATATTGATGCTGTAAATGATCGAGTGCATGTTGAGAAATTGGAAAAAACGCATCAAGATGCTGCAAAGCTTTTTTCTGATAAGGGATATATCGCCCCGGATAATCATCCTCGTATATATCAAAACCGTGCCCACGCGAGACCAATTTTGTTTTTACCAACTGCTTGATCGTTCCCACACCCATCGTCACGCCAGTTACAAAATAGGTATAACACAACAAAGTTGTATCTTCAATCATTGAATCCACATAGCTTTGCAACCAGTACCGGACCTGTCCAAGATGCAAGGATGCACGAAAAAAACGCTTAAATGGCCTCGGATTTACAATTCGTATGGCACGGTTGACAAACTCTCTGTAAAACGCTGTTGTGCTTAACATCTGTGATATCGCCTTTGCCAATTTAGGGGACTTGTTTCGCGTCATGGCAAATGATGTATCCACACTCACATTTTTGGGCAAATTGCGTGTCATTTCCGCTGAAATAATCAACGGCACAAGCACAATTTTGTCAAATCGCGGCGATAAAAAAGCCAGCTCAGCCTGTAAAAAAGGCTCACTCTTGCCATACGGAAACTGCTCGGTAAAAATCAACAACAAATTAGCCACAGTGCGCTGAGTATACTTTCCCCTCAGAAGTCATCATGCCACTAGCCGCAACCCTAGACCTGAGTCCAAACCGCATCGAACTGGCCCGCCGCGCCAAAAGTGGACATTACATAGACCTAACCAGCAGTAATCCAACGCAACACGGGCTGCTTTTTCCGCCTGAAATTTTGCAAAACGCCGCCGCTGGCTACTGGCATACCCGCCACTATGACCCAAGCCCCCGCGGATTATGGCCCGCCCGCCAAGCCATCGCCAAGTATTACGCCAGCCGAGGCTATGCCATTGACCCCGCGCACATCTTCATCACGGCCAGCACCAGTGAGGCCTATGGGTTGCTATTTGCACTACTCACCACGCCCAATGACAACGTGATCGGCCCTAGCGTCACTTACCCACTATTCGAACATTTGGCAGCGCTGTATCACATCGAATTGCGTTCATATGCCCTAGACAAAACGCTCGATTGGCAAATTGACCACGCACATTTGCAGGCAAATATCAACGAACGCACCCGCGCCATCCTGCTTGTCTCGCCGCACAACCCCACCGGCGCAACTTATGACGTCCAAAGCCTCAATCAGCACGCCAACATCCGTCACTTGCCCATCATTTGCGATGAAGTCTTTGCCGAATTTGCATTTGGGATGCCGCGCACACCGCCTGCCGCCTTGCACTGCCCCAACATGCCCGTCTTTATGCTCAACGGCATCAGCAAAATGTTCGCCTTGCCCGACCTCAAGCTCGGCTGGATTGCGCTCAACCCACCCGCCGCAGCCCAATTTGCCGAACGGCTCGAACTCATCAACGACACCTTTCTTAGCGCCAATTCACTGACACAATTCATGTTGCCGGCCCTATTTGAACACGGCATGGGCTTCGTATCCGACATGCGCCGCCACATTAACGCGAATTTGCGCATGGCGCTGGCGCAACTGCGCACCTGCGCACGGCTAAAGGTGCATACACCTGACGGTGGCTATTACCTATTCCCCGAGGTGCGCGACTGGCATGGCAGCGCCGATGACCTCATTTTGCATTTGCTCGACGCAGGCGTATTCGTCTACCCCGGCTATTTCTACAATTGCAATGATGGTCATCATCTCATGATTTCATGTCTTACCGCGCCCGATCAACTCGCAGAGGGGCTGCGCCGTTTAACCGATGCGCTGGCATAAGAGTTGAGAGTGGATAGTGATAGTTGATAGTAGGACACGCTTAACTATCAACTATCACTATCCACTATCTACTAGGCTGGGTCGAGCAACGACATACCATTAAAATCTTCTGCCGGTGGCATATCTTCCATCAATGGGTTATTCACCAGCATATCCGGCATGGTCTGCTGCGGCAACGCCGATGCACCCTCGCTATCAACACCCATCATCTTGATCTCGGCTTCGCGAGTCAAGCTTGGCTTCTGCGGCGTGTCAAACTTCGGCAAGATCACACCTTCGAAGTTGTCGGTGGTCAGGTTGAGCGAACCCGTGCCAGCCGGAATGAGCTTGCCCAAAATCACGTTTTCCTTCAAACCGACAAGATCGTCGCGCTTGCCTTCAATCGCCGCCGTCGCCAACACCTTGATGGTGTGTTGGAACGAAGACGCCGACAAGAATGAGTCTGTCGCCAACGCAGCCTTCGAAATGCCCAGCAACACAGGTTGCCCAGTTGCAGGTCGGCGGCCCGCCGTCGCCAATTCCTCATTCACCCGCGCCAACTCTAAGCGGTTGACCAAATCGCCCGGCAAATAGTTCGAATCGCCCGGCGAGGTGATCTGCACACGATTCATCATCTTGCGCACGATAATCTCGAAGTGCTTGTCGTTGATGTTCACGCCTTGTGAACGATACACTTTCTGCACTTCGCTCAGCAAATAATACTGACACGCATCGCGGCCCAACACCTTGAGCAACATATGCGGGTTCTTCGTGCCTTCGGTCAATGGGTCACCCGCGTTGATCATTTGCCCTTCGGTCACCAACAACCGCATGGCAGGCGGCACTTCATAGTCTACTTGCTCACGCTTTTCATACACAATCGCAACCGTCAAACCATTGATGACGACGCGCCCGCCGTGTTCGCACTTCATTTCTTGGTCACCCTTGGTGGCGATCACGTCCTTATCTTTGACCTCGTAGCCCTCGCGGATCTTGATCTCCCATCCGCCAGGGATCTGGTATTCGTCACGCTGCAATTGCGAATCAACGATCTCAAGACGGCGGATGCCGCCTTCGAGCCGCTCAATGTGCAATTTGCCCGAAATATCCGACATCAACGCCTCGGCCTTTGGCTTCTTGCGCGCCTCAAGCAATTCTTCAACACGCGGCAAACCTTGGGTAATGTCGCTCGATTGCGACGCCACACCACCAGAGTGGAAAGTGCGCAAAGTCAACTGCGTGCCCGGCTCGCCGATGGATTGCGAAGCAATAATGCCGACGGCTGCCCCCACCGCAATGATCTTGCTGCGACCAAGGTCACGCCCATAGCACAATTGGCACATGCCGGTCTCCATTTCGCACGTCATGGGCGAACGCACAAACACTTCTTGCACCTTGGCCTTTGTAATCGCCTCTACCAAGTGCTCGTCAATCATTTGATCGCGTTCGGCAATAACCGCCCCCGTATCTGGGTGCAGCACCGTAGCCGCCGCCACGCGCCCAAAAATGCGCTCGCGCAATTTCTGCCCGCCCACATCTTCACTCGTCCGCATCCAAATGCCGTTCATCGTGCCGCAATCATAAGTGTGAATAATCACATCTTGCGCCACATCGCACAAACGGCGAGTCAAATAACCCGCGTCAGCCGTGCGCATGGCGGTGTCGGCCAAACCTTTGCGTTGACCGTGCGTCGAAATGAAGAATTCAAGCGCATCCAAGCCCTCGCGGAAGTTTGAACGAATGGGCAAAGCGATAATGCGCCCCGACGGGTCAGCCATCATGCCGCGCATACCGGCAAGCTGCGCAATGGGGCCGAAGCCACCCTTGGTCGCGCCCGAGGTCGCCATAATAGACAAGTTGCCAACCGGATCCAAGGTGCGGCGCACTTCTGCGGCCACGTCATCCTTGGCCTTGGTCCAAATATCAATTGTCTTCGACTCGCGCTCGTCTTCGGTCATCATCCCGCGGCGATATTGACGGTCAATATTGCGCACTTCCTTGTCGGCGGCGTCTAACAAACCATCTTTGGCATCTGGAACGGTGATGTCGCTAATGGCAATGCTGACACCAGAGCGCGTGGCATATTTAAAGCCAATCGTCTTGATGTCATCCAAGAACTTAACCACATCCTCGTGACCATCTTCGCCCAACACCTGCACCGACAAACCGACCAACTTTTGCAATTCGCCCTTGTCAATGGTTTTGTTATAAAAGCGCATCTTTTCGGGCACAATGCGGTTAAACAAGGCACGGCCCACCGTCGTCTTGATGACACGCTTCTTCGGTTCGCCATTGGCATAGCGCACCCCAGCATCATCAAAATAGGTATTGCCGAGCAACATAATGTTGGCGTGAATGTGAATTTGCCCGAGGGAATAAGCCAACTCCAACTCGTCAGTATTACTAAACTTGCGGCCTGCGCCCTTTTGCTCGGTTGGCTCTGTCATGGTGAGGTAATACGTGCCCAACACCATGTCTTTGGTCGGCGAAACCACCGGCTCGCCGTCGCTCGGCTTGAGCAAGTTGTTCGACGAAATCATCAAACGCCGCGCCTCATCAATTGACTTGCGCGAAAGCGGCACGTGAACGGCCATTTGGTCGCCGTCGAAGTCAGCGTTAAACGCACCGCACACCAGCGGATGCAAGTGAATGGCCTTGCCTTCAACCAACACCGGCTCGAATGCCTGAATACCCAAGCGGTGCAGTGTCGGCGCACGGTTGAGCAACACGGGCCGCGTCTTGATGACATCTTCCAACACCTCATACACTTCTGGGCGTTCGCGTTCAATCACGCGCTTCGCGCCTTTCACGTTGTTGGCATAGTTCAACTCAACCAGTTTTTGAATAACAAAGGGCTTGAACAATTCGAGCGCCATGCTCTTGGGCAAACCGCATTGATTCATGCGCAAGGTCGGGCCAACCACAATAACCGAACGACCGCTATAGTCAACGCGCTTGCCGAGCAAGTTGCGGCGGAAACGGCCCTTCTTGCCCTTCAGCATATCGCTGAGCGACTTCAATTCGCGGCGACCTCGGCGGCTGAGCGCCTTACCGCGCTGGCTGTTGTCAATCAAGCTATCAACGGCCTCTTGCAACATGCGCTTTTCGTTGCGCACAATCACATCTGGCGCGCCCAATTCGAGCAAGCGCTTGAGACGGTTGTTGCGGTTGATCACGCGGCGATACAAGTCGTTTAGGTCAGATGTGGCAAAGCGCCCACCATCCAATTGCACCATCGGGCGCAATTCGGGCGGAATAACCGGCAAAATGGTCAAAATCATCCATTCTGGGCGGTTGCCACTCTTGCGCAACGCTTCGACAATACGCAGACGCTTAATCGCCTTCTTCTTCTTAACCTTGCTCAAGCTGGTGCGCACTTCGCGCCACAACTCTTTCGCCATCACATCCAAATCCATGCGGCGCAAAATTTCGTAAAATGCTTCTGCACCCATGTCGGCCTTAAACACTTGCGAATACTTCAGGCGCAATTCTTTGACACGCGCTTCGGTCAAAAAGTCGGCAACTTTGAGGGTTTGCAAATCTTCGCGGTCGGCGGTATAGCGCGAGGTCAATTGCTCGATTTCAGTCGCCAAACGATCCGCAATAACGCGGGTTTCATCGTCAACTTTGCTTTGCAAAATCTCGATCTCGCCACGCATTTTACTGGTCTCGCGGTCTTTATCCTCGGTAATACGAACTTCGACTTGGTTAAGCGCATCCTTCACCGCAACATTGAGCGAGTTAATGTGCAAGCGATTCACTTCATCTCCCTCACCCGCGATCACGGTGTTGGTTGGCTCAAACATAATCGGCACGCGAATGGTCTTGCCTTGCTTGGCCTCAATTTCGCGTTGCAGGCGTTGCGCCGCCTTCATAATCGGCTCGGTTTCATCCGACAATTGCTCGTCAAATTTGTTGATGGTTTCTTCGAGCGTCTTTTGAGCATACACCAACTGCTTGAGTAACTGACCGCTGGCGCTGTCTTCTTGCGCCTTGGTCTTGGCCTCAAGGTCGTTGCTACGACGCTCATATTCATCTTGCAAACGGCGCAGTGCCTTTTGGCGGGCGTCTTCGTCTACATAAATAACAATATATTGCGCAAAATACAACACGCGGTCCAAATTGCGGCGCGTAATATCGAGCAAAGTGCCCAAAAATGACGGAACACGACGGGTATACCAAACATGTGCAACGGGGGCCGCTAAGTTAATATGCCCCATACGTTCGCGGCGCACCGAAGCCTTGGTTACTTCGACACCACATTTATCGCAAATAATGCCCTTATAACGGATATTCTTATATTTGCCACAATAGCACTGATAGTCACGGGTTGGGCCGAAAATGGCCTCGTCGAACAACCCATCTTTCTCCGCACGCAAACGTCGGTAATTGATCGTCTCTGGTTTTGTCACTTCACCATACGACCACGAACGAATTTGCTCTGGAGATGCGAGGCTGACGCGAAGGGCTTTGAAATCTTTTAGTTCCATCGTTTAAATAAATAAAAATCAGATCTGGCGAAACACTAATAGGCGCAAGCGACAAAAAGATCGCCTGCGCCTAGTATTTACCATGCGGAAGAGTCCGATGACACACCCAATTAAGAGGCGGAATTATATCACAGTTGTGATCTGTGTCAATAGCTTAAAACAACGTTTTTTTAACGATTAAGCTACGCACCCAACCAAAGCAAGCCTACGCCGAGCATACGTTCGAGTTAAAATGTCGCCCAATAACACCATGAGAGGCCTCCCCGATGTTCGCCGCAAATTAGACCGGCTCAACGACCAAATTATTGGGCGCTTACAAGATCGTTCGCGCTTTCTACTCAATACCGCTATTTATCGCCCCGACGGCATCCCGATTGAAAACAAACATGGAGTGAGGTTTCTCGACCATGCGCTGGCTGGGCTAGAAACGTATCACAGCACCTTGGGTCGCTTTCGGTTCCCCGACCAATACCCACTACACCCCGAAGCCATCATGGAAGCGCCCGTCAAATGGTCTTTCGACATGCCAAGCATCCCTAATGTCAATTTGTCTATCCAAGATCATGTCATTGATTTTTATGTGCAATTGCTGCCAGCCATTTGTGAATCGGGCGACGATGCAACCACTTATGGCGAAGCATCGTATGTGGATGCCGACATCATTGTGCTGATGCACGAACGCATCAACATGGGGCGCTATGTCGCCTATTTTAAATTTATGCAAGAGCCAGAGGTGCTCGAATTGTTGCCATACCCTGACCAGCTACGCGCCGCACTAACGGTAAAACGCCGCGAAGATGAGGTGATTGCCGCCGCTGTGCGCAGCGCCGAGCAGCATGGGCTAGATGCGCACATCATCACCAAAACCTTCCGTTGGATTATTGACGAAACGCTCGACCTTGAAGTTGATTATTTGCGATTATTGAACGACGGCGCAAATTGGTAACCCAGTATCTCCTGCGATAATGACCGGCATGACTGAACGAATACTCATTTCATCCGGCGCAAAATGGGAAGACATTGTGGGCTACTCGCGGGCAGTGCGGGTGGGCAATACGGTCGAGGTGGCCGGGACCACCGCCGTTGACGCCCAAGGCCAAGTGGTCGGCGCTGGCGATGTCTATCGTCAAACCCAGTTTATTTTGAGCAAAATTGAAAAAGCACTGCAAGAGGCGGGGGCAAGCATGACCCAAGTCGTGCGCACTCGTATCTTTTTGGTGGATATTTCGCAGTGGGAGGCAGCAGGCCGTGCACACGGCGAATATTTCCGACACGTCAAACCCGCCTCCAGCATGATCGAAGTCAAAGGGCTGATTAGCCCCGAATTGTTGGTCGAAATTGAAGTGACAGCCATCATTTAAACATCTATGACAACTCAATCCCAAAACGATATTCTTGACCTGATGCGCAACCGCCACAGCGGGCGCTCATATGACCCAACGCGACCGGTCAGCGCCGACGACCTTGCGGCTTTGCTTGAGGCAGCGCGTTGGGCGCCGTCGGGCGGCAATGGTCAGCCTTGGCGCTTCATCGTGGCCCGCAATGGCACGCCCGAATTTGCCAAATTGCACGACATTTTGTCAGCGGGCAATAAAGATTGGACCGCGCACGCGCCGCTGCTGTTGCTGGTGGCTGCCGAAGTAAAGCGTATCAACACCAAAGGCGAACTGAACGAAAACCGTACCGCGTTTTTCGATGCCGGTCTCGCTGGCTTCGCATTGAATATAGAGGCCGTGCGGCGCGGGCTGATGGTGCATTTTATGGGCGGGTTTGATGTGGCTGCGGCGCAAGCATGGATGCCTGAGTATGTTGTGCCAGTATGTATGCTTACCATCGGTTATGAGGGCGACGGCTCGCTATTGACCGAGGCCCAGCGTGAGCGCGAACGTGCGCCCCGCACACGCAAGCCAGTAGACAGCTTGCTCATTCACATCTGAACGCGAAAACGCTACAGTCTCGGATGCCTCAACTGGGTTGAGGCATCCGAGCTTTAAAACTGCCCGTATGGCTGGTGCATAAAGCAACAAAAGGCGTTATAACTTAAAAGAAAATCGCTGCAAACAGATACAGCGACCATTTTCATTTTAAGGAGTGAGTTATGACGCAATTCAATAAACTCATTGCAGCCATCATCAATTCTCCGTTGCACGGCTTGTTGGGGCCAAGTTTCGCTCTGATCACGGTAATTGGGCGCAAAAGCGCACAGCCCGTCTCGCCCCCAATCAACCTTGTGCATTTTGACGAGGCGTATTGGGTGACCAGCCTAAAAAAACGTACATGGTGGCGCAATTTGCGCGGCGGGGCGATTGCCGAACTGCATGTGGCAGGCAAGACATTTTCGGCCTTGGCACAAGTAATTGAGGACCCTGAACCGCTGGCGCAAGCCTTTCGGCGCTATTTTCAAACCAACCCCAACCTCGCCAAAACATTTTCGGTCAAATTTCTGGGCACTGGCGATGTTGATCCGACCGATTGGCAAACATTGCTCAATGAACGGGTGATGATTCAGTTGTCGCCATTACATAAGGATATGTGAAGGCGTATCCACTTCGCCTTATTTCATACATGGCACTGGCGGTTCGTAATCGCTCTGCTATACTCCCGCCATGCCACCTCGTGCCAATCAAGGGCCTCAACATCTGCACGATAGCTTCTTCAAGGACATCTTCTCGGATGTGAACAATGCCCGTCAGTTGATTTTGCGTCATGCCCCACCTGCGTTGTTAACAAAAATTGATTTGAGCACCTTGCAGTTGTACAACGCCAGTTTCGTGGATGATGACTTAGGGCAACACTTTGCCGATTTAGTTTTTTTGGTAAAGCGCAAAAATATCAAGGGAGAGACCTATATTTGTCTGCTATTTGAACATAAAAGTTATCCAGACCGATGGGTTTCGCTTCAGTTGGTGCGTTATGTCGTGCGAGTGTGGGAATATATGCACAAAAACAAGGCCAAGCGGTTGACATTGGTTTTCCCAATGGTAGTGTATCATGGCAAACGAACATGGACTGTAAAGCGCAATTTGCACGCATTGGTTGATCTACGTGGTCTAGAAGAGTTAGCACGCTATGTACCCAACTTTGATTATCACTTGCTTGACATGAGTGCGCTAGAAGACGATGCACTCGATGATGCTGAAGTGGTAAATGTGGCATTGGGGGCAATGAAGCATATTTTTGACGATAACATGCGTGATGCCTTTGCCCGTCTGGTCAAGCAATTAAGGCAATTATCGGCTGCTGAACGTCAACGATGGATTAAAATAATATTGAGTTACGTCGGCAAGGCGGCCAGCAAATTAGACAAACAAGATGTTGAGCAAGTATTCAGCACACATGAAGATGCTGAAACGAAGGAGAATTTAATGACACTAGCACAACAGTGGATTAATGAAGGCAAACAGGTTGGCTTGTTAGAAGGCAAACAAGTTGGCTTACTCGAAGGAGAAATTCGCGGCAAACAAGTTGGCTTACTCGAAGGAGAAATTCGCGGCAAACAAGTTGGTTTACTCGAAGGAGAAATTCGCGGCAAACAAGTTGGTTTACTCGAAGGAGAAATTCGCGGCAAACAAGTCGGCTTACTCGAAGGAGAAGTTCGCGGCAAACAAGTCGGGCTGCGCGTTGGGCGCATGGAAGTAGCCATGCGGCTGTTTCGCCGCAAATTCAAACTTGTGCCCGACGACGTTACGCGCCTGCTCAACAGCCTCACTACCGATCAACTGGCTGATTTTGGTGAAGCGATTTTAGATTTCACGAGCATAGATGATGGGCGAGCATGGCTGGCGGCGGCGCTGACACCAAAGCAATAACCGCCCCTACCCCAAAATCTCTGCATACACCGCCTCTAGGCGGTCAACGATTTTCGTCCAACTGTAGTCTTCGGCGTAACAGGCGGCGCGATGCCCCATGCGGCGGCGAAAAGCATCGTCGGACAGCACATGCTCAATTGCATCCGCCAGCGCCACTGGGTCACGCGGCGGCACAAGATAGCCCGTCTCTTCGTGGCGCACCAATTTGCTCAGCCCGCCCACGTCTGACGCGATGACGGGCGTGCCACACGCCATCGCCTCAAGCGCAACCATGCCAAACGATTCGTAGTGCGAAGGCATCACCACACAATCGGCAGCGGCAAAATAATTGGGCAGTGTGTCTTGATTTTGCGCCCCAACAAACGTAATTACATCATCCAGATGCAACTCGGCGCGTAATTGGTGCAACCTCGCCATTTCGGCATTCGCTGCCAGCCCACTCTGGCTCGAATCGCCGCCGATGATGACGACCGACAACCCGCACAAGGCGCATTCAGCGCCGCGATCACGCATCACCGCAATCGCCCGAAACAATGTATCAATGCCCTTGAGTGGCTCTACCCGCCCCGCAAATAAAATGAGACGGCGATCCATCGGAGCTTCAATCACTGTTTTGGCGTAGGTTTGGTCAACTGGGCAAAAACGCGACAAATCTACGCCCGGCGGCACAATGCGAATGCGCGACGACCCCGCGCCATACACATGCACCAATTGGTCCCACTCGATTTCGGTGGCGGCGGTGATGCGATTCGCCACATTGCAAATATGACACTCGTTGATTAGGCGTTCTTCGCTTTCGCGGTCTTGGTCACGCTCGGCAATCTGATTTTTTAGCTCGGCAAGGGTGTGAAATGTTTCGACAAAAGGCACACCCCAGCACGGCTTTAGCCGCTCGGCGACCAATCCCGACAACCAATAATGAGCGTGGATGAGGTCATAGCCGTGTGGCTCGCTGTGCCGCTGTCGCGTATTTACCGCCACACCCGCATCCAAATGCGCAAATTCGCACATCCACTCGGTAAAATCGGGCACATACTTAATGAGGTCACTTTTTGACACAGCCGCCGGTGGCCCCGCAGGCACATGCACCACCCGCACATCAGGGTGAATGCGGGTGTCAATGGGCTTAGCGTTTGGGCTGGTGCTGCGGGTGAATACATCCACCTTCACCCCACGCTGGGCAAATTCGCGGGCTGCCTCGCGCACAAATACATTCATGCCGCCCGCATCTTTGCCACCCAAAGTCGCCAAGGGCGAAGAATGATAACTGATAAAAGCAATCCGTTTCGCAGTCCGTTTCGGTTTAGTCATCGGGTTAATTGCCCAGTATAGGCATCCACAAATAATTGTCGCAATTCGGCCTCGCTGGGCTGACGCGGCGAGGTGAACAGCACAGTATCGCTGGCGGCATTGTCAACCAACGCCGTTAGATTTGCGTTAAACACGGCGCGGCTTACGCCGGCTGCGGCCAAACTGTGCGGCAAATTAAGCTGTTTGAGCAAAGCCAGCAATTCGCGCACCAAAATTTGCCCTGCCTCGGCCTCCTCCACCCCACCCGCAGCCAAACCAAGCGCCTGAACAATATCGGCATAGCGCGTTTCAACCTCGTCTGGGCGGTCGGGGGCGCTACAAAAACGAATGACGTAGGGCAAAAACAGCCCGCATGCCCGCCCATGCGGCAAATTGAGCAACGCGCCCGCCGCGTGGGCCATCGAATGCGCCGCGCCGACCATGGCGTTAATATAGCCCAACCCAGCCAAAGTGGCGGCGTTTGCCATTTTTTCGCGGGCCTCAATATCGCGCCCGTCGGCATAGGCACGCGGCAAATATTGCCAGATTTGTTTGATGGCAGTGAGACACAGGCCGTCGCTAAATTCGTTGTGCCAAGTGGCGACATAGCCCTCAATAGCCTGCACCAATGCGTCCATGCCGGTGTCGGCGGTCAAACTGGGCGGCATCGAGGCCGACATCATGGGGTCAACAATGGCGATATCAGGCGTAAGCAACGGATGCCCCAAACCCAATTTCCTCGCTGGTTCGCCATTTTGCGGCGGCAACGACAACACAAAAGCGTATGTCACTTCGCTGCCTGTGCCAGCGGTGGTGGGAATGGCAACCATCCGCGCCTTTTTACGCAGGCTGATCTCTTCGACAGGGTTAATGGCAGTTAAGTCAATATCGGGGTTTTCATACAGCGCCCACATGCCTTTGGCCGCATCTATTACGCTGCCGCCGCCGACCGCTACCACCCAATCGGGCGCAAACGCATCCATCGCATCCACGCCGTCTTCGTATGTGTCAAGTGCTGGCTCAGGCGACACCGCATCGAAAATCTCGATCTCCATACCCGCATGTTCGAGCTGAATGAGCACGGGGCCGAGTAAACCTTGTTTGCGCAATACGGGATCGGCGACGACAAAGGCGCGTTTGCCCTTGAGTTCGGCGAGGTGCTGAAGTGCGTCTTCGCCGAAGACAACGATGGGAGAGCGGAAAAACCACATAAGCCTATTTTAACCGTCGTAGGGAAATCGTTCGTTAGTAGCGGTTGACAAATATACACTTTTGAGTTATATTTTTAAGGCGTTTCACAGCTTAAATTCATTAGACATTGTGCAATCGTTGCGGCAAAATTTAAGCTTGGCGTAAATTATAGGAGGTAATGATGGGAAGACGGTCGTTTAGTTTGTTGTTCATCGGTGCAAGTGTCGCTTTAACTTTGACTGCTTGTGGGATTAGCAATTCTTCCACGATTGTTTCATCGGGCAACACGTTGCAAGTGCGTTCTGATGCGCAAAAACGCAGCAATTCAGAAGCATTTGTGCTGCCAGCGACGCAAAAGGATGCAACTTTTGTGCTAGAAGAGAAAACTGCTGTGCCGATGACAGAAAAAGTTGTGGTGCAAGAAACCAGCACAACTCAAATGCAAACACAAGCCCAAGCCGCAGAAACACATTCATGCGGCAGGTAATTTTTGGCGTAACAACAAAAAAAGCCTTCGGGGATGAACCCTGAAGGCTTTTTTGTTGTGGAATATGCTTCAATGAGAATTGACGTTTACGTAAAGGTAAACTATAATCTCTATGAAATGAAGTATAACCCCAATGTCACAGCCGAAGCGCTGAACAAACGCGCACACGGTCATTTTCCGGCCTACATGGGCATTGTCACCGAGTCGGTTGAGCAAGGCGTTTTGCGGATGTCAATGCACATCCGCAACGAATTTATCGCCCCCAATACATTTTTACACGCCGGCACAATTGTTACATTGGCCGATACAGCGTGCGGGTTCGCGTGTATGGCGCATTTGCCAGAAGGCGCGACCGGTTTTACAACCATTGAGCTAAAGACCAATTTTTTAGCCACTGCCCGCAGCGGCACAATGGTATGCGAGGCGCGAGCCGTGCATATGGGACGCACAACGCACGTCTGGGATGCAACGGTTAAGCATCTCGAAACCGATCGAACCATGGCAGTTTTTCGCTGCACGCAAATTATTTTGCACAGCAAGTAGAAGAATGGAGCAAGTTGCAAAGTGGCAAAGTGGCGAAACGTGACACCGTGCCACATTGCTACTTTGCAACTCTGCTACTTTGCAACTTTTAAACCCTGATTCATGGATTTAATTAAAGACGCCTCCCTGCCCTCTGAGCAAACGTTTGCCATCGGCGAGTTGTCCGAGGAGTTGGGCATCACCACCCGCACCATCCGTTTTTACGAAGAGCGCGGATTGATCTCACCGACCCGCAGCGAAGGCAATCAGCGCATCTATTCGCGCAAAGATCGCGGTCGGCTCAAGCTCATTTTGCGACATCGAGATGGCGGATTTACACTCGATGAATTGCGCGAACTGCTCGACATTTACGAGGTCAGCCCCAACGCCGATGGACAACGCAAGCAATTTCAACGCATTCAAGAAATTTTGCGCAAACGCATGACCGAGGTCGAGGAGCGCATTCATACGCTCTCAGATTTGAAAAACCGGATGCAAGAGCGGATGACCTGGGCCGAGCGCGAAATTTTAAAAATAGATTAATTATGGCTATTGAACTTAAACAAAACGAACGACTGACTTGGCTGGAAATGCCGGGCGAAAGCGTGCAAGACGAGCGCATGCAAAAACTCTTTAGACGCGCAAAAGATAGCTTGGGCTTTATTCCCAATGTCTTTTTGGGCTTCAGCATCCGCCCGAGCCACTTCACCCATTGGTTTGCTCACTTCAAAGAGATCACACAGGGTGAATCGGAACTGAGCCGTGCCGAACGCGAAATGATCAGCGTGGTGGTCTCGGCGCAAAATCACTGTCTGTATTGCTTGGTCAGTCATGGCGCCGATTTGCGGGCCGCATTGGGCGACCCAGTGCTGGGCGACCGCATCACGTTTGATCACAAACGCGCCGGGCTAGACGCCCGCACCACCGCCATGCTCGACTATGCCGTCAAGTTGACCAAAACACCTGTGGAATGCAGCGAAGCCGACCTAAACGTGTTGCGCGGGCATGGGTTTTCTGAGCAGGCGATCTTCGACATTATCGAAACCGCCGCCATGTATAACTTCACCAATCGCCTCGCCGCCGCCACCGGCATGCTGCCCAACCCCGAATATCACAATATGGCGCGGTAAATAAATTACGAATTACGAATTACGAATTACGAATGAGTATGACGGGGTGAATTGAAATTCGCCCCGTCATACTCATTCGTAATTCGTAATTTGTAATTCATAATTCCCAATTCCCAATGCCTCCTCTTTCCTCTCTCAACGTTCTTGATTTCACGACCTTGCTGCCGGGGCCGTTTGCCACGATGATGCTGGCGGATATGGGCGCGAATGTGGTGCGTATCGAAGCGCCGCATTTGCCAGACACGGTGCGATCGTTGCCACCGCAGGACGCGCAAGGGCTGTCGGCATGGCATGGTCTCATCAACCGCAATAAGCGTTCGGTGGCGCTTGATCTCAAGAAGCCCGAATCTATCGAGATTGTGAAAAAGCTGGTGCGCAAATACGATATCGTGGTTGAACAATTTCGCCCCGGCGTAATGGCACGGCTGGGGCTAGATTACGCCAGCCTCAAGGCCATCAACCCACGCCTCATTTATTGCTCGATCACGGGCTATGGGCAAAGCGGCCCCATGCGCGACCGCGCCGGACACGACATCAACTATTTGGCCTTGGCGGGCGTGCTGAGCCACACCGGACGGCGCGAAAGTGGACCGGCGGGCATGGGGGTGCAAATTGCCGATATCGGCGGCGGGTCATTTGGGGCCGTCACTGGCATCCTCGCGGCAGTAATTCAGCGCCAAGTCGAGGGAATTGGGCAAACCATTGATATCAGCATGTTTGATTTGGCGCTGGCTTGGAACAGTTTGGCGATGAGCGAATATTTTGTGGGGGCGCGGGTGCGTGGCTATGAAGACATGACGCTCAACGGCGGCAGCTTTTACGATGCCTATGTCACTGCCGATGGGCGTCACCTCAGCATTGGCAGCCTAGAGGCAAAATTTTGGCAGCAAGTGTGCGAGGCCATTGAGCGCCCGGATTTGTTTGAGCTAGGCCGCAGCCAGCGCCCCGCGGCCCAACAACAGGTGCGCGATGCGCTTAGGGCGGCCATTGCCCAGCGCACTTTGGCCGAATGGCTGGCCCGCTTTGCCACGCTCGATGCCTGTGTTGAGCCGGTGCTCCGCGCCGACGAAGTTGCCATTCACCCCCACACCCAAGCCCGTGAACTGGTGGTGGATGTGCCGACGCTAAACGGGGGCAGTCAACGCCAAATTGGGCAGCCGATCAAATTTTCGGCCAGTAGCGCCAGCTATAAATGGGCTGGCCCGCCCATTGGCGCACACACCGATGAAGTATTGAGTGAAGTTTAAATTTTCGGTAAATACAATTTACAATCCTTTACAAAGCTGAGTAAAATCTAAATTATCCGTTATACTACGGTGAATCAATAATCTCACCTTAACGTAAACGTCAAGTTTCAATGCGGTTAATTTATGATGCAAACCAGTCAAACATCTGAACAATCCAATCTCACAACCAACCCCAAAGCGGTCATGCCAATCATGCAGGTTCAAGACATCGGCTTGCGCTTTGGCGGGGTTCACGCGCTCTCTGGGGTCGGTTTCAATGTTTACCCGCGCACGATTCAGGCCATTATTGGGCCGAATGGCGCTGGCAAAACCAGCTTGCTCAACTGTATTAGTGGGCTTTACAAACCGCAAAAAGGCCAGATTTTGTTTGACGGCAAATATGATCTGACGAAAATGAAACCGCACGAGGTGGCAAAACTCGGTGTGGCGCGTTCCTTCCAAAATATCGAATTGTTCCGTCACATGTCGGTGCTCGATAACTTGATGCTGGGGCGACACATTCACATGAAAAGTGGGGTAATTTCGGGCGGCATTTACTGGGGTGCGGCACAAAAAGAAGAAATTCAACACCGCGATTATGTCGAGCATGTGATTGACTTGCTCGAAATTCAACATATCCGCAAAATGCCGGTCGGCGCTCTGGCCTATGGGTTGCAAAAGCGAGTGGAATTGGGCCGCGCCTTGGCGATGGCGCCCAAATTATTGCTGCTCGACGAGCCGATGGCGGGTATGAACAGCGAAGAAAAAGAAGATATGGCACGCTTCGTCCTCGACATTGCCGAAGAGCAACAACTCACGATTGTGCTGATTGAGCACGACATGGGCGTGGTGATGGATATTAGTGACCGCGTCGCTGTGCTCGATTTCGGCAAACTCATCGGCGATGGCACGCCCGATGAAGTGAAGCGCAACCAAGCCGTGATTGACGCCTATTTGGGTAAGGAACACTGAGATTAATTACGAATTACAAATTACGAATTGGTTTGACGGGTGAAAACTAATTCGTAATTCGTAATTCGTAATTCGTAAAAGATGGCTTTTAACACATTAATTAGCGTGGCCGAGGCGGCACAACATTTGGACGACCCCAATTGGGTGTTTGTGGATGTGCGTTATTCATTGCAAGAAGAGGCATGGGGGCGGCGCGAATATTTGCTCAGCCATGTTAAGGGCGCTATTTTTGCAAGCTTGAGCGACGATTTGTCGGGCGAGGTGGTGCGCGGGAAAACGGGACGGCATCCCTTCCCCACCCAAGCTGATTTTGTGGCAACGCTAAGCCGCTGGGGAATTGGCCCCAAAACGCAGGTGGTTGCCTATGACGGCGGGCCGGGCGTGAGTGCGGCATCGCGTTTGTGGTTTATGTTGCGTTGGGCGGGGCATGATGCAGTGGCAGTAATGGATGGCGGATTTAAATTTTGGCAAACGGCAGGGTTGCCATGTGCGTCTGGCGATGAAAATCCCCGCATACCGAGCCAATTCGAGGCCCAATTTCGCCCCAACATGCTTGCCAGCGCCGACGAGGTGTTGGGTATCACCAACAGCCACAGCCATGCGTTGCTCGATGCGCGTTCATATGAGCGGTTTCGCGGCGAAAATGAGACGATTGACCCCGTCGGCGGGCACATCCCCAGCGCCACGTGTGCGTTTTACAACGATAACTTGACCGCCGAAGGGCAATTTAAACCAACCGAGCAACTGCGCCAACGATTTACAAAGTTGATGGGCAGCAAAAACGCCGCCGAAACGGTGTTGTATTGTGGCTCTGGTGTGTCGGCCTGCCACAATGCGCTGGCCATGATGCACGCTGGGCTTGGAGAAGCGCGGCTTTATGTCGGCTCGTGGAGCGATTGGAGTAGCGTGGCGGGTCGCCCGGTTGCAAAAGGGGAGAGCATGAAAATGAAGAATACAGAAATCTGTAATCTTTAATCTTTAATCTTTAATCTTCACTCTTCACTCTTCACTCTTCACTCTTCACTCTTTGTTCTTGCTTTGTTCTTGAATCTTTGTTCTTAAATCTTTTATGAGCACCGAAATACAAAATCTCAAAACAGAAAATTCGGATACGATGCCGAAAAAACTCTTTGCGATGGCAAATCGTTTGGGCGACCGTCATGCCTTGCGCGAGAAAGAGTTCGGCATTTGGCAAAGCGTGACATGGCGCGAATTTGCCCAAAATATGCGCGATTTTGCCTGTGGGCTAAAGGCGCTGGGCATGAATCGCGGTGATACGGTCTCGATCTTGGGCGATAACCGCCCCGAATGGCTATATGCTGAATTTGGCGCTCAGGCCATCGGCGGCAAGTCTATCGGCATTTATCAAGACTCGGTGGCCGAAGAAGTAAAATATTTGGTGCAGGCCAGCGATACGCGCATTATCGTTGCCGAAGACCAAGAACAAGTTGACAAAATTTTGGAGATTTGGGATGATCTCAAAGATGTCATCAAGGTCATTTATTACTATGCCAAAGGGATGCGCAATTACCGCGAGCCGTTTTTGGCTTCATTTACCGATATTTTGGTGCTAGGCCGTGAATGGGACAAGGCGCACCCCGGCGAATTTGAGCGCGAATTGATGACGGGCAAAGGCGAAGATGTGGCTCTGATGTCAACGACCTCTGGCACCACGGGCCGCCCCAAACTGGCGATGCTCACTCACCGCAATATGTTGTCACAAGGGGAGTTTACGTCTGGCATTGACCGCATGGGGCCAGAGGATGAATATGTATCATTTTTGCCATTGGCATGGATCGGCGAACAGCTTACCAGCACCTCGCGCCAATTGCAAGACGGTTTTGCCATTAATTTTCCCGAATCCGCGGCATCGGTGCAGCAAAACATCCGCGAAATTGGCCCCAACGTGATGTTCTCGCCGCCGCGTATTTGGGAGAATATTCTCAGCACGGTGCAAGTAAAAATTGACGACACCACACCGCTCAAGCGCAAAATGTATGAGTGGGCCATGCAAGTGGGCTATGATTATGCCAACGCCAAATTTAGCAAGAAAGGTATTCCCGGTGCGCTTAAATTCAAATATTCATTGGCAAGGGCGTTGGTGCTAGAAGAGCTGACCGACCAACTCGGGTTGCGCAAGATTAAACGCGCCTATACGGGTGGCGCAGCGCTCGGCCCCGATATTTTCCGTTTTTATCACGCGATGGGCGTCAATTTGAAGCAGGTGTTTGGGCAAACCGAGAGCGCCGGTCTGAGCGCCATTCACCGCGATGACGACATCAAATTTCAAACGGTTGGCACGCCTCTGCCGGGAAGCGAGATCAAAATTCTCGACAGTGGCGAAATTTGCGTGAAGAGCGCTGCCATTTTCGTCGGCTATTACAAGAACCCACAAGCCACCGCCGAGGCGCTGGAAGATGGCTGGCTGCGCACCGGCGACGCGGGTTATTTTGACGAAGATGGGCATTTGGTGGTGATTGACCGCGCCAAAGATGTGATGACCTTGCACGATGGGACAAAGTTCTCACCGCAATTTATCGAAAACAAACTTAAATTTAGCCAATATGTCAAAGAGGCAGTGGTTTTTGGTGGGCAAGTGGAAAAAGGCAGCGACTTTGAGCGCACGCTGCCCTACGTGACGGCCTTCCTTAATATTGACTTTGGCACGGTGGGCAAATGGGCCGAAAACAACAAAGTCGGCTATACCACTTACACCGATTTGGCACAAAAACCAGAGGTGTATGCGCTCATTCGCAAAGAAGTCGAGCGCACCAATCTCGACTTGTCGGCAACACCGGCGGCGCAAATTAAGCGTTTTGTGTTGTTGCACAAAGAATTGGACGCGGACGACAACGAATTGACCCGCACCCGCAAAGTGCGGCGCGGTTTCATCGCCAATCGCTACCTCAATATCGTCGAGGCCATGTATCAAGATGCTGACTCGATTCCAGTCGAGACTGTTATTACCTATCAAGACGGTCGCACGGCCAAAATCTCCACTCGGCTCAAGGTCGAGCGGGTATAAACAAACACACCAATACCGATGGAAAACTTCATTCAACTTACGATTTCTGGCATTGCCAGCGGCGCAATTTTGGCCTTGGTGGCACTTGGCTTCGTGCTGATCTTCAAAAGCAGCGACGTCATCAATTTTGCCCAAGGCGAATTTTTGATGGTGGGCGGCTATATGACCTATGTCATGCTGGCGTGGGTCGGGCTGCCGTGGTTTATCGGCGTTCCCATCGCCATCCTTTTGTCTGCCGCCATCGGCGTCGCCATTGAGCAAGGCATTTTGCGCCACATGATCGGCGAGCCAATCATCTCCGTCATCATGGTAACGGTGGGCGTGTCTATTTTGCTACGCGCCATTTTGGGCCTCATCTTCGGCAATGCGCCGCTGGCCTTTCCCGATTTCGTGCCCAATTATCCGGTGAATGTGTTGGGGGCGCGGGTCGGGGTTGACAAATTGCTCGCCATTTTGTTCTCGCTGCTCTTATTCGGCGCACTCACCATTTTCTTCCGCCGCAGCAGCGAAGGCATTGCCATGCGAGCGGTGGCCGATGACCAACAAGCTGCCATGAGCATGGGCATCAGCATTAAAAAGGTGTGGGCGGTGGCATGGGCCATTGCCGGCATGACGGCGGCGGTGGGTGGCACATTGCTGGCTGCCATCATCGGCGGTGTCGGCCTCGACATTGCGCATATCGGCCTCATCGTCTTCCCGGTCGTCATTTTGGGCGGTCTCGATTCCATTCCCGGCGCGGTGGTGGGCGGGCTGGTGGTGGGGTTGCTGCAAAGCTATGCCGGTGGGTATTTGCCGCCCCAACTTGGCTTGTCCGAAGTTGCGCCATTCGTGGTGTTGGTGCTTATTTTGTTGGTCAAGCCTTATGGTTTGTTTGGAACCACTCGCATCGAAAGAGTTTAAAAATTATTTTAGTCCCCTACTCTTCTCAAAGGGCGGGAAATTTCATCATCAATTATGCAATCGGGAGTATTTCATACCAACTACGCCAAAGACATGCAATTGCGCCCAACATGGGTGATGCGTGCGCGGCTCGTTCTGCTCATCGCCTTTTTGGTCATTTTTCCATTTGTCGCCAGTGTGTATTGGCTCAACCTTGCCAATCAAATTATGCTCTTTAGCATTACGGCAGTGGGGCTGAACTTGCTGATTGGGTTCACTGGGCAAATTAGTATCGGTCACGCTGCATTTGTGGCGCTGGGGGCCTATACGGCGGCCTTGCTCAGCACTCGGCTCAACATTCCATTTCCGCTCGATGTGCCCTTTGCCATGATCGTGGCGGGCTTGGTCGGCCTGATCTTCGGCTTGCCATCAGCGCGGCTAAAAGGGCTGTATTTAGCCATTGCCACCTTGGCCGCGCAAGAAATTGTGTTGTGGTTTTTAAAACACCTCGATTTATTTGTGCCCAATGTCGGCGAATCTATCAGCCTTGTGCCCACATGGGCGCACGAGCAATTTTTGTCTACCCGTGCGCGTGCCGATTTCAACTATTACTGGGTAATCTTGTTTTTTCTCAGCTTGGTGGTCATCTTCTCGGTCAACCTTGTGCGGTCACGGGTGGGGCGGGCGTTTGTGGCTGTGCGTGACCAAGACATCGCCGCGCAAGTGATTGGGGTGGATGTCAACCGCACCAAGCTCATCGCATTTATGGTGAGCAGTATGATTGCCGGGCTAAGCGGCGCACTCATTGCACATTATCGCGGCATCGTAAACTGGGAGCGCTTCACGGTTGACACCAGTGTTGCCGTGCTCAGTATGCTCATCATCGGCGGTTTGGGCCGCGTCAGTGGCAGCATTTATGGCGCTATTTTTGTCACCGTGCTGCCAGCGTTGCTCACCCAATTCGGCTTACTTTTCCGCGATATTTTGCCCGATGTCAACCGCATCATCCCGTATGTGCAACAAGGCGCATTCGGGCTGGCCATCATTTTCTTCCTCATCAAAGAGCCGGAAGGCATCGCCAAGATGTGGAAAGATGTCAAGGATTACTTCAGATTATGGCCATTTAGCTATTAATCTGCGGTATATGTGGTATAAAATAATATGAGATATGGTTAAGCAAACGCTTGCCGTTGGCTTGACTCAATCAAACCAAACAACCAAACAACCAATTTTTTTAGGAGGAACAAATGAAATCCATAACCCAAATCAGCAGCGTGATTGCTGCGACATCAGTGGTGTTGGCTGCGTGCAGCGGTGGCGGCAGCACCGGCTCGAATGAGCCAATTAAAGTTGGCGCAATTTATGACTTGACTGGCGCGACCAGCGACATCGGTCAATTTGGCGCAAAAGGCACAACCGCATACTTCGAGTGGAAGAATGCCAATGGCGGGATTGGCGGGCGCAAGATTGACTTCAAGAGCGCCGATTATGAATACAAAGTGCCGAAAGCCGAAGAATTGTATACCCAATTTGTGACGCAAGACAAGGCGATTGTGTTCATCGGCTGGGGCACAGGCGATACCGAAGCCCTGCGCCCAAAGATCACCGCCGACAAAGTGCCTTTCGTCAGCGCCTCGTATGCGGCGACGCTGGCAAACCCGAAGGAAACGCCATACAATTTCTTGGTTGCGCCTTCGTATAGCGACCAATTGGTGATTGCACAACAATATGCGCTAGACCAATGGAAGAAGGATGGCAAGAGTGGGCAACCCAAGTTTGCTTATCTCATCAACAACAGCCCATTTGGCAAAAGCCCAGTAGAAGCCGGCAAGGCGCACGCTAAGGCCAATGGGTTGGCCGAGCCGCTCGAAGTGCCATCCCAAGGCCCCACCGCTGACCACACCCCCCAATTGACCCAGATCAAAGATTACGGTGCGACGCATGTCTTCTTGCAAAATGTGCCAAGCCCGCCATCCAAAACCCTCAAGGATGCCAAGACCTTGGGCTTGATCGGCAAAGTGCAATTTGTATGCTTGAACTACTGCGCCCACGAGTTGACCATTAAGCTGGCCGGCGATGCTGCTGAAGGTTTGTGGGGCATTATTCCGTTCAGCATTGACGCAGACGGGGCCAAGGTTCCGCTAGAGTATGCCAAGTCGAAGGGCATCAATATCGCCGGTGGCGAGAGCGGTTACGTGCAAGGCTGGTATGCGGCTGCCATCATTATGGAAGGCGTGGAACGCACAGTCAAGGCCAACAAGCCATTGACCGGCGAGAATATCAAGGCCAGCATGGAAGGGCTGAAGGATTTCGCCACTGGTGGCGTCACCCAACCCATCACCTTCACTGACACCGATCATCGCGGCACACGCTCGACCCGTATGGGGCGCGTTGCTGGTGGCAAGTGGGTGACCGAGCCAGCCTTGCTGAAGTCGTCATTGCCATAATTTATCTGCCCCCAAAGGGGTAAAAACTAAATGCCGATCTCACTATATGGCTGTGGGCGATGCCCACAGCCATATAGTGAGATCGGCGAAAACTCGTTTTAACTCTCATTATCGTAAAGATGCTACAGCTAAATAATATCGAAGTCATTTACAGCGATGTCGTGTTGGTGCTCAAAGGGTTATCGCTCGAAGTGCCAAAAGGCAAGATCGTGGCGCTGTTGGGAAGCAACGGTGCAGGCAAAAGCACAACCCTTAAGGCAATTTCGGGGTTATTAAAACCCGAAGATGGTGAAGTGACCGACGGCGACGTGTTGTGGAACGGGCAATCAATTAAGCATTTGGATGCCGCCGATGTTGTGCGCAAGGGCATCTTTCAGGTGATGGAAGGCCGTCGGGTGTTTAAACATCTCACGGTCGAAGAAAATTTGCGGGCGGGAAATTACACCAGCGGCGGCAATTGGTATGCTGAAGAGTTGCCGCGTGTATTTAGCTACTTCCCACGCCTCAAAGATCGCTTTGGGCAAACCGCTGGTTACCTGAGCGGCGGCGAACAACAAATGCTCGCCATTAGCCGCGCCCTGATGGCACGCCCCGAAATGATTATGCTCGACGAGCCATCGCTGGGGCTTGCGCCGCTGTTGGTCGAAGACATCTTCAGAAACATCAAACGCATCAACAGTGAACGCGGCACGACCATCTTGTTGGTCGAACAAAACGCACGCCTAGCGATGGAAGTCGCCGACTACGTTTATATTATGGAAAGCGGGCGCGTGGTGCTGAGCGGCAGCCCAGCCCAACTGAACGCCAACGCCGACGTGCGCGAGTTTTACCTCGGCCTCAACGAAGTCGGCAAACGCAAGAGTTACCGCGAAGTCAAACACTACAAGCGCCGCAAGCGCTGGCTGTCGTAGAAGAGTGGAAAGTGCTAAGTGCTAAGTCCTAAGTGGGTATCTTAACTTAGGACTTAGGACTTAGCACTTTTTACTTTTCCAGCCACTTTTCAAGCGTGCGACCAACGCGGAGGAGGCTGAGGGGGCTGACTTTGTCGGGGGTGTCGCTGGTTTTGTGCCAATGGGCATAGTCGAAATCAATGATGTCAACGGCCCGCCAACCGCGCTGCAAAAAGGGCGTGTGATCATCTAAGATACTCCAACGCGGCAATTTGCGAAAATATTGCTCGTAACCAAGCCGATGCGCCACATCCCAAATTTCATTCGAGAGCGCCAAATTTGAGCTGCGCTCCAGCCAAATCTCTTGGTCGGCATCGCCAATCATATCCACAATCACCACGGCGCTGGGGCTGATGGTTAAACTGGCGGCAAAACGCTGTGAGCCGACAATCCACTCCCAGCCATCCAAATCGCCGTTGTCTTCGGCATCAAAAAACACCAGCCAAACTTGTTTTTCGATGCGTTCAATTTCGAGCGTGCGGGCCAATTCGAGCAGCATCCCCACCCCACTCGCGCCATCATTCGCGCCCGGCACAGGCTGATCGGGCTGTTTTGGGTCTTGGTCGGCCTTGCGACGAGTATCGTAATGTGCGCCAAGGATGATAATGTCTTTGTATTGCTCGCCCTTCACCCCCACCAAATTTCGTCCAGGGGTATTTTTATAGCTAAATTCTTGCGTGCGCGTCACCCAGCCCTTGGCGGCAAGCTCGGTCAACACTTGGTCGCCCAGCTTGACATGCGGCGCTGTGCCAGTGATGCGCGGGCCGAGCGCAACCTGATCTACCACCCATTGATACGCCCGATTGCCGTCAAAATCGAGCGCGGGCTTGGCGGGGGTGGTAGCCGAAACGCCTGACGGACTGGGCAGCGCCGGCAGCGGCGGCGTGGCAATGGCTCGCGTAGGCGGCGGCGCGAGCGTCGGCGTAGGGGGCAGCGCGGGGGTGCCAATGCCACAGCCGGTCAAGATGCCCAGCCCCAACAGCAACACAACAAAGGCAGGCCGCAACAGATATGCAACGATTGCGGTGAGGCTACGACTATAATTTCGACCTGTAACGGCACACATTGTGCTTCCATTGAATTTATGAGTGACCATAACACTGCGCCCAAAATCGTCGCCATTGGCGGCGGGCACGGCTTGGCTTCGCTGTTGCGCGGGCTGAAACATCATACACCCAATATTACCGCGATTGTGACCGTCGCCGACGATGGCGGCAGTTCGGGGCGGCTGCGACGCGAGATGGGCGTATTGCCGCCCGGCGATTTTCGCATGTGTATTACGGCGTTGGCAAATGACGAATCGCTGGTGGCCCAATTATTTCAATACCGTTTCGGTGCGGGGGCCGGTGGTGATAGCGGCTTGGCGGGGCACAATTTTGGCAATTTGTTCATTACCGCCATGGCGGCGCTGACCGGCAGCTTTGAACGCGCTTTGGTCGAATCGTCAAAGGTTTTGGCGAGCACGGGCCGCATCATCCCCAGCACACTAAGCGATGTCACGTTGTGCGCCGAATATCGCAATGTGCGCGGCAACGCTCGCGGCGAGTCGTCCATCGGCAAAGAAGGGCATATTATCGAACGGGTGTGGCTAGAGCCGCATCAGCCGTTGGCTTTCCCTGACGCGGTGCGGGCCATTCTCGATGCCGATTTGGTGGTGATGGGGCCGGGCAGTTTGTTTACCAGCGTCATGCCCAATTTGCTCGTGCCGGGCATCACTCGTGCGCTGCAACATACCAAAGCGCCGTGTGTGTATGTGGGCAATGTCGCCACCGAGCGCGGCGAGACCGACGGCTTCACCCTGCCCGATTTTGTCAATGCGCTCGAAATGCACATCGGGCGAAATGTGATTGATTACGTCATCGCAAACAATCACATCTCACCCGATTTTAAACCACCCAACCGCGTCACCATTATTCAACCCGTTGACGCTGTGCCAAAAAGCAACGCCAAAATTATTCCAGTAGATGTGGTGGACACCGAAACCCCTTGGCGGCACGACCCCAGCAAGTTGGCGAAGGCCGTTTTAGGATTAGTGAATAGCAAATTTAGTGGATAGTGGATAGTGATAGTGGATAGTAACACTATTTACTATCCACTATCACTATCCACTATCTACTATCCACCTGCTCGGCTGGCAAGTTTCACGAGTTCGGCAAATTCTTGCAGGTCTTTGTCGTTGGGCAGGGCGCGGGCGAGGCGGCTGGCGTAATCGCTCAATTGCAGCAGCGACACATTGGTGTAGGGGCTGCGGCGTAGCACTTCGGCAAACTGGGCCACGACGACGTTTTGTTGATAGCGCAACGAGGCTTGCTCGAAGTTGGCAGCGAGGTCGTTTGTGCCAAAATCGCCGCTGATCTCGCGGGTTTGGCGCGAATTGGGGTCTTGCCAGCGCAAAAATGCGGTGCTAATTTTGCCGCGTGCGCCAGTGTGCAATTTCACCGCATAAATCGCGGTGGCATTATGTCCGGCGTTCATGCCAGCGGCGGTCACAGAGTCGTTGCGAAAATCTTGGTCGGCAATGGCGCGATTCTCGTAACCGATCAGGCGATACGAAGCCACGACGTCGGGGTTAAATTCGATCTGCACCCGCGCATCTTTGGCGATCAATTCCAGCGTGCTGGTGCTGTGATCCACAAACATGCGCCGCGCCTCATCAATCGTGTCAATATAGGCATAGGCCCCATTGCCTTTGTTTGCCAATTGCTCCATCATCACGTCGTTGTAATTGCTCACGCCAAAGCCAAAGGTGCTGAGCGCGACATCGGCGGGTGCATTGCCTTTGACCAGATTGATGAGTTTGACCGGATCGGTGGTGCCGACATTGCCCTCGCCATCCGAGAGCACCATGACGCGGTTGATACCGCCCGACAAATACATTTGGGTGGCGAGGTCATAGCCCAATTTCAGACCGGCCTCGGTGTTGGTCGCGCCTTCGCTCTTGAGCGCATAAATGGCGGCCAAAATCGCATCTTTTTCGCCCGCGCTGGTCGGGGGTAATGCCACGCGGGCGCTGCTGCCAAACACAGCAATGGCAACTTTGTCGTCGGGGCGCAGTTTTTCGATCAGCATTTGCAGCGAACGCTTAACCAACCCCAGCCGCTTGTCCATATTCATCGAGCCAGAAATGTCAATGACAAAGGTAAGGGCGGCGGGCTTGCGTTGCGATTCGGCCACCGTGTAGCCTTGCACCCCATAGCGCAACAAAATCGTGCCATCGCTGTGCATGGGCGAGGGTGCGCCATCGGCGTAAATGGCAAAGCCGCGATTGCTGGGCGGGGTGTAATCTTGTTGGAAATAGTTGATGAACTCTTCGGCCCGCACGGCTTGGTAGGGCGGCAATGCGCCGCGCCGCACATAACTGCGCATGACCGAATACGAGGCGGTGTCGGTATCGAGTGAGAAGGTCGAGAAACGGTCACGGCGCGGGTCTACAAACGGATTTACGCCGTAATCTTTGAAGGTGGTGTCGAAGGGCGTCGGGCGCGGCGCTTGGGCAATTGAGGTCGGTTCGATGGGCAAGCGGCCCGCCGGATTGGCGACCTCGCCCGCAATCGGGCGCGGGGCCGCCGGTGGGTTGGCGGCGGCGGTGCTGGCGCTGCTGCTGGGCAATGGCGCACTACCGACCACACCGCCTTGCATGGGGGCTGCCGGTTTGGGGGCCGCCGTTGCCGCTGGGGAAATGGGTGCAGC
>JAHBAL020000181.1 GCA_018500105.2 Anaerolineae bacterium
CATCCCGCAGCAGCCCAAGCAAGCCACTCAGCACGGCCTCACTGCCCACCCCTAACTGAACCAAACTCGCCGCCGCACGAGGGCGCACATCGCTATCCTCATCCCGCAGCAGCCCAAGCAAGCCACTCAGCACGGCCTCACTGCCCACCGCTAACTGACCCAAACCCGCCGCCGCACGAGAGCGCACATTCCGAGACTCATCCCGCAGCGCTGGCAACGATTTTTGCACCAACATGCCTTGCAAGGATGTGTCCTTCATCAATGCAAACAAATCGAAAGCACGCTGCCGATAAGCGCCATACACCCCCAGCCCACGCCTATACAAAACCTCATCTGTCGCCCGTGCCGCCAGTTGTTGTTGCACGGCGGGGCTGGGCAAAATGCCATCCCCGGCGCAACGCAGGGCAAATAAAAAGTCGCGCCCCAGCACGTCTTCGTAAGCGCTGGGGGCAAATTCGCCATCGCGTGCCAAAATGGCTTGCTCGACCAGTTCGGCGGCATCGTCTGGGCTATCGGCAGCCACATGCCCAAGCGCCAGCAAAATCGGCTCTTGCCAACGCGGGTCATGCAAATGCTGGCGGATGAGCTTGGCGCGTTGGCTGGCCCGCGCCACCATATGGCGGGCGGCGTAATATTCCTCGAAGGTGAGGTGCATAAAGCCATAGCGACGCGGCGCCCGTTCGATGAGCAAGCCGGTGCGTTCGCGCACCACTTGCAAAAAATCGCTCACGGCGCGTTCGATCTCGGCGCTGGGTTGCTCGGCGTCCCACACCAGCCCCTTGCGTTTGGCATAGGCCGCGCCGATCTCGCGGCGGGTTTCGGTCTCGCTGGCCACGCCGCTGGGTTTTTCGCGGTGCAGCCAATAGGCAAAGGCGCTCAAGATCGGCGTCAGCATCTCCTCGCGCAGCAATTCGATCTTGTCGAGGTTGCGAATGCCCTTGGCCTCGTCCCAAGTGCGGGCCAGCGTGTCGGCGGTCAGCTTATACAGCTCACTGCGTTTGCGCGGCAGCGTTTGCCCGCTGCGATGAATGAGCGCAATCGTGCGCAACATGAGCGGGTTTTTCGCCAGCCGCGCCACCCCACTGTTGTCTTTAAACGCCTTCAGTAGCGCGTCAATCTCGGCTTGGGCGTTGCGTCGGCGCTGCTCCGCCGACAGGTCGGGCGTTTGGGCGTTTTCGATGGCAATGCAATAGCCGTTTAAAAACTGCGTAATCTGCGCCTCGCTCATGTCTTGCACGGTAAAGGTGGCAAACTCGCCCGCCAGCGGCGCGGCCAAATAGCCCGCAATGCGGCTGGTGACGACGTAGCGATTGCCCGCGCCATATCCGTGCAGCAGATTTTCGATCTTGTGCACCACCGCGTTGCGGTCGGCGGCGGTCAGCACCTCGTCCAAACCATCCAACAAAACCAGGCATTTGCCTTGCGCCAATTCGGTATCGAGCAAGGTCGCCAAACCGGCGGCATTGCACTCTTGGCTGCTCAACAAATGCGGCAAGGCATCGCTCAGGCTTTCGCTGCGCCAATTGGGCCGCTCGACAAAATCGGCAATGCGCACGAAGATCGGCAACAGCGTCGGCCCCAATTCGCCGCCCGTGCCCGCACTCACCGCGCCGTCACGCTGGGCAGTGGCGTGCATATGCGCCAAATAGCGCAACAAGGTGCTTTTGCCGCTGCCCGGGTCGCCCAGCAGCACCAATTTGGCATATTGTTTGCTGGCGTGCGCCAATTCGACGGTCTTGGCGGGTTCAGTGCGCCGCTCACGCAGCCGCGCCCGCGCCTCATCCATCGCCTCCTCACGCGGGCCGAGGTCGGCTTTGTCGCGCAGCAACCGTTCGAGGTCGCGGTCTTGTTCGCGGGTCTTTTCGGCCTCGCCCGTCAACGACACAAACACCTCGGCCAATTTCAGCCGCACGTCGCGGTAGGTCTGCAAGGTCCCGCGCAAATCGAGATAGGTGTGCTGGTCGAGCAGCCACGAGAGATAATCGTAGCGCGTGCTAAAACTGAGGCGGTTGGGGTCAGCAAAGGTGTGCCGGTCGCGCATCAAATCCGCCAAATCGGGCTGATTGCGCATCTCGCGCTCAAGCGCGTCTAAAAATTCCTTCAGCACCGGTCGGATGGCTTTAATGCGCTCGTGGTTGATGTCTTTGCTCAGCGATTTCGCCCACGCCCACGCCAATTCGACCGCATCGGGGCCATGCGAGCGCAACAAACACGCCGCCAACACCGGCGTCGCCTCGCGCTCAAGAAAACTCTGGTCGAATCCGTCTCGCACCCATGTTTGGTGTTTTGTTTCAAATTCGGCCAGCGCCTTTTGCAACGCACGGGCAAATGCGTCTTTTGTCGGGTTTCTGCGTAGTTTTGCTTTGAATTTCTCGCCGATGCCGCTTTGATTAAGCGCATAATCGAAAACCGATTGAGCAATAATGCTGGCGACGGCAATTGTGCCGATCTCAAAAAATGCCATTTCGGCAGTATACATCGCCAAAATCGCAAGTTATTGGGTGGGCATAAGGCTGTTCAAAAGTCAGCATAGCGCTTAATACGTCATCTCCGCGAACGCGGAGATCCATAACGAGGCCCGCAAAAAATGGCGCAACCCACTCGATTTGTGCCTGTCGCGTTATGGATTCC
>JAHBAL020000565.1 GCA_018500105.2 Anaerolineae bacterium
AGGAGTAAAAAGTGCTAAGTGCTAAGTGCTAAGTAAAAAGTGAATACTTAGCACTTAGCACTTAGCACTTCATTTTAGTGCCAACCGAGTTTGTCGGCGAGTTTTTGCAGGGTGAAATCGGGGGCTTTGACCATTGCGACAGTTTCGGCTTCACGTTTCAGCACATCGTCAGCAGCGTCGCCAACTTGGGTCGCAATTTCATGTGGGATTTTAACCAACCCATTTGCATCGCCATGCAACAAATCGCCGGGGCGAATGCGCAGGCCGCAAATGGCGACCTCGATGCCAACTTCGACGATGGTGGGCACACCGTGAGATACCGTCACCCCCGCCGACATGACTTGCAAGCCCGGTGCGCGTTGGCGAATGCCCGCCAAGTCACGCACACCGCCATCTGTCACCAAACTCACCGCGCCCAAGCGCTGAAAAATGGTAGACATCACGTCACCGGCATGGCAACTGCGCAAACGATTGGGGCTGAGGTCTTGCATCACGACCACCACCGGCCCATCGCAAGCGTCAATGGCTTTATAAAGCTCATACAGCTTATTAGGGCGTTTTTTGCCGCTTAGTTGGGGCGATGTGCTATCGGCAGTGCAAGTGATGGCATAGCCCACAAACGGCTGCAATTCTGGATAGCGGCAGATTAATTCCATCGAAGCGTAACCCTCGGTTTGGTCACGCACCTGAAATTTTTCGATGGCGTTTGCCACGGTCGCCGAATCGTATTGCGCCAATCGGCTAAGGTCAGAGGAGGTAAAAAATGTCATGGGTAAATTAATCGTCCCGCCCCGACTTCGCCCATTGACAAAGGTCAGGGTGGGTTCTGGTCAGTCTATTCGCCCCGTTTGGGGCCAGCCAATTTAATCCGTGGATCAATAACGCCATACAGCACATCAACGAACAAATTGGTAAAAATAAAGATAGCCGTAAATACCAAGACTGTGCCTTGCACCACCGGATAATCGCGGGTAAGGATGCCGTCGAAGGTGTAGCGTCCCAAGCCCGGCAAGGCAAAAATTTGCTCGACGATGACGGCCCCACCCAACAAGCGCCCAATTTGAATACCCGCAACGGTTACAACTGGAATAAGCGCATTGCGCACAGCGTGGCGAAGGGTGGCGGCAGTGGTACTCAGACCTTTGGCGCGGGCGGTGCGAATATAGTCTGTGCCAAAGACTTCGAGCAACGACGAACGCATAAAGCGCATGATGGTGGCGCCCAGCGGCAAAGCCAAGCCTAAGGCAGGCATAAAAATATGCCGCAAATTGTCAATGGGGTCTTGGGTGAAATTGGTATAGCCGATGGAGGGCAACAAACGCCATTGCAACGACAACAACAGCATCAGCAATGTCGCCAGCCAAAAGCCGGGCATCGAGATGCCAAGCAAGGACAGCACACCCATACCCGCATCGAGCCATGTGCCGCGATTGCTAGCGGCGATAATTGCAAGCGGGACGCCAATGAGCAGCCCCAAGAAAAACGAAACAAACGTCAACTCTAACGTCACAGGCAGGCGTAGCAAAATAGATTCACCGACTGGAATTCGGTTGCGAATAGACATGCCTAAATTGCCCTGCAACACCTGCGTAAACCACTCAAAATATTGCACCGGCCAAGGCCGATCAAGCCCATACAAAGCGCGGATGCCTTCAATATCAGCGCCAACAGGGTCGGGACCGATCATCAATTGGATGGGATCGCCCGGAATAAAACGCACCAACCCAAAGGTAAATACGCTTATGCCCAACAACACCAACAATGCAGCGATAAGGCGACGAACAAGATACTGAAACAAATTTAAAATGGAAAATTTAAAATTTAAAATGGAAAACTAGAAATTACCTTCCTAATTTTCCATTTTAAATTCTCAATTTTAAATTTTTACTTATCCATCCACACTTCACGCAAGCTGACGTGCGAGCCATTCAGGTAGTGCGCATAGCCCTTGACATAGGGTTGCATGGCCTCATATTCATTGGCCGCATACAAAAACACCATCGGTGAGTCTTCGAGCAAAATCTTTTGCGCTTCGATATAAATCTTGGCGCGTTCGGCTTGGTTGCTCTCTTGCGCACCCTTAGCCACCAATTCGTCAAACTTGGGGTTGCTGTAGCTCATGAAGTTATTGGTGCGACCAGTGACATAAGTGCCATCGAGCGGGCCGTGTGGGTCAGCAAAGGCGCTGTAACCACTAACAACCGACTCGAAATCCTTTGCCAGATAATCCTTGAGGAAGACGCTCCATTCGAGCGACACAATCTCAAGGTTAATTCCAGCTTCTTTCAACTGCTCTTGGGCGGCGATACCAGCATTGCCGAGGAAGCTATAGGTTGGCGTGTTCTTTAGCTTGGCGGTCACACCATTAGGATAACCAGCTTCGGCGAGCAAGGCCTTGGCCTTGGCGACATCGCGCTTGCCATAAACCGGCTCTTTCATACCGGGCCAGAACGAACCGAGGAAGGGTCCAGCAGTGAGGGACGTGCCAGCGCCGTTGTAGGCGGCCTGAACAATGGCGTCGCGGTCAACGGCCCAAGCCACCGCTTGGCGAACCTTGGGGTTGTCAAATGGCTTAACTTTGGTGTTGAAGGCCAAGAAACGCACGTTGTTATTGCCAGAGCCAGCGATGGTGAGCTTATCGCCTTCCATCAACTTGAGATCCTTGGGCGGGGCGTATTCGATGATATCTACCGAGCCAGTGCGCACAGCAGTCGTGCGGGCGGTGTCATCTGGCACGGGAGTGTAAACCACCGAATCGAGCAGCGGCTGACCCTTGATGAAATAGTCAGGGTTCTTCTCTAGCACGGTGCGGGTGTTTGGCACATATTCCTTAAATTTGAATGGGCCAGTGCCATCGGCAGTCGTGTCAAGTTTGCCACCGGCTTTTTCAACCGCAGCCTTGTTCACAATCGCCATCGTG
>JAHBAL020000209.1 GCA_018500105.2 Anaerolineae bacterium
AAGGGGGCCGCGGATGCGGAAATTTTACCGCTGGGCCATGTCTTTCCCGTCCAAAAGGGTCGCCGGCTGGGTTAGGATTTGGCAAAAGCGGCCCCCGCCTGCGCCCGCGCTGCCTGCGCCTGTGCCACCGTTGCCCAAATAATTGCGAAATGGCGCTTCGGCAAACACGTCAATGCCCAAAATATGCAACGGCTGGCGATCGAGTTCAAGCGCCACCGCGTAGCCATCAATGACGGGCGCGGCCTCGCGGATGCCCACCTCGACCTTGGGCCGCCGATAAATCTCTTGGTCAAGCCCACTGGCCGCGCCGATAATTTGGTGGGTGGCCTTGCCGGCCACCGTGTCGGTGCTGAGGCTAAACGCCCGCGAGGCGCTCAGGTTGGCAAGGTCAATGGCGATGATGACGGCAACGCCCAGCGCCACGCCCAAGATGCACAAAATGGATTGAAAAGGGCGGCGAATGAGATAGCGCACCCCCATTTTAAAAAGACTCAAAGCAGTGTAATCATACCGCGTCTGGTTTAATTACGAATTACGAATTGCCATACTTACATTAGAAATCGGGTGTCTTCCAGACACCCGATTTCTGGTTTCGCGTTCATAAAAATCGGTTGTCTTCCAGACACCCGATTTCTGGTTTTGCGTTTGTAGAAATCGGGTTTCTTTCAGACACCCGATTTCTATAAACGCAAAACCAGAAATGGGTATTAACGATCATTTCTGGTAAGATTCGCCATCAGCTTCCTGCTCATGAACGACATCTTGACCCCGCGCTTGCGGCTGCGCCGATTTCGGCCCACCGATGCGCCGATTTTTGTGCAATATCGCAACGACGCGCAGTTGGCCGAATACCAAACTTGGGGCGCGATGGACGACGTGAGTGCCCAAGCCTTGATCGCCGCGACCTCGGTTGCGCCCATCCACAACCCCGGCGGGGTGCAAATCGCCGTTGCCTTGCGTGAAAATGACAGTTTGATCGGCGATTGCTATTTGCGGCTACAAGACAACGAGCAGGCTGAGATCGGCTATACGCTGGCGCGGGCGTATCACGGGCAAAGCTACGCCAGCGAGGCGGTCAGGGCATTGCTGCAATTTTGCTTTGGCGAATTGAGACTGCATCGCGTCATTGCGCAAGTGGCCTGCGCGAATGCGCGTTCGGTGGCGCTATTGGCACGGCTCGGCTTGCGCCGCGAGGGACATTTTCGCCAGAGTTTTCGCTATCACGGGGTGTGGCAAGATGAGTATTTGTATGCCATCTTGCGCGAAGAATGGCGGGGGGTGTAGAGGGTATAGAAATCGGGTTTCTTTCAGAAACCCGATTTCTGATTTCACATCACTAGAATTTAGAAGTTGGGTTTCTTCCAGAAACCCAACTTCTGGTCATTAGGAATCGGGTTTCTTCCAGAACCTCGATTCCTGAAATTTCCGAACGACAAAATAAAGCAAAATGCTAATATCCAGCGCGTTCTCAAACACACGAAAAACATCGCCATAATGACGGCGATCCCAATAGCTAACGGGGCTGGGGAAGCGATAAGACCAGTTGAACGGATAAAACATGAGTGGCCCGTCATCGTGATGGGTGAGAATATCAACCAGCGAGTGAAAAGCGCAGCCTATGCCAAACCAAAATAACATGCGCCCCCACCATTTGCCGCGCTTCATGCCCAGCCAACCCAAGGCGGTATAAATGGCAATTAACAATGGTGCATGAAATAGGCTGGTCAGGCTGATCCACCAAGGGTCGTTAAAATACAATTCGCCAAACACGCGCATCATGGCCCCGCGCATGTTGAAATCGGGGTTGACTTGGCTGAGCGCCCAATAATACGCTGCCGAACCCAAGGTCAGCAACGCCAACGGCACATCCGGCAAAAACGAGCCAACCAAAAACGCCTTGACATGCACACTCACCTTGCGACGCTTCAACTGGTCGCCCGCCAAAGCGGTCATCAGCATATGCGAGTAGGTCAACATAAGTTAATTACGAATTACGAATTACGAATTGTGCAGGGGCATAGATCAATTCGTAATTCGTAATTCCCTAGGCCACCCCAACGTGAATGGCCATTGTGCCGAGGCCGAGGGTTTTGTAATAGGCATCGCGGTAGCCAGCCTCGCGGAATTTTTGCAGCAGCGGCTTGGCAGGCGGGAAAAGCGAAAGCGAATTGGGCAAATAGCTGTAAGCCTGCGGGTCGCCGCTGATGATGCCACCGATGATGGGGACCATTTTGTAGAAATAGACGTGAAAAAGTTGCTTAAAAATCGGCGTTTGGGGATGGGTGATTTCGAGGCAAACCACCTTGCCGCCCGGCTTGGTCACGCGGCGCAATTCACGCAAACAACGCGGCAAGTCCACCACATTGCGCAACAAAAAGCCGTTGGTCAGCCCATCGAATTGGGCATCGTCATACGGCAGCGCCAAGGCATCGCCCACACCCCATGCCGTGCGCGTCTCGGCCCGTTCGTGGCTCTTTTTCACCGCGCCGCGCAAAATGCCTTCCGAAAAATCCATACCGACCACCTTGGCATCGGGGTAGCGCTCAAGCACGGCGAAGGCCAAATCGCCCGTGCCGGTGGCGAGATCGAGACACTGGCCGTTGGCTGGCAAATTTAATTCGCGCACCGCCGCCCGCCGCCACGCAATATCGCGCCCGCCAGTCATGACGCGGTTCATCAAGTCGTAGCGTCCCGCAATGCGCGAGAACATGGTTTGCACCCGTTTTGAACGTTCTTCTGGAGTCATGTGAGAAATGAGTGAGTGAGTGAATATGTGAATGTGTGAATGATTAATCACTCATTCACACATTCACGCATTCAGGCATTAAATAAGAAGGCCAGCAGCCAACAACAAGCCAAAAATCATATGCAGGCGAGCGGTGGCGGCGAGGCAGCGGTTAAATTCCATGCCTTGCTTGGCGTGCCACAAGTCAATGACAAGTTTGACCGCCAGCGGGGCGCTGAGCAAGGGCAACCACCACCACAGCCGATATTGCCAGCCCAAGCCGATGACGACACCATAGGCGATGCCAATTAGCCCAGCAAAATAGTAACGGGTGGCGACATCGCCCATCAGCACGGCCAAGGTGCGTTTTTTCACCACGCGGTCAGTCTCGATGTCGCGGCAATTATTCACCACGATGATGGCGGTAACCAAACACGCCACCGGAATCGAAATGCCCAACGCCAGCCCGCTAAATTGCAATGTTTGGGTGTAATAGGTGCCAACGACCGCCACCACGCCAAAAAACAAAAAGGCGAACAAATCGCCCAAGCCGTTGTAGGCCAGCGGAAATGGCCCAGCCGTGTAAGCGATGCCCGCCAAAATTGAGACGACGCCGATCACGAGAATGGGCCAGCCGCCGACGCTGATTAAATACACCCCCAACAACATCGCCAAACCAAATACGATGGCAATGGCGATAAACATTTGGCGCGGGGTCACCATGCCGCTTTGAGTGGCGCGGGTCGGGCCTTTGCGATTTTTGTCGGCGCCTTTCAAAAAGTCGAATACGTCATTGACATAATTGGTGCCGATTTGAATGAGAATAGAGGCCAACAATGCCGCCACAAAAGGCAGCCAGCGAAATTGCCCATCGCGGGCAGCCAGCGCCGCCCCCACCAACACGGGCACAATGGCAGCAGGCAAGGTGCGCGGACGCGCCGCGAGAATCCAAGGTTTCATTTATTTTCCCTCAAATTGGTTGTTGTGTGGATCGGGCAACCCCATACGCTTGCGATAATCGGCGATGCGGTCGAGCACCGCCGTCGTGCCAACCATCACCCAAAACGCCACGCCAAGCAAGGCCAATAGCGGTGGCATAAGGCCCGTCACCAAGATTAAAAGTGTGCCAGTAAAGAACAGCAAGATGATGGTGTAAAGTGGGTTTGCGCCAGCGATGAGAGCGGCGTTGCGCAAGGCCACGCGCCAGCGTTTGTCTTCTTGCTCAATATAAAAGGCGTAAACATAAAATTGAATCGCCACCCACATAAACGCCACCGCCAGCCATGCACCTTGCACCCACGACACCCAACTTTCGCCCGCAAATTGATTGGGATACCAGAAAAAGTTGATCGCAATTAAGACGGTGATGACGCTGGAGGCCAAGCAAAACGGCAAAAAGCGCCGGTAATAGTTGCGGAACGCTTCCCAAAAGATATCCCATGAGATGGCATAGCCGCACGCCACGCGATTGCACACCACATGCAATCCGGCCCACAACCCGGGGGCCGGAATGATGAAAAATGTGCCCATCACGGTCAACAAGTTCATCAAAACCAGCAGGAGCAAATCCTCCCACACAAATTTCATTGATCGCCAAAGAACTGGAAATGCACGCATAAAGATGAGATATTTTACATTTATATTTGACGTGAATGCGCACGCCGCTCGCGCCGCGAAAGCCGTATGGGCTGTGGACGATAAGCCAACGCAAACAGCCCAGTGACAAACGCGACAAAATAGTAGTAAGTCCACACCACTGTATTAAACGCGACAAACAGCAAATAGGCGGCGGTGAGAATGACGGGTAAAGCCCGCAAAGATGCGCCTTGCCGCCAATACATTGCGCCCAACCCAGCCAGCCAGCCAAGTTGCAACAATTTCAGCCAATCTTGTGTGCCAGTGTTCCAAAACAGCACCGACAAACTCGGTTGTGTGCCCAAATAACCCACCTTCCACACTTCATGCGAATACAGCGTTGTGTCATTAAACCATTGAAAAACGCCGAAAAAGAAGTTTTTTGGCGCAGAAATGGCAAAAGGCGCAATGATGAAAAAAGCGACAAACAAGGCAATTCCGGTCAAAATCGCGGTTTTTTGCCACAAAACGTGTCGCAGCCAATACAGCCCAACGAACAACGCCGCCACCGCCATAAATGGCGAGGTCGCCAAACCCAAGCCCAGCAACACCGCCGGCAAAACCTGATCGCGCAGCCGAGCTTGGGCATAGGCCAACGCCGTCAGCGTCAACGCGACGAATAGCCAAAAGATTTGGCTGGTGGCGGCTTGTGCATATTCGCTAAACATGGGCAAAAAGAAAAGCATGCCCCAGCACAACAACAGGTAATTTACGAGCGAATATTGGCTTTTCGCCCTATTTTCGTGTTTATAGGCCACCAAGCCCAGCATCGCCCCAATCGCTAGCTCGATGAGCAAATTGGTGACGCGAATGTCAAGGTCGAGCAAATAAGTGGGCAAATAGGCCAGCCATGTCAGCGGCAAATAGGTCAGCGGCAATTCCCAAGGCATGGAATACAAGCGATACGGCGTTTTTAGCCCAACAAATTCATCCAACGCCATCATGACCAACGGCTGCATGTCGCCAAAATCAGGGTAAATGGGGCGAATTGAAAACCAATACAGCCGAATGGCACACCCCAGCAATACCGAGAGCGAAATTACCCAGCGCGGATGACGATTAGTCAGCCAAAACAGCAAAAAAAGCGCAAAAATGCCGATCAGCCAATACAGCCAAACATCGCCAGCCGGCAAAATAAAGTGCAAAAAACGCGCTGTCGGTAGCCATGCCAAGGCCACCAGCAGCATAACTGGGCGCAGCGCAATTGCAAATTCGATTGGCTTTTGGCTCAGCGCCACCCAGCCGCCCGCCAAGGCCACAATTAACCCGCCGAATATAATACCGCTTTGCGGGGCTGGCAATCGGCTGCCAAAATATTCGGTGGGATGCGAAAACGCCTCAAACGCCAACAGCATGACCAGCAGCAGCCCTTCATACGAGCACAGCCGTGACCACACCGAGCGCCATTTTTGCAGCAAAAACCCCATGTCGGGGTTATTTTAAATCACGATTTTTTCGGTTGCGGCGGCGGATCGGGCGAAAACCATTTTTGCACACGCCCAAGCCAGCCACTTGATGGACACAAATGGGCCAAGCGACCAGAATCGAGTACCCATTTCATTTGCCGATAGCCATCGTGAATCAAAAACTGCGTTTGGCTAAAGTCGTAAGCCGGTATGGGCATCAGCGTTTTCAGATCAATCAGGTGAACAGGCACATTTTTGGCCCGCGCCAGCGCCAATTCGAGATGAATTTGCCGTGCCTCAATGGTGTATAAAAATTTGCTCCACAAATTGCTGATGCCGCCGCTGGCATCCGCAACATCGCTCGGATTCGTCAATCCCATCGCAATAATCTCGGTTGCGCCAAACGAAAGCGCTGGCTCAATAGGCAAATTGCTGATCATGCCGCCATCCACCAACATCCGCCCGTCATCGGCGACAGGCGATACCCAAGGCGGCAATGCCGCCGAAGCGATTAATCCATCCAGCACCAAATGGCGCGGGTCAGTGCCGTAATACACCGGCTTGCGATTATTTAAATCACTACTCACCAAAATCACCGGCGCGTGTTTCAGATCGCCAAAATGCAAATCGGGGCGGATGCCTTGCGAAATAAAATAATCGCGGATGCCTTGATACGGCCACACCCCAACATAATTGAACAATACCTGTGTGGTGAGCCACGCCGTGCTAGCGGGAAATAAGTTGGCTTTGGCAAAATCCAACCAAGTCGCGTCTAGTTTATTGAGTGTCTCGGCACTAAAGCCATGCATCGCCATAAATATGGCGTTCACCGAGCCAATTGACGTGCCCACCATCAAATCTGGCTTAATTTCGGCCTGCACCAGCGCCCGCAACGCACCCGCTTGCAGCGCCCCGCGTGCGCCACCGCCGCCTAATGCAAATATCAACTTCTTTTTCATGGCATGATGAGTCTAAATCGAAATCATTGGTTTTCGCTTAAATACTGAATCCCGATCACGACGCAATTAGTGTGCGTTTAGGCAAATTTCACTCGATACTCACCCAAACGCTTATACTCGAAATGCTTGCAATACGAACAACATCGTCACTTAGTCGCATCGCGTTTGCCAGCAAATTTCTTGCAATATATGATAATTGAACGACCTGAATCATTGGGCGAGCGACTCGCCAACACCCTCAGTCACGGGCTGGGGTTTATTGCCGCACTAATTGCCACACCAGTGCTCATTTATGGCGCACTGCAACGCGGCAATTCCGCCTTTTTAATCGGCGTGATCATTTACGCGGTCACGCTGTCGCTGCTATTTTGCGCCTCGACCGTTTACCACGCTGTGCCACCCGGCCACGCCAAAAACAAGTTGCAAGTGCTCGATCACGCTGTCATCTTCTTGTTTATTGCCGGAACCTACACGCCGTTCACGCTGGGCGTGCTAAATGGCATTTGGGGCTGGATTTTGCTTGGGTTGGTATGGTCTATCGCCTGTGCCGGCGTCATTTTCAAGCTCATCGGCGGCGCGGTGAAATATCTGAAAATTTCAACCGCACTTTATTTGATCATGGGCTGGCTTATTGTGCTGGTCATTTACCCATTATGGGAACAAATGCCGACGGCAGGGCTGCTCTGGCTGCTGGCAGGCGGCATCGCATTTAGCGTTGGCGTGATCTTTTTCAACGCCGACCGCCCGTATGACCATTTCATTTGGCATGTGTTCGTCTTGACCGGCGTCACCTGCCATTTTTTCGCCGTGCTTTGGCACGCTTAAAATATAAGCCTTTTATGAGCCACCCCACACTCGATGTCGCCGCCATCCGGCGCGATTTTCCGATTTTGTCAGAACAGGTCAATGGCCGCCCCGTCGTCTTTTTAGACAGCGCGGCCTCGTCGCAAAAGCCGCTACAAGTGCTTGACGCGATGGATACCGTATATCGCCACCGCTATGCCAATGTGCATCGCGGTGTGTATGTTTTTAGCGAAGCTGCCACCGCCGAATATGACGAAGCACGGGCCAAGGTGGCGCGATTTATCGGCTCGCCCTCTGCCGACAATATCGTGTTCACCCGCAACGCCACCGAGGCGCTCAATCTGCTGGCCTATTCTTATGGGCGGCATTTCCTCAAAGCGGGCGACGAAATCCTCATCACCGAATTAGAGCATCACGCCAATTTTGTGCCTTGGTTCCATTTGGCACAAGAAAAGGGCGTGGTGGTCAAGTGCATTCCGCTCACCCCCGATGGGCAACTCGACCTGAGCCAACTCGACACGCTGCTGAGCGAACGCACCCGCATCGTCAGTTTTGCCCATGTCTCAAACGTGCTGGGCGTGATCACCGACCCCGCCCCGCTCATCAAACGTGCCCACGCGCTGGGGGCTATCGTCATTATTGACGGCTCGCAAGCCGTACCGCACATGCCCGTTAATGTCGCCGAACTCGACTGCGATTTTTACGCCTTTTCGGGCCACAAAATGTTGGGGCCGACCGGCATCGGCGTGTTGTATGGCAAAAAAGCGCTGCTAGAGGCCATGCCGCCCTTCATGAGCGGCGGCGATATGATCAGTTACGTCGGCTTCGACACCATCCGTTGGAACGATGTGCCACTGAAATTTGAGGCCGGAACGCCAGCCTTTGTCGAGGCGATTGGGCTGGGCGCGGCGGTTGATTATTTATCAAAATTGGGCATGGCGGCGGTGCGCGAACACGAGCGCGAGATCACGGCATATGCGCTTGAGCGTGTGGCCGAAGTTCCGGGGGTAACCATTTACGGCCCCACCGATCCCGCCATTCGAGGCGGGGTCGTCACCTTCAATGTGGATCAAATTCATCCGCACGATCTCGCCACCTTGCTCGACCAAGAAGGCGTGGCGGTGCGGGCGGGGCATCATTGCGCCCAACCGCTGCATCAGCGGCTTGGGCTGGCTGCCACCGCACGCGCCAGCTTTTACGTTTATTCGCAGCCAAACGAAGTAGACGCCTTAGTCGAGGCCATTTACAAAGCCAAAGCCAAATTGCAAACCCGACGCAGGCGCTAAAAAGCGTGGCGCTAACAAGCGCGGCGCTAAAATGCGAGGTTGAAATGAGCGATATCTACCGCGAGCAAATGCTCGATCACTTTGAAAATCCGCGTCATTACGGCACACTCGACGCTGCCGATGGTTCGCACGAAGATTGCAACCCGTTATGCGGCGATTGCATTCACATGGATGTAAAACTGAGCGACGATGGGCAAACACTCGCCGACGCAGCCTTTAGCGGGCAAGGGTGCATTGTCAGCCAAGCGGCGGCTTCGATGTTGTTGGAGGACGTGATCGGCAACAAAATCGCCGATTTGAAAGAACTTGCGCCCGAATATTTGCTGAAATTGATCGGCGCACCGCTTACGCCCGCCCGCGTCAAATGCGCGTTGTTGTCGCTCAAGGTGCTCAAGAGCGCGTTGCACACCGCCCACCAAACATAAAAAAAAGCCGCGTGATGTGCTCACGCGGCTTTTCCTCAAACCCAATTTAGGCCGAATCCTTCAATCCTTTCAATGCGCGAACACGCACAGTTGTGCGGGCCGGCTTTGCAGCCACTGTCATCGGCTCTTTTGTAAATGGATTGGTGCTTTTGCGTTCCTTTGTGGCTGGGCGCTCTCCCACTGAAATTTTAAGCACGCCCGGCAACACAAACACACGGTTTCCATCTTTGCCCATTTCAGCCTTCATCAAATCAATGAGCGCATCCAACATCGCGTCAGCGCTCTTCTTGCTGACATCACACTTGTCTGCTATTTTGGCAACAATTTCTGCCTTATTTAATGGTTTATTCGACATTTTTAATTGAATTCCCTCCCAATTACTGATATAAAAATCGGTAACCAAATATTAACACATCCTATCTGTATGATTGCACAGATTTGATCTTCACTCTATAGCAGCATGATTACCGCATAGCAATTCAGACACACAATTAATTCCAAAAATGCAATTATTGCATGTGTGAAGTAGCCAGACCACTGCTTCAATGAAAAATGACGCCACCAATACTCAGAATTTGCCTATAAACTGAGTATTGGTGGCGTCGTATTTTTAAGGGCAAATGATTAGCGTGTCAGCTTGCGATGCACCAATCGGTGTGGCATTTCGGCGGCCTTGCCCAAACGCTTACGCCGATCTTCTTCGTAGTCGCTACAATTGCCGAGGAAAAAGGTCACACTGCCGTCGTCTTCAAACGCCAAAATGTGCGTCGCCACGCGGTCGAGAAACCAGCGGTCGTGGCTAATAATCATGGCACAACCGGCAAAATTCTCAATTGACTCTTCGAGCGCCCGCATCGTATTCACGTCAATATCGTTGGTCGGTTCGTCGAGCAACAGCACATTGCCGCCCGCCTTCAGCGTTTTCGCCAAATGCACCCGGTTGCGTTGCCCGCCCGACAGTGCCTTGACTTTAATTTGCTGATCGGCCCCCAAAAAGTTGAAACCGGCGACATAAGCGCGGCTGTTTATTTTGCGTGTGCCCATCGTCAATAACTCTTCGCCGCCGCTGATCTCTTGCCACACATTGTTGTCGCCGTTGAGCGAATCGCGGCTTTGATCAACATACGCCAATTTCACCGTTTCGCCAATGTTCACCGTGCCTTTGTCGGGCTTCTCTTGCCCCGTAATCATGCGGAACAGGGTGGTTTTCCCCGCGCCGTTTGGCCCGATCACGCCCACAATTGCGCCGGGCGGAATTGAAAAGCTGAGATTTTCATACAGCACTTCATCTCCATAGCCTTTGGTCACATTGTTAAATTCGATCACACGCTCACCCAAACGCGGGCCGGGCGGAATATAAATTTCAAGCTCTTCGCGGCGCTTTTCGCTCTCTTGGCTGAGCAATTGCTCATACGCATTCACACGCGCCTTGCCTTTCGATTGCCGCGCACGCGGCGACATTTGAATCCATTCCAACTCGCGTTCGAGCGTCTTTTGGCGCTTGGCCTCGGCCTTTTCTTCAAGTTCTAGGCGGCGCTTCTTTTGCGCCAACCACGACGAATAATTGCCTTTGTAGGGAATGCCATACCCGCGATCCAGTTCCAAAATCCATTCGGCGGCGTTGTCGAGGAAATAGCGGTCGTGCGTCACTGCAATGACCGTGCCTTTGTAATCGCGCAAGTGACGTTCGAGCCACGCCACCGATTCAGCATCAAGGTGGTTGGTCGGTTCGTCGAGCAGCAAAATATCAGGTTCGGTCAGCAAAAGGCGACACATCGCCACGCGGCGCTTTTCACCACCCGACAGCCGCGTCACCGACGCATCGCCGGGCGGGCAGCGCAGCGCGTCCATCGCCACCTCAAGCTTGGCGTCCAAATTCCACGCATCGAGTTTATCCAGTTCTTCTTGCAATTTGCCCTGCTCCTCGATCAATTGATCGAAGTCGGCATCGGGGTCGCTAAATTTCTCGCTGATCTCGTCAAACTTTTTGAGTTTGTCAACGATGGGCTGCACGGCCTCTTCCACACATTCTTTCACCGTCTTTTTGGGGTCAAGATAAGGTTCTTGCTCCAACATGCCGCGTGTATAGCCTTTCGTGAGCATGGTTTCGCCGATATAGGCATCGTCGAGGCCGGCCATGATGCGCAGCAACGTGCTTTTACCTGCACCGTTTAGACCCAGTACCCCGATTTTGGCCCCGTAATAAAAGCCAAGCGAAATGTCACGCAACACCTGTTTTTGTGGGGGATGAATACGCCCCACCCGCGACATCGAGTAAATAATTTGATTGGTTTCTGTTGCCATTTGTAATCGGGCGAAGTATATACTGAAGTCGTCAGTGTCAGTAGTCAGTAGTCAGTAGTCAGTAGTCAGTAGTCAGTAGTCAGATATTCATAAAACTTGCATAACGATTAATCATTAACCATTAACCATTTACCATTTACCATTAGAAATTATGTCAATCCAAAACGAACTTAACCCGCTCATCGAACAACTGGTGAGCATTGATTCAATCAACCCCGATTTGATTGCCGGTGCGGCAGGCGAGGCCGCAATCGCCCAATTTGTGGCGAATTGGGCGCGAGAGGCCGGGCTGGCCGTCGAAATTCAGCCAGTGGCCGATGGCCGCCCAAATGTCATCGTCACGGCACGCGGCAGCGGCGGCGGCAAGTCGCTTATGCTTAATGCCCACATGGACACGGTGGGCGTGACCGGCATGACCGACGGGCTTGCGCCCCGCATCGAGGGCAATCGCCTGTACGGGCGCGGCAGTTACGATATGAAGGCCAGCCTTGCCGCCTGCCTCATCACGGCCAAACGGGCCAAAGCCCTCAATTTACGCGGCGACGTCATCGTGACAGCGGTGTCAGATGAAGAAGTCGCCAGCATCGGCACGCAGGCCATTTGCCGCGACCTCGCCCGGTGGCAGCCCGATGCCGTCATCGTGACCGAACCGACCGAGATGGAAATTGCGGTGGCTCACAAAGGCTTTGTCTGGTTCGATATTGAGACGTTTGGCGTGGCGGCGCACGGCTCGCGCCCGCATTTGGGCGTAGACGCTATCGTCAAAATGGGCAAAGTATTGACCGAATTAGACCAACTCGACCTGCATTTACGCGCCGAAATAGGTCACCCCTATCTTGGCAGCGGGTCAATTCATGCCTCGCTCATCAATGGCGGGCAAGAGTTATCGTCGTATCCGGCCTACTGCAAGCTGCAAGTCGAGCGTCGCACCCTCCCCAGCGAAAATGCCGAGATCGCCCAAGCGCAACTTCAGGCCATCCTTGACCGTTGTGCGACAACTGATCCCACCTTCAAAGCCAAACTCACTCGTGGCTTGATGCGCGATGCCTTTGAGGTGCCCGAAACCGCGCCGATTGTGCAATTGTGCGCCCAACATGTGCAAAACGTCACTGGCAACCCTGCCAAAATTGGTGGCGTGTCCTTCTGGGCTGATTCCGCCTTTTTTGCCAGTGCTGGCGTGCCCACCTTGCTGCTTGGGCCGCGTGGCTTTGGTGCGCATGGCGTGGTCGAATGGGTTGACCTCGACACCGTCCACCAATGCGCCGACATCTATCTCGCCGTCGCGCAAGCGTTTTGCAATAGTTTGGAGTAGGGGGCAGGTTGCAGGTTGCAGGTTGCAGGTTGCAGGTTGCAGGTTGCAGGTTGCAGGTTGCAGAGTTGCAGGTTGCAGAGTTGCAGGTTGCAGAGTTGCAGAGTTGCAGAGTTGCAGGTTGCAGAGTTGCAGGTTGCAGGTTGCAGAGTTGCCGCTTTGAAACCTGCCACTTTGCCACTTTGCGACTTTGCCACTCTGCAACCTGCCACTTTGCAACCTGCCACTTTGCCACTTTGCAACCTGCAACCCGTGATGCAACCATGAGAGTTAGCCTGTATATCCCCTCGGCGAAACTTAGAAGTTCGATTACGTAGAATTTGTTGCACTGGTTTATCTCAAATCAGCCTCCAACAAACTTCTATCCAAGATAGGTCTTTAGCCCTATCTAGCCCCAGCCGTCGGTCTGATTTGACTATCCCCCCAGATAGCTATCATGAAGTCACAGGACAAACTCAGGAGAAATCAAAATGAACAACATCAACAACATCG
>JAHBAL020000301.1 GCA_018500105.2 Anaerolineae bacterium
CACCACCGCCGCGCCCATGTTGAGCGGCACACTCACCAGCAAATCATAGGGCACTTCTTGCTCGTCATAGGCCACAATTTTCTTGTCGTCGGGGTCAACCCGTTCGATCATAAATTCGGGCACGACCTGAATGCGCTTTTCGTCGAGCAAATGCCCAAGCAATTTCGATGCCTTGGGCTTGGTAAATGCGCCCGGCAACGGGGTGGCATAAATCAACTCAACTTTGTCGCGCATCCCTTTTTCAGTAAAAAACCAATCCGCCAACATCAAAAATTCGAGCGGGGCCACTGGGCATTTGATCGGGTTTTCGACCACATTCAACACCAAACGCCCGCCCTGCCAGTGCTTGAAATGCTCGAACAAGGCCAACGCACCCACATAAGAATAGAAGGTGTGAATGGATTTGCCCCATTCATGCTCACCGAGGCCCGGCGTTTGGTGGGGGTAAATATCGGCGCCGGTGGCGATGATCAAAAAGTCGTAATTGAGGGTTTGACCATCGGCCAAACGCACACGGTTTTGCTCAGGTTCAATGGCGGTAATGGCCGACATCACCAAGCGCACACCGGTGGGCAAAAAATCGCGTTTGGGCTTAATGACATCGTTTTTGCCATACACCCCGAATGGCAAAAACAAATAACCGGGCTGGTAATAGTGGGTCTTGTCTTGATCCACCACCGTGATCTGCCATTCATCCAAATCGAGCAAATGGCTGAGGCGATTGGCGGCCATGGTTCCGGCTGTACCTGCGCCCAATATTAATAATTTTTTCATGATTCCCGCCTCTCATCAAATTTTCATCTATAAAACGAAGATTCAAACTTGATTTTTTCGGAAAGTTATCTCAGATGCAAGCACTTTAGATCAAAAAGCCGATTTTGCCATCAGACGGGTGGCTATGGGCGGGGGGTCAAGTGGTTAGTTGTTTTATAGCCGCATGGCAGATGCGTTTTCAAAGTAGGTGCGTTACATTGGCAGCATGTTTACACACATGCTTATTCCCCTCGACGGCTCAGCATTGTCAAAGCAAGTTCTGCCTTATGCTAAACAACTGGCCATTCGTTTAGGCTGCAATGTCACTTTTCTCCAAATTTTGGAGCTGAAGTTGGTGCATTCATATGAGCTAGATATGGCAGGCGCAGCCAATATGGTGCGGGTGGCCCGCGAAGAAGCGGCTCGCCAACTCGACCTATTGGTGCAAGAATTTGGCATGGCTGGGATCAAGGCGACGGCTGTCGTGAAGCAAGATATTGACGCCGCCGACGCTATTTTGCAATATATCAATCAAAATGCCATTGACCTGATTACCATGACGACGCACGGGCGCAGTGGATTCAAACAAATAATCTTGGGCAGCATCGCCAATCGTTTGGTGCAATCGTCGCATGTGCCAGTCATGTTGGTGCGCCCAGAGAATGTGTAAGGAGGGCTATCGTGAAGACGGACATACAATTACACCAAGATGTGTTAGAAGCACTCGCGGCTGAGCCACGCTTGGCCTCGGCCAATATCGGCATTGCGGTTAGAAATGGCGTCGTCACGCTGAGCGGTTTTTGCGAAAATCATGCCCAAAAAGTCATTGCCGAGAAAATTTGCAATCGCCTTGCGGGCATACGCGGGCTGGCAGAAGAAATTCAGGTCAACCCACCCGGCGAACATCGCCGCACCGATGAAGCCATTGTCGGTGCGATTTTGAATGTGCTCAAGTGGAACACAATGATTCCGGCAGAGGCCATTCAGGTCAAAGTTGAGCATGGCTGGGTCACACTAAGCGGCTCGGTGGCATGGCAATATGAGAGGATTGAGGCCCAAAAAGCCATTCAATATGTGCAAGGCATTCGCGGCATCTCGAACAAAATTGTCGTGACCCCCAGCGCCACCATCGGCGATGTGCAATCGTCTATCAGCAAGGCGTTTCAGCGCAGCGCCACCCAAGAAGCCAGCCGGATTGCCGTCACCACCGACGGCAACGTGGTCACCTTGTCGGGGCACGTATCGTCGTGGGCCGAGTATAAGGAAGCCGAACGCGCCGCCTTGGCTGTGCCGGGTGTGGCCGATGTGCACAACGAGCTAAAGGTGAATTTGGCGGGGCCAACCGCCATGCACGTGGCATAAATATCGCGCGAGTGGTCAATGGTTAGTGGTCAGTGGTCAACGGCAAAAAGTTCATCATTAACCACTAACCACTAACAATATAGGTCTGTGAATTTATTCGTGGTTTCGAGGCGTTGCCTGTCTGTGGGCTTGTTGCCTCCAAACCATCGGCGGGGTCACGCCTCGCTAAACCACGAATAAATTCACGGACTTATGTTTTTTCGGGCTACACCCACCCCAAACACCGCCTTAACAACATCTGAACAAGCGTTGGCTACGCTATTGACATCAGAGGTGTTAAGATGAATACAAATCAAAACAAGCCATTGCCAAAACCCGTTTGGCAACGCACAAAATCGCAGGTAACGGGGTTAATCGCCGTTGGGCTGTTGCTCAGCGCGTGCGCTGGCCCCCTACCCCCCAGA
>JAHBAL020000029.1 GCA_018500105.2 Anaerolineae bacterium
ACGGCTAAAATCGCCCAACCGCAACGACACGGCTTTAATGTTGAAGGCACTGCCGCCGGTGATGATCTCTTTGTCGGAGGTGTGAATACGATAATCGCGCACATCACGCACGCCGCACAAAATGACGGTGGAGGGAAAACCACCTGGGCGTTTATGATATCCCCCGCGCAATTGACGTAAAACGCTAATCAGTGCGTCACCAACCAATGCATCTACTTCATCTAATAATAATATGACCGGTTTTGAGGCATACTCCGACCAATACTGCAATAATTCAGCCAGTTCACTTTGAAAATTAGACGTAACACGCAACTGGTTGAGTGTTTCACGCAAAAAACCTTCCTTCAAAGTGTATGCAGCCTGACTTGCAATCACCGTGGTAATGGTGCGGATGGCATCCTGAACATTATGTCGCGCCGCCTGCGCCGCCTCGATATTGGCATACAAGCAAATATAATGCCCGTCTTTGTTCAGATAATCTTGCAACGCGAGGAGCGCCGTTGTTTTACCGGTTTGACGCGGGGCGTGCAGCACAAAATAGCGGCGTTGTCCAATTAGTAGCAAGATTTCATCCAAGTCAAAGCGCGTGAGCGGCGGCAGGGTGTAGCTTTGGTCCGCTTGGTTGGGGCCAGCGGTGTTGAAGAATCGCTGCATATGCAGTGATTATAGCGATATCAGGCTGCAACGGCGGTGATTTCTAATACACCAGCGACTTGGTTGAGCAAAGGCAATTTGCAGGCGAGGCCGTCGAGCGCAATCAGCGGGCATTTGGTAAATAAGCAATTGCCCGCTCGGTCTTAATACGTGTCGAATTTCGCGCAGCGCTTTCATCTCGTTGCCGGGTTGGCTAAATGCGTCAACGAGTTCGAGCACGGTATAGCGCTTTTCCCGCGTGGGCGTTGTTAAGAAGGAAATTGTCGGTGGTGAGTTCAAGAGAAAGCGTCATAAACAACTAAAAAGTAAAGGAGAGGAAATCGCTATGTGCGATTAAATGCGCGGTATATCGGCAAAAAACATTTCAGCAAAATCAACTGAAACTTGGTATAGTGTTTTTTATAAAATAGAATCAAGCTGTTGTAATAAATTTGATTGGCTTTACGTCGTTTTTTTTCGCTACCACCACCCAAATGAATGACTTGATAGTGTGGGTCATAAATCACACGCCAGCCATGTTCGCGCATCCGTAAACACCAATCGTTATCTTCAAAGTATAGAAAAAAACGATCATCCATCATTCCGACTTGATCCACAACCGCCTTTTTGACACACAAACATGCGCCCGATATCCAGTCAACTGCAATTGGATGTTTTATGTCCCAGTCATGCAATGAACGCCGATAAATAATGGCATTCCAAGCTCGCTTTAGCAAGTAGAAAATTGTAGGGTCGTTGCCATATGCAAATGCTTGCGGCTCTCTTTGCTCATTCAGCAATTTTGGGGATAGTGCGGCGGCAACGGGGTTAGACAACAAATTTTGCACCACACCAGCCAAGGTATGTGCATCAACGTATACATCACTATTCAGCAAAATCAGTGCTTCAGTATCGGCTTGGGCAATTCCTAAATTATTCCCACCAGAGAATCCTAAATTTTTAGCACTTCGAATCACATCAATTGCTGGATAAGCCTTCTCTATAGCGTCCGCCGATCCATCTGATGACGCATTATCAACGACAATCACTCGCCAATCCGAAGGGATTTGCGAATAAAACCTTGCAAGACAAGCCAAAGTTAAATCGCGTGTATTGTAGTTAAGAATAATAACGGTTGCTTTAGGGGTCATGTCATCAACTCTTTGTAAAAAGCCAAGGTTTTTTGTGCAATCTTTTCTTGCGAAAAGTGTTGCCTTACACGATTAAACCCCTTACTAGATAAATCTGCTACCAGCAACGGAGAGCGAGATAGCTTATCCAGACAATGAGCCAATTCGCCTATATCCCCTTCTGGAAAAATTAGCCCAGCTTCGCCAATCACTTCAGGAATAGCCCCTGAATCGCTGCCTATCACAGGCACACCACAAGCCATAGCCTCTGTCAACACCCGTCCAAATTGCTCTTTCCAAACGGCTGTTGTTTTCGACGGCAACACGAGTGCGTCGAGTTTGCGCATCTTGTCGGCGATATCGGCTGGCGAGGCGGGCGGTAAAAATTCGATTTGTGTGTTACAGGGCAATTTTTGTGCAACTGCTTGAAGCGCTTGGCGATCATTCCCATCGCCGATCAATTGCAACCACAGGTTGGGGCGGCAAATTTGATTAAAGGCCGCCAATAACTCAAATAGCCCTTTGTCTTTCACGAATCGGCCTACATATCCAATGACAAAACGTTGCGTCTCTGAAGGGGGTGCTTGCTCAGCGTTTTGGGGAAAGAATACCCGCATATCAACCCCAACGGCTGGGATCACAGCCGTTTTGCCAGAGTAACCTTGCTGATTTAAAAGCATAACCGCCTCTTGATTTGCGCATAAAACCGCGTCTGCCATTTTCAGGGTGGAACCTAATACAAATTTCACGCTGCGTGTTTTAGGCCGATCAATATTTTGCCAAGTGTTTAAAACAAGTTTAGCTTTTGGTGCAAATAATTTTCTTGCTATCCCAATCTGCAATGCCGCAAGGCTATCTGGCTCTTCTTCGGCATGAATGATATCGGGGCGAAATTGGTGCAACCCGAAAGTCAAGGTTCTGTAAAATGCACGATGCGGGTCATTGGATGAGCCAATGAGGGGAATAGGCTGCGTTTCATATGGCAAGGGGATGGCCGTAGCTGCTCGATAACGCACCTGTACTAATTCATCTTTCCAGAAAGCCGGAATAACATGGCGCAAAGTCATATTGCGATTAGCCGCGATATATTCAAGTTTGCGAGACATAGAGGCATCTCGATAACGAGCAATAAATAAAATGCGCATGTTTTAGGCTGGCTTAAATGCAATTACTTCTAGCGTAGTGAATATGTCATCTTTAGGGTATGCAATTTTTTGCCATGCCCAGCCGACTAAACGTATCAAACGCCACATGAGCAAATCTAGCGTCCAATTTGATGACTGGCCAGTAATGAGGCGCTGTCGCAACGGATTACTAGCAAAACTTAGCCAACGCGGCAACGCCGGAAATGGCGAAACGCCGCGCACCCGTATTTGCTCAAAACCCGCACGGCGTAGCGTATCTGCCAATGTATCGGCTGTGAAATAAATAAGATGGGAGGGTGGACGATAAACAGTCCAATTACCTGGCTCACGAATCGCTTGCCAATGTCCATTATTAGGGGTTGACAACATCAATATCCCGCCCGGGCGCAATTTAGACTTAAGCCGTTCTAGTTGGGCAACAGGATTTGGAACATGCTCGATCACCTCCCACAAAGTAACCACATCAAAGTCGTTAGCTGGTTGATGATCTAGGGATTGTGGAATAGAAATGCCTAGATCATTGGATGCTTTTGCGGCCATGTCTTGTGATAACTCAACCCCAGCTATTTTCCAGCCGTCATGCCGCGCCATCTCTAAAAAATAACCTGCTGCACACCCAAAATCAAGCAATGTCTTGCCCGATGGCAATGCTTGTTTGATTTCTCGCAAACGGCGCGCAAAAAAGGGCTGTAGCGCCTTTTTCATATCGGCATAATTTTTATAGCCTTGTGATTCCTCTCCTTCAAAATACGCAGGGTTTTGATAGTGTAAATTTAGCTCCTCGTCGCTCGGCACGGGCGAAACTTGTGTCAATTGGCAGTTCTGACATTTGGCAATAGTATAGTTGTTTTGCTGTCGCACAACCGACATAAAAGTGCCTTGACAAGTAACACAGATGCCAGCACAGGGAATATTAACACTAACTTCCATTTTTATGCAAAAGCAATATCTTAGACAGCATTACGCAACAGAAAATTGCGCGACTTACGATAAAACCCAAGTAGCGGCGCAAGGAAAGGGGTTTTCTTTACATAATTCCTTGCCATATTCCGATACCAAATAAATTCAAAAACAAATCGGGCCTTTAACGCAGGGTGATAATGATAAAACGCTCGTCTAAACTCAATCCCCATCTTGTCTGTAATCTTGCTGCTCATACCACCCCAATGCATCGTCGCTAAAACAGCATTTATATGCCAATAACGCAACCCTTTGCTAGCAAAACGTAAAAACAACTCGTAATCATTGGTGATTTGATATGACAAATCAAAACTGCCGTACTGATCAAAACAAGATTTTTTGAAGAAACAGGCAGGCAAGTAAATAATGCCGGAGGGATACCCAAAATCATCTTTGACAATGCTGGGTTTTGCGTGGGCGATAAATGGCGGGCGAAATGGCCCGATATAGTTAATATCACCGTAAACTATATCGGCAGATGCTTGCTGTTGAAATGTCTTAGCGACCATGTGTAATGCATTCGCTTCATAAACATCATCAGACAATAAAAAGCCAACAATATCCCCACTCGCCCTAGCAATACCTTTATTGATTGCTTCGGAAGTGCCTGAATCTGGTTCCGAGACCCACACGTGTATATGCTGCTGATATTTCTTAATAATCTCAAGCGTGCCATCTTTTGAATTGCCATCAATAATGATATATTCGAGATTAGGATAGTTTTGAGCAATCAGACACTGAATTGCCCGTTCAAGCGTCGCTTCCGAGTTTAGACATGGCGTAATGATTGATATTTTGGGTAACATAAAAGATAAGGGAAATTGCGCTATGGTTTTGCAACGATCGAATAGGCCGCCATAAAATCTTGATGAAACGGATGTTGACTGTTTTTGAGATAACTAAGCGCACAATTTCGATATTGTTTTGCCCGAAGTTGGCGTCCTACATTCCACAAACGCACCACGCCTTTAAAACGACGTTTTAAACCATTAAAAATATTGATTGGCTCATAATCACGAATATCGTAATGGGCTTGCAGCATAATAATAAGATGCCGCCACATTTCACGATCAAAGAAAGATTGAGCTTCTTCAAGCGTTATTCGGTCTCTTTCAACAAATTCTTTGCATATTGCATTTCGCAATCCACGTAAAGCAGGCGTCCAACCATCTTCTAGCCATAACGAATAAATACTATGCGTAGTCCATCCAAATGGCCGATTACGATTAATTTGAAATAGCACAGACAGCTCATCAATTTCGGCGATTTTTCCAGCAATAGCAGACATGCTACAGGGCAAAAATTCGGGACCTAAATAGCGCAATGGCACATCAGGCAAATCACGATACATGAGTTGCCAAGTCTCTTTTCGATGCACATAGTATTGGGTTGAGAGCGCATGACGCGTATATCCTTGCCACCGAATTCGCGCGCTATCGGCGGTAATGATATGGTTTGGTGCATAACGAGTTTCGCTAAAATCTCCAAATGCGCCATCTTGCACAAGCGCGAACGAAACAAAAACCCCATGCGCAGCGCTATAACCTGCGTTTTGTTCCAAAAACTGTGCGCATTTTGCCAATGTTTTGGGAATCAATAAGTCATCATCGCCAGCATAGACCAAATAAGGCGTATCCGCTTTTTCGATCATTTCGCGCATACACATTGCATCATTTTTATATTGATCTGTCGGAAAATAAAGATAAACAATGCGTAATTTGCTTTTATATTCAGCGATATAACTCTCTATTTTGGCGCGCTCTAACTCGTTGCTTGAATCACCAATCATAAATGTGCCGGTAAACCCTACTTTTACATAATATTGGAGGCTTCGCAACACAAACTCGCTACGGTTCATCGTAGGAGTAAGAATGGTGATTTGGTCTTGGTGATTAATCATTTTGCACTAACGTAAGCATTGAAAGAAATAATGTGGGGTTTTAAATACCAGTCGATAGCGGCTGTTTTGCATAATTTCTTTTGCCACTATCGAAGACTCATAGCCACAGCCATCTGCTGAATCATCAAATAAAATGAAGCCACCCGGCACAATCCATTGATCTACATTTGCAAAATCTTTTTGGGTAGCTTCATATGTATGCGCGCCATCTATATAAGCAAAGGCAATCGCCCCACCTAAAGAAACTGTTCGATCAAATACATCGTTTAAATTGGCATTTATTTTCCATTGTGCAAAAAAATCATCTGATAATACTTTAATGGCGAATGGATAATGATTTTGGCTAAAGGTTTGGCAGTTTAATTTAAAAACCGCTTGGGCGTAATTTGAAAATGCTTGGCTACTTGCATCAAAATAACCACCAATTTTTTTATCTGTTTCCTCAAACACCCAAGGATCACAAATAAAGAACGGATTATTTTTCGTATATTTCGCCATAAAGTAAGCAATGAGATTTGTGGATAACCCAAGAAATGATCCTACTTCGATGATTGCACCTTGGACTGGCAAATTGCGTATGGCGTGTTCAAATGCACGAATATTGCCGTGTCGAGGGGTTAACCAACCTCCAACAACGGTGCAAAGCCAATTAATATATTCATCTGACGCCACAATTTTGTCACTTTTTACAAATTCAGCGGATCGCATTTGTCTTAAAGCATCTAACAAAATGGGCGGAAGCAGACGGATCCCTAGGTTTTTTAAATTATTCATATCAGCAGGGCGCGTAAGACAGCCACTTAATCGCCTAATAATTTCCGCTTAAGTTTAATCTTGCTCATCTCAACAATGTTTTTGGCTTGTTGTTTTCCAAACTTTCGCTCAATCATTGACAGGTATTCAGGTCGCAAGAAATATTTTGCCCAAGCATCATCTCTAAACCTCAAAACCTCGGCGGCGCTGAGGTGATTAGTTGGTAGTGGCTGGCAATCATAAGATAAAAATGCATAACCTTCATAGCTATCGGGCAACTTCCAGCCTTTTGCTAATGCCGCGTAATATAGCGGGCTACCGGGAAGTGCTTGACATGGATAAATATTGGCATGAGCTGTATTTAATTCGCAGGCCAGATCAAGCGTTTGTTGCATGGTCTCGTAGGTGTCTTCAGGAAAGCCAAAAATGTAATTTCCAACCACATCAATTTCATGATCATGAATGATTTTAACTGTGTCACGAATATTGACTTCTTGGAATTTGCCTTTTTGCACCTCCAAACGAATTTTTTGGTTTCCGGCTTCAATGCCAAGCGCCAACCAGTTAATTCCTACTTTTTTGAATCGCTCTAAAAATTCTTTGCGCACAGTGTCAACACGCGCATAGGCCCACATCCGTAAATTGTGACCTCGTTCTTCTAATCCTGCGATGAGTGGCTCGAAGTGCCGGCGATTCAAAAAAAACATCTCGTCACTGATGCGCAAGGTTTCTACCCCCATATTGGCCAATTTGTCAAATTCTTTCAACATAAACTCAGTTGACCAATGACGCATGACGTTTGAATTGGCAGACACGATGCCATCCTCATTATCAACACGATTTAAGATGTTGATCATGCAAAAATCGCATTTAAAGGTGCAGCCCAATGACGTGTAGATTGCGGCAAACGGGGTGCGCAAATTGTGGTTAAATTCGGCATGCCAGAAATGTGCTCGATATAAATCGAGTGGTTTTTTGTCATAAGGCAGCAGATCCCACGCATAACCGGGCAAATCAATGTCCATCTTGTCTTGTGGAACAATGTGTTGCGGCGGGTTTAAGATGAGCGCGCCTTCGTTTTTCCAGCCAATACCTTTGATATGCTTTATGCCGCCGTCCATATCGCTGTCTAATAAATTGGCAAGTGCATAGACCCCCTCATTAAGCAACACATAATCCACAAACTTTAGGGCTAACACCTCCTTAGGCAAAGCGCTTACATGTGAGCCAACCATACAAATGGGGTATTCTGGATGTGCTTGTTTAAGCGACTTGCCTAAGCGCTCAGCCCCAATCATATTTGTTGTGCCACTATTAGGGTTTTGCCCATACATAACAAAAACAACCAAACGGGGATTCAGGTCATGAATTCGCTGAATGGTTTGCGTATCCGATAAGCGTTCGGCGTTTGAATCAACAATTGCGACCCCAAAGCCTTTGCTGCGGCAACTTTGTGCCAATAGCAAACTCCAAGTTGGGGTTTCAATTGCAGTATAGGTTTTACTTAAATCTTGATACGCTTGGGCCGATGAGTTAGGCTCGACAAAAAGCACATCTAAACGACGGTTGGGTGAAATCATAATGTTACCTTTGCTATGTTAGATTTTAGGCAAGCGAATTAAGCAACTTACACAATTCCATGATCTTGTATTCTTCCAACTGCGGGTAATTTCCAATATAAAAACCATAAAAATGCACATGGTCAACGTTGGGATACTCATGCAAAGGCTGATCGCCAAGCGCTGCTTTGAGGTAGGGTTGACGCAATTGATTGCCCCCACCAGACGTGCCACGCCGAAACTCTACTTTATGTTGGCGCAAGGTTTGCATAATTTTGTCGCGCAATGCATCATTTGGATACCGCAACACAAGCGTAAATGCGTAATTACTGCTTCCTTCAGTCTCAAAATCAGTAAAATACAGATTTGGATCTAAGTGATCAAGAAAAACTTCTAAGTTGCGACGGCGAATCTCGTTATTTGCGTCTAAACGTTTTAATTGGGATCGCCCTATAATGGCATTAATCTCGGTGCTGCGAAAATTGTATGCTGGGTATGCAAAAATGAAATCGGGGTTTAAGTCTGTGTGGTTATCACGATACTGTGTCCGCACTGCCTCAGAGTTTGACTCACGCACCATGCCATGTGCCCTAAACATCCGCGCAATTTGATAAACATCTGGGTCGTTCGTACACACCATTCCCCCTTCAATTGTGCTCATGTGATGTGCATAATAAAATGAGAAATCCGACATCCAGCCAAAGGTGCCGAGTTTTTGCCCCTTAAATGTTGCGCCGTGTGATTCACACATATCCTCGATAAGCGGAATATTACGATCAGCTAATTCATCTAACAACGTTTGATTGATTGCGTTATAGCCCAAAATATGCGTAATAAATACAGCCTTTGTGGTTGGGGTTATTTTGCGCAGCACCTCATCAATATCCATCCCCAAGGTTCGAGGATTGATGTCTACAAACACCGGCTTAAAGCCACACTGTAAAACCGACGCAATATCAGAAACCCAAGTTAAGGTTGGCACAATAACCTCGCCCAACCCTTTCATTTCACGCAACACAGACATTGACACCAAATTAGCCGATGCCCCTGAATTAACAAAGACGCTATGCTTTACCCCTAGCCAATCCGACCATTCTTGTTCAAAGGCCGCAACTTGGCGCGAGGCCGTTAGCATCGGCTCATCTTGTTGCAAATAAGTGATCACCGCATTCAAATCTTCACGAGTGATGTTATTGCGCATTAATGGCCAGTCTAAATTGTTGCTCATGTTTTTCTCCTTGTTCAAGATATCAACCGTTTAAAATGGTCCACGAAATTCAATTTCTTTTAGATCGGGTCGTTCATTGGGTAGCCAATTTTGCGCACTGCCTTTTAAAATATCAAATGCTTTTGCCGCCACTGTTCGACCATTTGGATAAAATAAATATTCTAAAGAAGGGGTGGGAGGGCATGACGTATTCGCAAACCCCATACGATGAACGGTAAAGCGCATTTCGCCTTGCAAACGCTCTGTCACCGCAGCCATAATTTCAGCCGATGCCCCACAAGTAGCCCAATCATTGTCAACGACCAGCAAATGGCCCGTCTTGCGAACAGATGCTGCAATCGTATCAACGTCTAATGGCGACAACCAAATTGGGTCAATGACTTCAGCATTGATGCCTTTTTCTTGCAAATAATGTTTTGCGCGTAAACATTCGATTTGCATATGTGATATGCCAACTAATGTAATATCACTTCCAGCGGCTGTAATTCTAGCTTTACCCGGGCCAACTTCATACAATTCTTCAGGCACTGGACCCTTCTGGAAATGCAAAATACGATGCTCAACATAAACGACAGGATTATTGTCACGTATTGCCGAAATCAAGCAACCTTTAGCATCAAAAGGCGTGGTTGGAGCCACAACTTTAAGCCCGGGCACGTGCATAAAAAATGAATATAATCCTTGTGAATGTTGCGCCCCTTGCCCCCAGCTTTTACCGATCATTGAACGCACGACCATAGGCAACCGAATTTGCCCCCCATACATATAATGCGTTTTAGCAGCAATATTCACAAGTTGGTTCATGGCCAACATCATGAAATCCATGCGAATATGCACGTGAATCGGGCGTAAGCCACACATCGCCATGCCAATGGCCGCACCCGTCATCGCATCTTCTGATAACGGCGTTCCGAATACGCGATCTGGGCCAAATTTTGCCAACAATCCTTTAGTTGTTCCTTGAATGGCTTTATGATCGTCAACATCTAGCCCAAACACAATGACAGACGGGTCATATGCCATTTCTTGCGCCGTTGCTTCGCTGATGGCATCTACATACGATACATTATTTCGGTTCATCATTATTTATCCTGTTATTTTGAGTGTGCAATGTTTAAATTAAGCAAAAACACCATCATATAGCTCGGCATCTGGTGGAAATGGGCTATTTTCAGCAAATTCAAAAGCCTCGGCAATCTCAATTTCAACCGCTTGTTCAATTTGCTGTCGTTGTTGTGGATCAAGCATCATTGCAAATTTTTGCACTTGATCTTGTTGCATCCAAGGCTCGGCTTCTGTTTTTGCGCGGTATCCAGCGTTATAGTCTTCACTTGGCCCAACATGTTCTTTCCAGCGATAGGTTTCACATTCAAAAAAGAAGGGGCCTGTGCCACCCGATCGAAGTGTTTCAACAGCCGCAGAGATGCGCTCATACAAATGCAACACATCATCGCCCAATCGCTCAATTGGCATACCAAATACGGCTGCTTTTGCTGCAATATCTGGCACAGACTGCCGCTTTGCTTGCGCCGTATGAATTGCGTAACCGTTGTTTTCGCATATAAAAATAATTGGCAGTTTTTTGAGGGCGGCAAAGTTCATGCTTTCATAAAACACCCCCTCATCTGTTGCTCCATCACCAAAAAAACAAACAACAATGTTATTTTGTCTTTTCAGTTTAACACCGTAGGCATAACCAATCGAATTGGCTATTGTGGTACCGACAACAGCCGATGCGCCCATAATGCCATTGGCGACATCAACCAAATGCATTGACCCACCCTTGCCTTTGGCCGAGCCGGTCACTTTGCCATAAAGCTCAGCTATCATGGCTTTTAGGTTGCCACCTTTGGCTAAATACGCAGCATGGCTACGATATGTAATAAAGACAATGTCTTCTGGTTGAAGCGCCTCGCAAACACCAACAGCAACGGCCTCTTGCCCAATAGACAAGTGCACAGGGCTTTTAATTTTGTCGGTTGGATACACCTTTGCGACTTCTTCTTCTACGCGACGAATTCGATATAAAGATTCGTAAAATTTTGCAATCATGTTTAATTTATTTCCTTTGTCTCACAAAAACGCTTATGAGATGTGTTCCTTATTGAGATTGATGAATTGTGCTGTGCTGTTCGATATACCACTCAAGCGTCAATTTGAGTGCAGGCTCAAATAAAAATTGGGGTTTCCAACCCATCGCTAACAAAGGCGCTGCATCCAATGATTTCAACGGCATACCATCGGGCTTGCTAGTGTCAAATTTTAGATTGCCTTGATAGCCAACAATGTCTTTAATCAATATCGCCAACTCTCGAATTGAGACATCAACCCCACCGCCAATATTAATCGGGAGGAGATCATTGTAATGTTGCATTAAAAATATACAGCCATCAGCAATATCATCTACATAAACAAAAGCGCGCCGTGGGTTGCCGCTGCCCCAAATCAACATTTCTTCTGTGTTTTGTTGCTGTGCGGCATGTAAGCGGGCCAATAGTGCTGCAATTACATGGGCATTGTCGGGATCAAAATCATCGCCCGGGCCAAATATATTTGCCGGAATCGCAGCAATAAAATTGTCATTGTATTGCTGGCGATAGGCTCTACATAACGCCATCCCCGCAATTTTTGCAGTTGCATAAGCCTCGTTAGTTGCCTCAAGTGGCCCGCTCATCAACGAGCCAATCGCCATTGGCTGGGGCGACAACTTCGGGTAAACGCACGCACTGGCTAAATACAAAAGTTTTTTGACTTTATGCGCATGCGCCTGGTGAATGACATTCGTCGCAATGGTGATATTGTCATAAATAAGCTCAGCAGGTTGTTTTTGATTCATGCTAATGCCGCCACATTTACCCCCCACCACAAAAACATATTCCGGCTGTTCAACAACAAAAAATCGAGCAACCGCCTCGGCGCTGTCATATTGTGGCTCAGCAGTTCCAATGATCTGGCTATAGCCTCGTGCTTTTAATTGTTTAATCAAGCTACTACCAACCAATGATTCAGCACCACTAACAAAAATTTTTGAGTTTAGTGACATCATGATACAGCCCCTCCCATGTCTTTGAGTTCTTTTGCCGATGACAATTTCATGTTTTTGCGCCGTTGCTCTTCTTCGCTATAGTCATTTTCATGATCAAAAAAAATGATCTGGCTACCCGAATACTCAAATTTAAATGGCACGTGAATCAAATGATTGAGTGTGTGTCGAATACGCTCTTGGCAATTGGGTGGGGCAAAAATAAGCATAAAGCCCCCACCACCCGCGCCCAACAACTTCCCGCCAATCGCACCAGAGTCGCGGGCCTTTTGATAAATATCATCCACATCTCTATTCGACACTGTGTTGCTTAGGTTGCGTTTAATTTGCCAAGTTTCATCAAGCAGTGCGCCAAAATCATTAATTGGCTTGTTGCTGGCTAAAATCTCAATAGATTCTTGCACCATGTCATACATAATGCGCAATTGGCGCTTTTTATGATTAATGTTTTGTACATAGGTATCGGCCACCTCTGACGCCGTGCGCTTAATACCGGTATAAAACAACATCAAATGTGAATCCAATTCATGTGCACGTGCGCTGCCGATGGTAATAGGCGAAACCGAAATTTCGCCGTTTTGCAGAAAGCGAATATGATTAAAACCGCCATATGCAGCTGAAACTTGGTCTTGTGACCCAACTGTCTCTTTTAAAACGGTTTGCTCGACATGAATCGCTTCCATCGCAAGTTTGTGTTTGCTGGTCATTCGACCGTGTAACCCGTGCAAGGCATTGAGCAAACTCACTGTAAAAGCCGAGCTTGATCCCATACCACTGCGTGCTGGCAGGTCGCCATCGTGATGGATTTCTAACCCACGTTCGATACCAGCATATTTCAAGATGCCACGTACAGCCGGGTGACTAACCTCATCGATTTGCCCCACTTGTTCAATTTTTGACCAGACCACGCGATGTCTGTGTTCAAAAAATGGGGGTAAATGGCGTACCGTTAAGTAACAATATTTGTCTATCGTCGCGGCAATAACCGCCCCGCCGTGTTCACGATACCAGTTTGGGTAATCGGTTCCCCCCCCGAAAAAAGAGATACGATATGGAGTTCGAGCAATGATCATAATGAATCTACAATGTTAAGTTTAGTTGCCTTTCCAGCGTAGCCGCAAATAATGAATGCGGTCATTAATTTCGGCGCGACGCAATATGAGCAAACATAGCCCAAATACACACACACACACAACCCCTATCATCAATAAGCGCCCCCATACAGGTAAGGTTGTGAACATAGTTAGCTGGGTGACATTGAGCATGATAAAGGCTGTAATGACTGCGGCAACAACATGTGCCCCATAAGTGTCACGCCAACCCAAATGTACTGTGCGCTCAATGTATAACGCACTCCAAATCAACGCTAACGTCATCGCAATAATCACACCGATCAGCGTGCCATTCACCCCATAAATAATTGTTAATGGGGATGCAAACAACACAAGGACGACGACATGTGCCGATGACATAAGCAAGCTCATTTGATGCTGTTTACAAGCAGCCGATAGCCAAAATGCAATCGTAATCAATGTCCACATGAAATTGGTGATGGCTAATATTTTGAGGTATCCACTGCTCTGTGAATAGGTATTACCGTATAAAATTTTGATGAGTTCAACAGACCCGAACGAGGAGATAAGCGCGAGGGGCAATCCCAGCGTTAACACCACCCAAACCGACAATCGAACTGTATGAGCAAGCCGAGCTGTATCATCTGCAACCCTCACCATCGTCACATAGCCAACCCGTCCCACAACCATCGTTAAAATTAAATTGACCCAGCCAGCCACCCGATAAGCACGATCATAATATCCTAACGTTTCAGTATTTACAAAAGTGCCAATTAAAAAATTATCAAATTGAGCAACAACAAGACCCAATAATGCCCCCGATAGCCCAGTCGCGCCACCTTGTTTTATTAAGGCTAAGGCTAATTTCCGATCAAATTGCCAACGCAATTTAACCACTTCGGGCAAAAAACGGCGACAAATGTAGACTGTGCCAAGCGACATGATCGAATAATTAATTGCCGGAATTGCCAACATACTCCAGATTCCATACCCACTCAATGCCAAGCCAATCCCAAGTGCATAAGCAATAATGGTAGCAACAATCAAGATGAGGCTACTACGACTGAGCAACATCGCACGCTCGATAGCAATACCAAACGGCCCGCCCCAACACAATGCTAGTTCAATGCCGACCATTGCGACTATGACCCATGCCACCGTCGAGCTATACATCCCTGCCGCGACCATTGTTATGCCACTTACCGCAATCAGCGCAAACGACCCTACTGTAGCAACGCTATCTAGCACAAAATAAGTGCCCAATAACCGCCCATCTGTCTCATATTGAACTGCGGCATAATTCAACCCCAGCTTGTTTCGCACATTAAGCAATCCAGTCCAAAAGGTTGCCAAAGACAAGGTCCCAAACACTTCCGGCGGCAACAATCGCGTTAGCCACAACACTGACACAAAGCCAATGATCTGAACTGCATAGTTTCCTAAAGTGGTCCAAAGGGTGCTACGCAGGGCCATTCTGGCAACTGTGGACGTGTTTTGCTTGGCAGAGACGACTTCATCACCCATCAAACATTTCCATAATGACTGTTACGCAAAATAGTGAAGCCCTTGAGCAATTCAGTAATCCCCATTTGCAACGAATGCTTGGGCACAAATCCCGTGCTAGCCAATCGCGCATTACTCACAATATAATCCCGTTTGTCTGGGTCTTCACCAATTGGCGCTTCTAAATAAACAAAGTTAGGCACTTGCTTCTTAATTTCTGCGCACAACTCCAGTTTAGATAAATTTGCATCGTCCAGCCCGACGTTATAAGGTTTGCCGCGCATTTGCTCAAATTGTTGGATGCCGTGCATAAATACACGCGCCACATCACGCACATGAATATAGTTGCGTTTAAAATGCCCTTCAAAAATAACGACAGCACGATCATGCATCGCCCGATATACAAAGTCATTGACCAACAAATCAAGGCGCATACGCGGCGACATGCCAAATACAGTCGCCAAGCGAAAACTAATGCTATTTTCGCGTGAAAGCACAGCCGCCTCAGCCTCAACTTTGGTAACGCCATAGTGTGAAATAGGGCGCAATGGCGTTTCTTCGGTGCAATATTTGCCAGCCTCGCCAATGCCATAGCCGCTATTTGTCGTCGGCATCAAAATACGTTGATCTTTGCTGGCAATGCGGCAAAGGCTTTGGATCGCCCCAGCATTAATCGTTTGTGCCCCAATCGCGTCACGGGCGCATAATGGCGCACCCACCAGTGCCGCCAATGGAATAATAATATCAGCTTGTCCAACTAATTTGGTCAATAACTTTTCATCTCGACAATCACCGCGCACCACATGAAAAGAGTCGTAATGGCAACAATCGGCCAAACTATTTTGCTGAAACATAAAACTATCCAGCACCGTCACGTCATATCCCGCCGCAAGTAGCATTGGGGTTAAGGTTGAGCCAAGATAACCAGCCCCACCGGTAATGAGAATTTTTTCTGCCATGTCTTAAGTTTAACTACAAAGTTCTCGTTCTACAATTTCGCATACACTATGCCACATCACAAGGTGACATTCTTGAATGCGCGGTGTGTGATGCGAAGGCGCACAAAAAATGACATCAGTCATTCCTTTTAGCTGCCCGCCAGAAGCGCCTGTAATACCAATGGTGACACAGTGACGCTGCTTGGCCGTTTGCACCGCTGCAATAATATTTTTTGAATTGCCGCTAGTGCTAATTGCAGCTAACACATCGCCGGGTTGAGCAAACGCTTCAATCTGCCGCACAAACACATGATCATAGACATCATCGTTCCCAACTGCTGTCAAAATTGAGGTGTCTGTGGTCAATGCCAATGCCGGCAAAGCTTTACGATCCATTAAAAAACGGTTGACAAATTCTGCGGCAATGTGTTGCGCATCGGCTGCGCTGCCGCCATTACCGCACAACAGCAGCTTATTGCCACGTTTCATGGCCGCAATCAACACATCTGCAATTGCACACAAGCTGTCAACCTCATTCATCATCGCTTGCTGGGTCTGAAGCGACTGCTGCAATATAGAGAGTATTTCGGTTTTCATCTGCTTGCTCCTTGCAGCATTTTTTCAGCAAGGGCATAGCCGCTTGGTGTGCCGATATCAACAAAGCGAGTATGCGATGGATAACCCTGTATCACATGATGAGCCGCCAACAGCGCAGGGAAGGTATCACGCTCAATTGAAACTGCCTGTGCAGGTGGAATAAATGTCCATACCTCAGGTTCGATCACATAAGTGCCGCCATTGATCCAACCAGCCTGAGGCGCACTCGCAGTCTTTTCACGAAAAGACCGCACTTGTTGCGTTTCCGTAACGTCAACTTGTCCATATTGACTCACATTATCAACATAAGCTAAAGCCATAGAGACAAGCCGTTTGTCTTTTGCCACGCCAATTTCGTGTTGGTCAGCAAATTCACGGTAATTTAACTCATAAAATGTGTCGCCGTTAATCAACAAAACTGGCTTTTGCAAGTGATGGGCCGCCAATCGAGCCGCACCGCCCGTCCCCAAAGGCCGATCTTCCACCGAATAATGAATTGTTAACCCCAAATCGGCCCCATCTCGAAAATATTTCATAATGTGGTCTGCCATGTAATGCACGCACAAGGTAAATGTTTGAAAGCCATGTGCCGCTAGCAAATCCATCTGCCAGTGCAAAAATGGCTTCCCATGAAATGGGATCATGGGTTTGGGCACATTGGGGAATAATTCGCGGATTCGAGTGCCAAAACCACCCGCCAAGATGATTGCATGATCAATCATATTATGCCGATATCGCCCCCTGAAAAATAAATTGTGCCGCCTCGTGTATATCTTCAAAAACAGGGCTTTTTAACAATGGGTCATTTTGCACTTGATTAATAAATTGAGTGCCCCAACCTGTTTTTACTAACAGGGTTGTCACTTTGGCAGCTTTGCCAGCTTGAATATCAGTCACGTTATCGCCTATCAAAAACGACTGAGCCAAATCTATCTGGTGCTCATTTTGAGCCTGCAAAAGCATACCCGGCGCTGGCTTTCTACAATTCGAAATCACATTCGATGCATGGGGGCAAATATAACTAGCGTCAATTCGTCCACCCTGTCGAAAAATTTCATTCACAATTTGGGCATGTAATGCCTCAATGTGTTCAGCCGAGCGAATACCGCGCCCAATTAATGCTTGATTTGTAATAAAAATAATACGATAAGGACTTGCGGCCAGTAATCTAAGGGCTGAAATTGCCCCAGAAATAAATGTTACTTCATCCCATGATTTAACATAATCTGCGCGATTTTCGATGACAACGCCATCGCGGTCTAAAAAAATTGCTGGATATGAATGAAGGGATTGCATGACTGATGCAAACATTATAAATCCCCACTTAGAAGGCGCAATCCCGAATGCTATCAAGCCAGCTATCTAGCAACTCATGCTTGTTGCGGATTCCCTATCAAGCCACTCAAATCAACGTAAAATACGGAAACGGCACAATAAAACGCCCGCCCGAATACAAATAGTCGTGCTCACGCGCCATAAACTCGGCCAAGAAATGCCAAGGCAGCACCAAGAAGTAGTCCGGCTTAGCGGCCCGCGCCTCGGCCTCGCTCACAATTGGGATATGCGTACCCACCGTCACGCGCCCCCATTTATCGGGATTGCGCTCGGCGGCAGCCGTAATGAGCATATGGTCTAGCCCAAAATATTGCAACACCGTGTTGCCCTTGGTCGAAGCGCCATACACATACACCTTTTTACCCTGCGCCACCGCGTTACGCACAAACTGCACCGTGTCTTGCCGAATGCGCTCGACGCGCATGGCAAATTCGGCATACACCTGCCGGTCGGCCAACCCCAGCTTGATCTCACTTTCGCGCATGGCCTGCACCCGCTCGGCTGCCAGTTCACGATAGGTCGCATCGCCAAACGCGCCCGCATCTGCCCCGCGATTGCGAATATAGGCCCGCAAACTGCCGCCGTTAATGTCGTTTAGCTCAACATCAACCACCTCAAAGCCATGTAAGTTAAGCAAGTATTCGAGCGATTGCAACGAATAATATTCCAAATGTTCGTGGCAAATATTGCCAAACTCGTTGGTTTTCAGCATCAACGGCAAATAACTCATCTGAATAATCCACACGCCATCTAAATCGAGCACCCGCTTCACATCAGACACAAAACGATTGGGGTCTTCGAGATCGTAAAACATGGCGATGCTGGTCACGATCTTGGTGCGTTGATCACGCATCACACGCTGGTAATTTTCGGCGGTAAAAAAATCAACCACCAGTTTATCCACCAATTTATGCGCTTGCGCCGCCACATTGCTGGGGTCAATCCCCACTTTTACAATGCCGCCGGTGCGGTATGACGAGAGCAGCGTGCCATCGTTGCAGCCGATATCCAGCACCGCATCGCCCGGCTTCAGGTGAATAAGCGTCTCGGCCTTGTTGGCAATATCGGCCAGCGCCACCCGCATGGTCTGATTTGTGCCGCTCTTATACCAATAATTGCGATACATTTCGTTGGGGTCAACTGTGTGACGCAGTTGCAGCAAACGACAACGCCGACACAACACCAATTCGAGCGGCGCTTTTTCGGCGGGCGCGTCATTGGGCTTTGGAAAATCGGAGACGTAGTGGTCGCCGAGGTCTAGAATGGATTCAAACGCGCTATTGCATACGCGACAAGTATTTCGGATTTTCATTGTGAAGAACGCTAAAAAGATGAACGTGGATTGTATCCGCCCTTAGGAGTGCAATATGTTACAGCCATATAACTACGCCGCTGATACTTTGTGCCGATGCAAGCACACATAAATCGTTTATAATATAGAACAGTTCTGGGTTTTGTGTTCATTTCTTCTCCTCCTTTTGATGCTTCGCTGACCGGACGCATGGTGATTTTATTTGGTGTGTGCGTCCGGCGCAGCGGAGTAAGCGTCGCCAGCCCGCTGCGAAAACCGCAATAGCACCAAGATCACGCCGAGGCTAAGCACCACAAAGGCGATCAATTTAAACAGCGCCGGTTGCACAACCAGCGCCAGCCCGCCAAAAATGACGCCAACGACGGTATAGACCAACACCACCCGTTTGGCACTCCAGCCCGCGTCAATCATGCGCAAATGCAAATGCCCGCGATCACTCGCGGCGGGGCTGCGGCCATGTCGCGCCCGATCTACAATTTGCCAAGCCACATCGGCGATGGGCATACCCAGCACCAGCACCAGCAGCGCCACCTTTGCCCCCGCAATAATGCCGATACACGCCAGTGTAAACCCCAAAAACAAGGCCCCGCCGCCCAAAAAGATACGCGCCGGTGGCAAATTGAACATTAAAAAACCCAACAGCGCCCCGCACAAAGCGATGGGCTGCAAGGCCACGCTCAGTTGTCCCTCACGAATCATGTGAATGGCGGTAACAATACCAGCAATGAGCGCCACGCTGGCGGCTAACCCGTCTACGCCATCGAGCAAATTGACCGTGTTCATCATGCCTACAAACCACAGCAGCGTGAGCAAAATCACCATGAGCGGAAAAAGCATGACGGGAGAATTGATCAATGGGCTGCGAAATTCTTGGATGAAGATCAGGCACAGCATGGCGATGCCGCTACACAGCAATTGGGCGGCAAATTGCCAACGAGGGGCAAGTTGAAATTTGTCGTCGAGCAACCCAACAATGGTGATGACGGTTGCGCCCAACATCATGCCAAGTAAGCGCCACGACTCGTTGGGCTGGTCGTTTGAGGGCAAGCCAAACATTTGCGCCACGCCAATGCCAACCACAAATGCCACATAAAGCGGCACAGCCCCCAAGCGCGATGTGATGCGGGCGTGTTTGCGCCGCCCGCCGGGGATGTCTGCAATGCCAAGACGAATGCCAAGACGAATTGCAACTGGCGTAACCACAACTGCCACAATGAACGCCGATAAAAATGTAACGAAGGCTGGCAATGCAAACACACCGCTATTTTATCGCTACGCTTAGGTTGCTCAAAGAATATAGGTTGCAGGTGGCAGGTGGCAGAGGGCAGGTGGCAGAGGGCAACTTTGCCACCTGCAACTTTGCCACCTGCAACTTTGCCACCTGCAACTTTGCCACCTGCAACTTTGCCCCCCTGCCCCCCTCAAATCTTCACTTTGAAATCTGCCGATTGGTGGCGGAAATAGGTGTCGTAAAGGGCGGCGTAATGCCCGCCGCGCTGCATCAAATTGTCGTGATTCCCTTCTTCGATGATGCGCCCATGATCGAGCACCAAAATACGATCTACAGCCTTGACGGTCGAGAGACGATGCGCGATAAGAATAGAGGTGCTGCTCTTGAGGATGAGGTTAAGCGCGGTCTGAATTTGGCGCTCGGTAAAGGGGTCAACGCTGGCGGTGGCCTCATCGAGCATAAAAATAGGCGGGCGCTGCGCCAATACGCGCCCCAAGGCCACCAATTGCCGCTGGCCCAGCGACAAACGCCCACCCCGTTCGCCCACCTCGGTGCGCATCCGAACCGGCAGCGAGTCGAGCCATTCGCCGTCGCCGATGCGCCGCGCAATGGCCTCAACCTCGGCATCGCTCAGGTCGGGCTTGGCATAACGAATGTTATCGGCGATGCTGCCCGCAAACAAAAACGGCACTTGCGACACAATTCCCAATTGGCTGCGCAACGCCGCCAAATCAAAGCCGCGAATATCACGCCCATCCAACAAAATTTGGCCAGATTGAAACTCGTAAAAGCGCGAAATGAGCTTAACAATGCTGCTTTTGCCCGCGCCAGTATGCCCCACCAACGCCACACTTTCGCCCGGCGCAATTTTCAAACTAAACTCGGCCAGTACCGCCTGCCCCGTCACATAACTAAAATTCACCCGCTCAAACGCAACTGCGCCAGTGAGTGCTGAGTTCTGAGTGCTAAGTCCTAAGTCCTGAGTGCTAAATGCTTGGATCTCACCTCTTAGTTCTTGGCTCTTGGATCTTGGTTCTTGGCTCTTAGCTCTTAAATCCTGCCGCACGCTTGGCTCGGCGTCAATGAGCGAAAAGACGCGCTCGCAGGCCGAGAGGCCGCTTTGGATTTGGCTCCAAAATGAAGCAAGGTTGGTGAGTGGGAACCAAAAGCGGCTGAGACTGATAATGAACAAATACCATACCCCGACGCTCAGCGAGCCAGCGCCCACCAATTGCCCGCCCACATAAGCCAGCACCGCCGTGCCGATGCCCTCGAAGGCATTCAGCGTCGGGAAAATATTCGACATCACCACCCCTCGCCGCAAATTGACCGTGTAGGCTTGATCATTCACCTTTTGAAAGGCACGATACATACTGGCCTCTTGGCGAAAATTTTTGGCAATACACATCCCCGCCACCATTTCTTGAATGGATGAATTGACCTCGCCAACAGCGCGAAACCCGCTGCGCGTCACCCGCCGCGCCCCGCGCCGGAAAAGCACGCCCATGATGACCACCACCGGCGCCATGCCCAACAAGGTCAGCGCCATTTGCCACGACACGCTAAACAAATAGGTCGTCAGCACGATCAAAATGGCAAATTGGGTGACCAAATCGGCCAGCAAGGTAGACACTTGTGCCAATTCTTGGGTGTCGCCGCTAATGCGGCTGATGATTTTGCCTGACTGATATTTGTCAAAAAATGACAAATCGTGCCGAATCACCGCGTTAAACGCATCGCGGCGCAACGCGCTAATCACATCCGAAATCAGCCGCGCAGTCAGGCGGCGACGCGCAAAATTGCCCAGCCAGTTCAACACCGCCACCGCTAACAAAAACGCAATAAGCCAGCCAATGGTGCTGGTCATTTCGCCAGTGGGGGCGTTTTGTGCCACTTCGAGCCGCAAAATATCAAGCGTGCGCGACACCACCACCGGATCAAAAAAGCCAATCGCGGTGATGCCAAGAATGACCGATACCAATGCCAACATGCGGCGGCGTTGGGGCAAATAATAGCTCGCTAAGCGCCGCACCAGGGTGGCATCGGTATACGTGCGGTCGTAAGATTCTGCGTTGAGGCCAAGAAACATGCCACAAGTTTAAATCATCCCGCCTCCTACTTTCGAATCAAACGCTATCAAGCTATTTCACCATGACACTATCGGGCCGAGCGATTATCTTAAACGCGCAAAGTTAAGTTGTCACTTGCGGTGCGTCGGTCAAGCTGAATGGCATCGCAAACGATTTAAATCGCGAATCAATGCAAAAAAATCTATCACAAAAAATCACTGGCGCGGCCCTGTTGCTGATGTTGGTGACGGGGCAAACGAGCGCAGCCCATGCCAGCCCCACCGCCGATCTGCCATTCAAGCAGCCGCCATTTCAAGACACCATCACAGTTGATGACGAAGCCCAAGCGCGACGCGGGGCCTATTTGCCGGTGCTGCTCAAGCCCGGCGTCAAAGCCATCTGCCCCGAAGGCACACACGATCATGGCGATGGCAGTTGCCACACTCACCCCAGCGGCCACAACGGCCTCGATTGGCCGCCCACCCCGCGCAATATCACCCAAGTGCGGGTGGTGTCGCAAGCCACCGACTACGACCGCATTCGAGCGCGGCTAGATCGGGGGTTCTCGCGCATGATCGGCAGCTTTTTAACCGATGCACGAGTCCTCCGCGCCTTAGGCCGCCGTTTCACCCGCATCGAGGTGATCGAAAGCGACAGCAAAGACCCCGACTACGATTCGAGTCGCATCCAATTGGTCTATTTCAGCCGCGACAACAACACCACCGTTGACATTTATTTGAATGGCAGCGAGGTCGAGCGCGTGGTCAGCACACCCGCCGCGCAATATCAACCCGAAATCACCAACGAAGAAATTGACGAGGCCGGAAACTTGGCCCGCAAGCATTTTGTCGGCCTCGGCCACAGCCGGGTGCAATCGCTACAACGCTATGGCATTTTGGCCTATCAACCCAGCGGCAGCGGCTTTTACGACACCCGCGTCATCTATGTCACATTTCACAAAGAAGAAAACTCATTCCCCGAATTTGTCGCTTGGGTTGACCTAAGCAACCAACGCATTCTGGATGCACGGGAGGAACGCTAAATCATGACCAGCAAATCATCAAGTATCCGCGCCCTGTTTGCCATGACCGCCTTGCTGGCTGGGCTGCTGGGCGCGTCGAATAGCAAACCCGCGCCCACCCAAGCCGCCGCCGATGTGGTGGCAAATGGCTGGTCGTTCGATTACGCCGTGACTGGCAACGCCGAAGGCTTGGCGCTGCAAAATGTCACCTATCAAGGCCGCAAGATCATCAATAAGATCAGTTTGCCGGTGATGCGCGTGTTTTACACCAACAACGTGTGCGGCCCCTATGCCGACCGCCTGTCAAGCGCCAGCCTGCGCACCATTCCTTGGGCCAACAATGCCACCATCGCCCAGCGCCAATTCACCCTAAACGGCGTAAACTGGTATGAGATCGGCGTGCGGGCTGTGATCGGCAACTACGACATGTATCAAGTCTACTATTTGGGCAACAACGGCGTGCTCGACGCGCACATTTATGCGCGTGGCTTGCAATGCAATGTTAACCACCTGCACTACCCCAATTGGCGGGTGGATTTTGACCTAGACGGGCCAGCCAATGACCAAATTCAACGCAATGCCGGTGCGGGTTTTACCGCCCTCACCACCGAATTTAACGCCGCCGCCAACACCGCCACTAATCATGCGTGGCGCGTGCGCGACACCGTAACCAATTTGAATGTGGATGTGCTGCCGGGTTTCACCAATTTCAGCATTCCCGACAACAGCCCGCAATCGCCCTCTGACAGTTATGTTAATCACACCGTATTCGGTCGCCAATATCGCGCCAGCGAAGATATTGGCTGGACACGAGGCCCAAATGTGCAAGTCCCTTATGGCAACAGCGAGAGCATAAGGGAGTTGGTGTTTTGGAAAGAAGGCTACATTCCTCATCTCTCGTCCGAAGGCGCAGCCTTGTGGCATTCTAAAGG
>JAHBAL020000048.1 GCA_018500105.2 Anaerolineae bacterium
CGCTACAGCAAGGTGGGGCAAGGCATTTGCTGGCTTTAACGGGTTGACGATTTGTGAAATGCAAATGCCTTGCCCCTACATCAAAATTCCTTCTTGATCATGAGGTTGGTATTACACAAGCCCTACTTCAACCCGCTTTGCACAAAGCTGGCGATAAATTGACGCTGAAAAACGAGGAAAAGCACCAACAACGGCCACACCACCAGCAGCGTGCCCGCCATAATCAAGCTCCATTCGGCCCCGCTTTCGCTCATTTGGGTGAATGAAGCCAAGCCGACGGTCAGGGTGCGAGTCTCAACACTGTTGGTCACCACCAACGGCCACAAAAAGTCATTCCAGTGTGACGACAACGACACAAGCGCAAATGCCGCCAAGGCCGGGCGGGCGGGCGGAATATACACATGCCACAGCGTTTGCCACCAATTTGCGCCGTCAATTTTGGCCGCGTCTTCATAATCGAGCGGCACGGTGCGAAACGTTTGCCGCATGAGAAAAGTGCCAAAGGCGCTGGCCCAAAACGGCAACATGATGGCGATGAGGTTATTGAACAAGCCCAAACTGCGAATGGTGGCATAGTTTGGGATGATGAGAATGGCAATTGGCACGAGCAATTGCAACATAAACAGCAAAAATAGCCAATCGCGCCCCGAAAATTTGAGCCGTGCAAAGACGAAGCCCGCCAAGGTGATGGTGAGCATTTGCACAACCAAAATGCCAAACACAACGATCAGGGTGTTGCGGTAATAGGTTGCAAACGGCGCAGCATCGAGCGCCCGCTCGATACTGGCGAAAGACAGCGACCCGCCCCACCATGTGCTACCGATGCTGATCGGCACATTGGGCGGACGGAATGCCAAGGCAATGGACCACAATAATGGCATGGCCCACAACAGGCCAAGCGCCACCAACACGATGCTATTGAGGGAAGAGAAAATTTTATTGCGCATCGTAGCTCCGTCGGTCGGCAATGATGGTATTGGCGATGGTAAAAATAAGCAACAACAACAGCAGCACCACCGTTTGGGCGTAAGCTAAACCAGAATCTTGAAAGCGAAAATTAGTTTCGTATAAGTTAAACAATAATAAATTGCTGGCATGATTGGGGCCGCCTTGCGTCATTACATACAAATGATCAACGGTTTGAAAAGCGCCGGTGACCGCAACCGTGACGACAAAAACGGTTGTGCCGCGCAGCAACGGCAGGGTAATATGCCACAGCGTTTGCCACGCGCCAGCCCCATCCAGCCGCGCCGCCTCCATCACATCGGTCGGCATCCCTTGCAAGCCCGCCAAATAAAACACCATCAGGAAGCCGGTCATTTTCCAGATGATGACAAAACACACCGCCCACAACGCCCAATTGGTTGTGCCGAGAAAATTTTGGGCCTTGCCGCCAAACAATTTCACCGCGCTATTGACCAAGCCAAAATCCACATTAAACATGAGCAGCCAAATGCTGGCGGCGCTGACCATTGGCAAAATGGTGGGGTAAAAAATGCTGGAGCGCAGCCACCCGATGCCGCGCAAGCGTTGGTTGAGCAACAGAGCAAACAAAAACGCCAAAATGACGCTGACGGGCACAACAAACGCGACGGCAAACAAGGTGTTTGATAGCACATGCCAAAAATCGCTATCGGCGGCAAACAGCCGCACATAATTGCCCAATCCATCCCACACCGGCTGGTTGCGGGTGGCAAGGTTACGCCGGTAAAAACTGTTGATGATGGTTTGGGCGACCGGCAGCGCCGTAAACATCACCAAAAACACCAGCGATGGCAACAATAGGGCAACACCAAGCAAAATGGCGCGGAGTTTGGAAGACATAGTGTGGGGCGAATGGGGTGGCAAGGTGACAAGGTGAAGGGGTGACAGGGTGATCGTGAAAACGCTATTATTCGGATCACCTTGTCATCTTGTCACCCTGCCACCTTGTCATTCCTATTTAAACTGACTTAACACTTTGTCGGCAGCAGCTTGGGCGTCAGTCAGAGCAACCTTGGGGTCTTTCTTGCCTTCAACGGCGGCTTGAATGGCATTGCCGTAAATCTGCTGAATTTGTGCGCCTTGGTGGCTGGTCAGCTCTTTTTGCGCATATTGCAATTGATCACGGGCGATGCCATATTGCGGCTTCTCGGCGACCAACTTCTTCATGATCTCGGTGTCATAGGCCGCTTTGCGGCTGGCGACATAGCCGGTGTCGCGGCTCCATTCGGCGGCCAATTCAGGCGAGCTTAAAAATTGCACCAATTTCCATGCTGCGTCTTTTTGCGCTTGCGCTGCGCCCTTAAACATATAAATATTGCCGCCGCCAGTTGGCACACCAAAGCCAGATTTGCCCGGGATGAAAGCCACGCCGACATCGGCTGGGTTGGCAGATTTGCTGAGGATGTTGGTGAGCGAGCCGGTGGTGTGGTAAATCATCGAGGCTTTGCCAGCCAAGAAGGCATCGGGCGTGGTGGCCCAAGGAATGACACCGGTCGGATGAACTTTTTCCTTTTGGCTGAGGCCGACGAAGAAGTTGAGGGCTTCGAGTGATTCAGGCGTATCGAAAAACACCTTGTTTGGCTCTGCACCGACCACATTCTTGCCCAAACTAATGGGGCCAGCTTGGAACAGCCAATAGGGGAAGCCGTCGCTTGGCACTTGCAAGCCCCAGCGGTCGCCATTGGGCTTGGTCAATTTTTTGGCGGCATCAAGCAATTCCGCCCAGTTCTTGGGCGGCTTTTCGGGGTCAAGCCCCACTTCCTTAAATTGGGCTTTGTTGTAATACATCACCGGCGTGCTGCGTTGGAATGGAATCCCCCACACTTTGCCGTTCTTGTCTTTGCTGTTGAGCATAAACGCGGGGAAGAAGTCATTGACATAGGCATCACCGGCTTTTGCCAGATAACCATCGAGCGGCTCAAGCAAATCGGCGTCGAGTAAGGTTTGCAGGTCGGTGCTGAGCAGCACGGCGATGGGCGCAGGTTTACCGCCGCCTTGCACGGTGGTTTGAATCTTGGTCAACACATCGGCATAGCCACCGGCAAAAGTGGCTTTGGCGGTGATGCCGGGGTTAGCTTTGTTAAAGCGCTCCATATAGCCATCCATGATCTTGGCAATGGGGCCACCGACGGCAACGGGGAAGAGCAATTCGACGTCAACATTGCCCGCCGCTGGTTTCGCGGCTTCGGCGGGCTTGGCTGGCTCGGCAGGTTTGGCGGGCGCAGCGGTGGGCGCTGGCGCTTGGGCACAGGCGGCCAATACGGTTGCCAGTAAGGCGGCGCTCATGTGCTTAACTGAAAGGGTAGAAAATTTCATTTTGTCTCCTTTGATCCCCTCAACAAGATGAGGTGAGTCACCTTCCACGCCTGAAATGGTGCAACATGACAAGCGGGATGATAAACATATTGTAATCCCGTTAAGAAATTGTTAAATCCGCAAATTAGCGTTATCCGGTATCATACAGCCTATGTCAAAAGAAAAGTTATATCGCACCCGCGCCTTTGCGACGTTGCCCCAATTCAGTTATCTGCCCGATTCAGATCGCTATTTGCTCGCACCCGAAAAGCCCAGCCACCGCTTCAACGTCATCGGCGTTGGCATCAATGGGCAAGAGCACATTCGCGTGAGTATGCTCGAAGGTCGCGCCGATATTCACGGTGTATACGACCCCAATCCGCGCAGTGTCGAACTCGCCAAGCGCAATTACGCCCAATTTAACCCACAAGGCAAATTGGTGGCTTATGATTCGCTCGAAGCCGCCTGCAATGACCCCGCCGTAGATGGCCTCATTATTGCCACCCCCAATTACACCCACATTGACGTGGCAAAAGTGGCTGCGCAATCGGGCAAACCCATTTTGCTAGAAAAGCCGATGGCGACGACGTTGCAAGATGCGTATGCCATTACCCAAATGGCAAAAAGCTACAGCGCCTTGTTCCAAGTCGGGTTGCAATATCGCTACAAGCCGATTTATGTCGAATCGGCCCACGAGGCGCTCGAGCGCCGCAGCTTGGGCGAGGTCAAAACCATCACCATCCTTGAGCATCGCTTGCCATTTTTAGACAAAGTGAACCAGTGGAACAAATTTTCAAAGTTCTCTGGCGGCACTTTGGTCGAAAAATGCTGTCATTATTTCGATTTGTTCAATTATTTTGCCCAATCGAAACCCGCCAGCGTTTATACCACCGGCAGCCAAGCCGTCAATTACCATGATTTTGCCTACAACGGCGAAAAGTCCGATATTCTCGACAACGCCTTTGTGAATGTGGTGTATGAAAATGGCATTCGCGCCAACTTCAATTTGTGCATGTTTGCGCCAATGACGTATGAAGAATTGGTCATTTGTGGCGACGAAGGCCGGCTGAAAGCGTATGAGAATGAAGATTATTTGTCGTTGCAGCGCCCAGCCGCCTACCTTGAGGTGATGTGTGGCCGCGACCGCCCGTCGCGCATCAGCAACCCCAGCTATCCCAAATTTATCGAGCAAACCGGGCATCACGGCGGGTCATTCTTCGAGCACGCCGCCTTTATTGACGGCATCGAAGGCAAACAGACCAACGCCGCCACCGTTGCCGAAGGGTTCTGGAGCGTCGTGATCGGCATCGCCGCCGAAAAGTCGGTCAAGCGCGGGAGCGTCGTCAACATCGCCGACATGCTGGCCGAAGCCGGTATTGACGGCGCAACGATTTAGCGGTAATTCCCATTAAACAACTCAACTCGAAGAAGCGAAAAATACGGAAAAACGGATCGTAAAAGCTTAGCTGGCAAGCCGTTAGGGGCATTTTAACCACGAAAAGCACAAAACACACGAAAGAGAATTCTATTTTAGTGTGCTTCGTGTCTTTCGTGGTTCAGCAAGCCCAGCGACTAATACCAACCTCACGATCAAGAAGGAATTTTGATGTAGGGGCAAGGCATTTGCATTTCACACATCGTCAACCCATTAAAGCTAGCAAATGCCTTGCCCCACCTTGCTGTAGCGTTATTTGGCTCGCGCATCGGGTAAGGCATTCGCCGTCACTCATCGAGCGATTTACGCTTGGGGGCGAATGCCTTACCCCTACAGCTTCGTCCACTTTGATTAAGCGGTTGGTATAAGTTTTTACAACGGATCGTAAAAAAGCCATTTCTCCGCAATCTCCGCTTCTCCGAGTTAAATTGTGTCGCGGGTGGCTACGCGCTTTTTAAGATCTTCGTGTTCTTCGTGAGAGATTTACACGCGGGAAGTTAACGCCGCTCAAGCACCCGCACGGCAAAGCGCCGATGCGGCCCCGGAATTGGCGCGACCTCGGTCTTGAGCACATAATCGGGCGTGGGCAAGGCAAAGCGATATTTGGCGAGCAAGGCGGCCACCACAATCATGATGAGCGATTCGCCCATGCCCGCGCTCAGACAAGTGCGGCTGCCCAAGCCATAGGGCGCAAACGCGCCGGGCGTGTGATGCTCATTACGCGGCTCAAAATAGCGCTCGGGGTCAAATTGGTATGGGTCGGGGTAAATTTCGGGCAAAAAGTGGGTAACGCCAGTCGCTACAAATACCAATTTGCCTTGCGGAATACGATAACCGCCAAAATCGAACGCCTCGGCCACATAACGCGGGAGCGCCCCCGCAATCGGATAGCGGCGCAACGTCTCCATACATGCGCCATATAGCCAACGCATGTGGCGAAAATGGTGAAATGTGGGCACACCATCGGCAAACGCCGCATCTACCTCAGCCTGCACTTTTTGCAATAACGCAGGCGTGCGCAACAACTCATACAGCAAATACCCCGCCAAACGCGGCGCGTAGGCCACCCCATTCACAATCGGCAAATGCACATACGCTAGCAAATCGGCCTGATTTGCCGCCAAGGGTGCGCCATAGTGTTTGGGGCTGCGCAAG
>JAHBAL020000337.1 GCA_018500105.2 Anaerolineae bacterium
ACACAATGGCGTCATTTGGCGCAACCGCCATGAGCGCTTGAATGGCGTTTCGGCCCTGCGCCGCCGTGTAGCCCTCGAGCGCCTCGCCGATGGCAAACAGCACCATCACCAGCCCCGCCTCGGTGTAAGCGCCAATAATCAGCGCCCCCACCGCCGCAATCGTCATGAGCAAATTGATGCTGATGGCGTGATTGACGACGAGTTGCCGCCACGCCCCGCGCACAATCGGCCAACCCGCCGCCGCCAGCGCCCCGACCGACATAGCCGCAAACACAGGTGAATGCACCTCGATGCCGAACACGGGCAGCAGTTCATCAAACAACACACCGGGCAAGATTAACCCTAGCCCCAACAAGGCCAGCGCCGTATCGCGGCGGGCCAGCAAAAATTTGACAAAGCCCAGCACCCCGCCCACTTGTTGCGTTTGCGAATTGACGGCGGGGGTGGGGTGGGTTCTATCCTCTAAAACAGCCTGATACCCCAGCTTTTGCACTTGCGCCAGCACCATATCGGGCTGCACATCGCCCGATACGCGCAATTTGGCGGTGTGATAAGCCAACGTGCAGGCCGTAACCCCGTCCAATTTCGCCACGCCAACCTCGATTGACTTGGCACAGTTGGCGCAATCCATGCCGCTGACCTCATAAATTCTGTCCATAATGACAATGCGCTACAAGTTGACGCTATAAGCTCAAATCCGTGAGCGCAAACGGAGCGAGTTGCCGACCACAAACAACGAGCTAAACGCCATCGCGCCAGCCGCCAAGATTGGCCCGTATTGCGCAAAGATGCCTGCAATCGCCACTGGAATCAAAATAACGTTATAGAAAAACGCCCAAAACAGATTTTGTCGAATGCCCTGCACGGTCAGCGCACTGAGGCGAATGGCCTTGCGCACGTTGCGCAAATCGCCCGAAATGAGCGTGACATCGGCGGCCTCAATCGCCACATCCGTGCCTGTGCCAATAGCAATGCCGACATCGGCCTGCGCCAACGCGGGCGCGTCATTGATGCCATCGCCCACCATCGCTACCGCCGAGAGAGGCAATTTAAAATTAAAAATGGAAAATGGAGAATGAGGAATGGGATTCTTCATTCTCAGCTTTTCGGTTTCAATTTCGTGGGCTTTTTCGGCAGGCAGCACATCGGCTATCACGCCATCTACACCGGCTTGTTGGGCAATGGCTTGGGCGCTGATGGCATTGTCGCCGGTCAGCATGATCACCCGCACGCCAGCGCCACGCAATTGCGCCACACCCTCGGCGCTGCCCGCCTTGATCGTGTCGCTCAGGGCGATGACGCCCGCCAGCGCGTTATTCACGCCAATAAACATGGCGGTTTTGCCCTGCGCCTGTAACGCTTCGACCCGCGTCTGCGCCTCGATCATGATCGCCACACCGTGTTGGTGCATCAGCTTGGCGTTGCCAATACTCAGCAATTTGCTATCCACATACGCCGTGATGCCCATGCCCGGCAGCGCCAAAAAGCGCTGCACCGGCAGCAACGTCACGCCCTTGGCCTCAGCCTCGCGCACAATCGCTTGCGCCAATGGATGTTCGCTGGCTTTTTCTGCCGACGCCACCCATTGCAACAAATCTGATGCCAAAAATTCAAACGCGACAAGATCGGTCACTGTCAATTCGCCCTTGGTGATGGTTCCGGTTTTGTCGAGCACCACCGTTTTGATCTCGGCGGCGCGTTCGAGCGCGGTGCTATTCTTAAAGAGGATGCCATTTTCCGCCCCCTTGCCCATGCCCACCATGATGGCGGTGGGCGTGGCGAGACCCAAGGCGCACGGACATGCGATGACCAGCACGGCGATGGCATTAATTAACGCCGTTTCGAGCGGCACACGCCCAATCCACAGCCAACCGACAAACGTGAGTGCGGCAATGACCAACACGGCAGGCACAAATACCGCCGAAACCTTGTCGGCCAGTGCCTGAATGGGGGCCTTGCTGCCTTGGGCCTGCGCCACCAAGCGCACAATATTGGCGAGCGCGGTGTCTTTGCCGATCTTGTTGGCCTCAAATTTCAACGCGCCTTCTTTGTTCACCGTCGCGCCGATGACGGCATCGCCCGGCTTTTTGTCACGCGGCATACTCTCGCCCGTGATCATGCTCTCATCCACCGCGCTGCGGCCTTCGGTCACAATGCCGTCGGTGGCGATGCGTTCGCCCGGCTTGACCAAAATGACATCGCCAATTTGAATTTGGTCAATTGCCACCTCGCTCTCTTGCCATTCGCCATTCGCCCCGCGCAACAATTTGCGCGCGGTCTTGGGCCGCAACGCCATTAGGCTTTTGATCGCAGCGCCGGTGCGGCCCTTGGCGCGGGCCTCGATGTATTTGCCGATGCTGATCAGCGCCACAATCATGCCCGCCGTCTCGAAATAAACATGCCCGCTCAGCCAGCCGAACAGCACGACCAGCGAATAGACAAATGACACCCCGCTGCCCAATGCCACCAGCACATCCATATTGGCCGCGCCATTGCGCAGTGCCTTGTAGCCATGCACAAAATAGGGCTTGGCGGTATACAGCATGACCGGTAGCGTAAGCGCCAAAATCAGCCAGCCAAAATAGCGGTGAAATTCATGCCCGCCGTGATCGGTGATGTGCAGCCAGCCGACCAGCAACCACCACGCCCCTAGCCGCTCTAAAAGCGCCGTCACCGCCGGAATGAGCAAGCCAAAGTCGTTGCTCATGCTGAGCAGCATGGCGGGCAAAGCGAAGGCCAAGCCGAGCGTCATGCGTTTTTTGCGGTCGGCAATGTCGGCCTCGCGGGCCGCCTGTTCGGCGTCTTCGTCGCTGGCGCTGGTGGATTGGGCGCTGGCTTGCGGCACATCGTAGCCCGCTTTGCGCACCGCCGCCACCATATCGGCAATGCCAATCGCGCCGGGCACATAGTCTATGCTGGCGCGTTCGCTGGCGTAATTGACGTTGACAGTAGCGATGCCGGATTGCTTGCGCAGGGTGCGCTCGATGGCGCTGGCGCAATTGGCGCAGGTCATGCCGAGCAAGGGCAACTCGGTGTGCGCGATCGTCACATCATAGCCCGCCTTGCGCACCGCCGCGAGGGCGTTGTTGACTACCTCGGCAGGCTTGCTTTGCGTTGGGTCAAAGCTGATGGTGGCGCGTTCGCTGGCATAATTGACCGACGCTTGCGCCACGCCCGCCGTCTTTTTTAGCGTGCGCTCAATCGTATTGGCACAATTGGCGCAGGTCATGCCCGTAATGGGCAATTCGAGGGTAGACACGGGGAATTTTAGATTTTAGATTTTGGATTTTGGATTTTTGTTCTTCAAATCTAAAATCCAAAATCCAAAATCTAAAATTCGTTAGAGTTGGATCAACTCTTGGGGTGGGTAATCAATTTCGACGAGCAGCGACTTGATTTGATCCCAATTGGCGGGGTCGGCCCATGTCACCGTCACCATCTTGCTGGCGGCATCGGCCTCGACCGAGGTCACACCGGCAACCTCGCCGACTTCGTTCTTGATGCTGCGCACGCAATGCTGGCAGCTAATATTAGGCACATTAAATGTCTTTGTCATGGTGTTACTCCAAAATGCTTCGCACTTGTTAATCCCCCTAGGGGGGATTGGATTGAAGTATACACCCACTCAGAAAGCGAACCTTTTACCTCATTTTTTTTCTGTTGTGGCCGTTCGGGAAATTTCTTCGACTTCGACTTCGACTTCGACTTCGACCTTAATTAACACTGGTCGAAGTCGAAGTCGAAGTCGAGGGCTTTGCCTCTGCTGAGTTCACCTTCTGATAGGCAAATAAAATATATCTTGCATATTTACCTGCCAATTTTTAGATGTTTACAAGCCAAAACATTTGTGAGCGTTAAATTTGTCTATTCAGGCAAGCCGCAAAATACGGTGTGCCGCGCCCGCGCGGGGATCAATCCCCGCGCTACATAGCAACGCCCACTGCGTGGGCTGCAAAATTAGCCGGTGTAACGATATGTGCGAGCTTTAATTGATTTGTCTATGTGTAGACGGCTCAACGCCCCGTCTCTATAACTTGCGAAATCAAATGCTTTTGCACTTTGCCGAGCGCATTACGCGGCAGCGCAGAGACAAAGGTGACGTAGCGCGGCTTTTTGTAGCTGGCCAAATTGTCTTTGCAAAATGCAATCACGGCCTCGGCGCTCAAGTTTGGGTCGTTTTTCACCACCACCGCGTGAACGCTCTCGCCAAAATCGGGGTCGGGGCGGCCCAATACCGCCACCTCGGCCACGCCCGAATGCTGCGCTAACACTTCTTCGATCTCACGCGGGTAAATGTTAAAGCCGCCGCTGATGATCAGCTCTTTGGCGCGGCCCGTAATGGTGAAATAACCATCGGCGCTGACGCGGCCCAAGTCGCCGGTCTTAAACCAGCCGTCTTCGGTGAAGCATTCGGCGGTGGCTTCGGGGCGATTGAGATAACCTTTAAACACATTCGCCCCGCGCACTTCGATCTCGCCATCTTGGTCGGGCGGCAATGGCTGGCGGGTGCGCACATGCACCACGCGCCCCGCTTGGCGCGGAAATGGCTGACCGACGGTGCCCGGACGACGCTCGCCATTGAGCGGGTTGGTCATGTTCATGATGGTCTCGGTCATGCCATAGCGTTCGAGGATGCGCTGCCCATACGCTTGCTCGAACGCCAGCATGGTCTCGGCGCTGAGGGCGGCGCTGCCACACACATACAGGCGCAAGGCGGGCGGGCGCTTGGCGTGTTTTGCCGCCTCGCTCAGCAAGCGCCCATACATGGTTGGCACGCCAAAAAACAGGCTGAAATCGCCGCTCGACAAACGCCCATACACGGTCTTGACATCGAAATGTGGGTGCAATTCCAAACTCGCACCCGACCACAAAGTGCCATGCACGCCCACGCCCAGCCCATGCACATGAAAAAGCGGCAGCGTGAGCAACAAATGATCATTCGCGGTCCAGCCCCACGCCTCGGTCACTGAGGCTACATTGGCCGCCAAATTGCGATGCGTCAACATCGCGCCTTTGGCTTTGCCCGTCGTGCCGCTGGTGTAGGCAATGAATGCGACGCTGTCGCAAAATTGAGAATTGAAAATTGAAAATGAAAAATGAGGGGAAGCCTGCGCCGGAAATTCTAAATTTTCAATTTTTAATTTTAAATTGTCAAGCGCTGGGCGTGAATGGGCATCGGTGACGATGAAACGCGGCTGCGAATCGCTGAGGATATGGTTTAGCTCGACTTGCCGATAGGCGGTGTTGATGAGCACGATTGTGCCGCCCGCCCAGTGGGTGCCGAGGTATGCGCTGATAAATTCGGGGCTGTTGTCGAGGAAAAGCGCCACCCGCTCGCCCGTTTTGAGGCCGCGTTCGGTCAGCGTGTTGGCCCACCGCGCCGCCATCGCCCGCATATCGGCGTAAGTAAAGACTGTGCCATTGAACACAACACAGCGTTTATTTGGCGTTTTTTCGCAGTGCGATAAGAAGGTTTCGATAATTGAAAACATGGGAGAAATAATTAAATGACTTTGTCTGTTTTGAGTTGCTCGATTTGCTCAGGCGTGTAGCCAAGCTGCTGCAAAATGGCGACCGAGTGCTGGCCGAGCGTGGGCGGGGCGCTGCGCACGGCGGGCTGGGTTTCGCTCATTTTTGCCGCTGGGCCAACCACATTAATCGGGCCGAGGGTGGGGTGCGGAACCGATTGCAGCATGTTGCGTGCCAACACATGTGGGTCGGCAAACACGGCTGGCACATCGTTGATCACGCTGGAGGGCACATGGGCCGCCTCAAGTTCGGCGAGCCATGCCTTGCTGTTGCGGGTGTGAAACGTGCGTTGCATTTCGGCGATCAATTCGGCCCGATTTTGCACGCGGTCTTGGTTGCGGGCATAACGCGGGTTGCCGCGCAAATCGGGCCGCTGCATGATATCGCACGTTTTGCGAAATTGTTCATCGCTGCCCACAGCCAGCACAAAATAGCCATCGGCGCTGGCAAACGCCTGATAGGGCACGAGACTGAGGTGTGCATTGCCATAGCGGGCTGGGGTTTCGCCGGTGGCGAAATAGCCCGATGCCACATTGACCAGCCAAGACACCTGCGAATCGAGCAGCGCAATGTCAATGTATTGGCCTTTGCCGGTCGAATGCCGATAATTGAGCGCGGCGAGAATGGCGGTGCTGGCGTGCATCCCCGTCATCAGGTCGCAAATGGCGACACCGGTGCGCATCGGCATTTCACCGGCTGGGCCGGTAATGCTCATCATGCCGCCCTCGGCCTGAATGGCGAGATCGTAGCCTGCGCGGTCGCGGTAGGGGCCGGTTTGCCCGTAGCCGGTGATCGAGCAAACGATCAGGCGCGGAAATTCATGCCGCAACGCCTCGTAATCCAGCCCCATGCTTGCCAGCGTGCCCGGCAAAAAATTTTCGATCATCACGTCCGCATCCGCCAATAGCTGTTTAAGGATGCGCTGTCCGGCCTTGGTTTTGAGATTCAGCGTCAGGCTTTGCTTGTTGCGGTTGATGCTGAGGTAATATGAGCTTTGATCGCCGACCCAAGGCGGCCCCCATTGCCGCGAGCCATCGCCCACGTTGGGTTGCTCAATTTTGATGATCTCGGCCCCGTAGTCGCCCAGCAATTGGGTGCAATAGGGGCCAGCCAAAATTCGGGTGAGGTCAATGACTTTGATATTGGATAATGCGCCGATTGGTGGCGGATTGGGGGCCGGTGTGCCTAATGGCGGCGCGCCGGTTGGCACGGACGAAATTGACATGGCGGCTATTTTACGCGGACCTGCACCGGAGCGCCGACGAGTTGAGCACCAAGATCAACCAGACTGGTTAATCTCTCACAAAGAACACAAAGATCACAAAGGGCTATTGCCATACTTTGTAAGGTTGTTCAAAAGTCGCCTCGTCATTCCCTCGAAAGAGGGAATCCATAACGCGACAGGCACAAATCGAGTGGGTTACGCCATTTTTTGCGGGCTTCGTTATGGATCTCCGCGTTCGCGGAGATGACGTATTAAGTGCAATGCCGACTTTTGAACAGCCTTGGCCATACTTGGTGATCTTTGTGTTCTTTGTGAGAGGTTTTGTGATTTGTCGCAGCTATAATTTCACCATGAACGACATCGGCAGCGACAAAAACCAGCTCGACACCCCCGCCTTGTGGGTGGATTTGGAGACGCTAGAGCGCAATATTGCGGCACTGGCAGCGCATTTTGCGGGCGCGGGGGTGGGGTGGCGACCGCATATCAAAGGTATCAAGACACCCGCCATTGTGCATAAATTGTTGGCGGCTGGGGCCATTGGCATCACCTGCGCCAAAGTGAGCGAGGCCGAGGTGATGGCCGCCGCAGGCGTGCGCGACATTTTGATCGCCAATCAAATTGTCACTCCGCACAAAATTGCGCGGTTGGTCAATTTATGTCGTCAGGCCGAGGTCAAGGTGTTGGTGGATGACGCTGCCAACGCCAGCGCCATTGGCGCAGCCGCCCATGCCATTGGCGTGACGGCGGGTGTGTTGGTCGAGGTCAATACGGGCATGGATCGCAGCGGGGTGCTGCCGGGCGCGGCGACGCTGGCGCTGGCGCAACACATTGCCCAAACGCCGGGGCTGCATTTTGCTGGGCTACAAACGTGGGAAGGTCACAATTTGGCCCACAGCGACCCCGCCGCAAAACAGTCAGGCATCGAGCAAAGTATTGGGCAATTGCTCGCCAGCGCCGATTTGTGCCGCGCCAATGGCTTGCCGGTTCGCATTGTCAGCGCGGGCGGCAGCGGCACGTATGCGGTGACGCCTTTCATCAAGGGCGTGACTGAAATTGAGGCGGGCGGCGCTATTTTTTGCGATTTGATGTATCAGTCGTGGGGGGTGGCGTTGCAACCGGCTTTGTTTGTGCGGGCGACGGTCACCAGCCGCCCCACGCCTAATCGCATCATCCTCGATTGTGGCTTCAAGACGCTGACACGCGGCTTTTTGTCACCGCAATTGGTGGGGGTGGCCGATGTGCAAAGTGTGGTGCTGTCGGCTGAACACGGCATTGTGACGTTGTCGAAGCCCAACACCGCGTTGCGCATCGGCGACGGGGTTGACCTCGTGCCCGGCTATGGCGACGCGACTGTGTTTGCCCACGATGTGATGTATGGCGTGCGCAATGGGCGCGTCGAGGCGGCGTGGCCGGTGCTTGGGCGCGGCAAAATTCAGTAGCGCCGCTGGCAAATTGTGACACAAACAAAAACACCCATCCGCAGTGATAACGGATGGGAACGGATGGGTGTTTTTGTTTGTGCTGTGTCGAACCCCCAACGACAACGAGCACCTCAGGAGAACTGGCCGCAATCGCGGCTAGGCCAACCTACGATTACCGACGAAACCAATCATTTGAGATGTAATCGGCATGCGCCGGATCAACGAAATCGTTGTTGATTTGAATATAAAGTTGGTTGGTGCGATACGCCGACATTTTGGCATAGACATGGCGTTTGGCAAAACCTTGGTCATAGATTCCATAGAGCCACCCGCTCGATAGGCGTTGCATCGGCACAGTGCCCCATGCGCAATCGCTGGGATGACATTTGCCCCACAGCGTGATGTAATAGGATGGTCCCGGGTCTTGCCCATTTAAGATCACGTCTTGGCAAATAAATCGAATATTGGCACGAGTGATGCTGCGTGTATTTGGGTCAGCATTGACCCACGCACCTTGTTCACGCGGGCTAACGCATGATGCGTTGGCGCCGCCTGTGGGCGTAACCAAGAACACAGCCGCCATGATGGCGATCCCCATGATAAGGCGGCCAGCGATGCTGATGATATTTTTCAAATTAACGTTTTTCATTTTGTTTTGCTCCTTAATTAAAGCTTTTACGATCAGCATTTGATCGTTATGCAGATCATAGGCGAAAAAGGCGGGCTTGGATGTGAAGCAGTTCACAATCAAGTCGCAGCATTTGACTTATGCTTTTTCATGTCAGCAGACATAAATCAGATTAATAAAAGGAACAAACAACTATGAAAACGACATTTTTTAGGCCGCTATTCAATGCTTATGCAACACAAAATCGCCCGCTAAACCCTAACTATTTTCAGAAAATGATGCGTTTTGTGCCTAGCGAACTTGTATCGCTGTATGTGATGGTGCAGGCAATCGCGAGCAATGTTGGCATCTGGGCGCAATGGGCGTTGCTGATTGGGGTTTTGTTGTTTACCCCAATTTGGGTTTACCGCAGCACTTACACGCCTGACGCGCCAGTGCCGTTATTTCAAATTGTTGCGGCGACGTTTATTATGGGCGGCTGCGAAATATTGCTGAGTGGGGCGCTCATTCCGCTTACCCAACATCACTGGATGGTGTTGGGTTTGTTGTTTTTCGGCGGCGTCGTGCTATTGCCGGTCATTGAGCAAGAGGTTTGCAATGAGGCAAGTTTTAACGACGCATCGCAAACTTGACAAAATATGACAAGATTTACATTTTAAGCAAAACCAGCTTACAATCATTGAAGCGCAATGCAAGCATGTATTGCGTGAAAAAAGGAGTATTTATCATGGGTTGTGAACAAGACTGTAATCATTTAAGCGGCTTACGTTATGCATCTTGTATGTTTAGATGCGCATTGGGTGGGATTCGACCGACACGCGGCGGCACCTTGGAGACGACATCCGGTATGCAAAACTTCGCCGCGCCAAGCGACGGCCCTGATTTTGGTGACTTGCTTGTCACTTTGGACAATGAGATGGAAGCCAATGACGGCGTATTAAGCCGCCGAAGTATTGAAAAAGCGCTTGATCAATTGCAAAAATCTGGCGAAGGTGCAAAAATCGCTGAGCTAGAACCGCATGTCAAGCAATTTATGGATACGGAAGCGATTGAGTCGCGCAAGGCACGCATTCGCATCAACCAAATGCTTAAGAAAAAGGGGACGTAAGCGATACAGCTACAAACGTGTATGTGCCGATTTCACACGATCTATCGTGAAATCGGCACATTTTTTTATTCTTAGGACTTACGCAGATAAGAAATATTTTACCACAAAACACACGAAGTTCACAAAGATAAGAAAGGGTTTGTGATGCAAATCTTTGAGTCCTTCGTGTTCTTTGTGGTAAAAATAAAGCCTTGCGTAAGTTCTATTCTTTTATGCCACGCTGAGTGCGAAAATAATCCATCAACGTTTTGTGCCAAAACACATAGCGACCGCCAAATTTACGCAAAAACAGCCCTTGGACGGCATCGTCTAAAAATATTTTTAGGTCGCCAGTCAAATTAAGCTGTCGTGCCAATAAACGCCGCACCAGCTTGTGTTGCAAATATGAAATTAGTCCGCCACGTAAGGCCCATATCATCGGCATTGTCAACATTACGCCCAAATAACGCCAATCGGCGGTGATGGCAAAGAGTGATACCGCTAGCCCAAAGCCAATTAACAGGCCGACTAAGGCCGAGCGTTGCGCATTTTTGCGCACCCGTTGCAAGCCTTGTTCGGGCGCAAGGCGAATGTCGCGGTCTTCGACGCCGCCCAAGCCGAGCACCATCGCCACAATTGCCGCTGTGCTCAAGATTTCTAGGCTAACGATATTCCCAGCACGCAACATGTTTTTGCCAATATAGACAAGCGCCGTGACCAACAAACCGAGCCATGCAATGCGCCAAGACCAGCGTAAACGCTCGACCATGCGGATGCGGTCTACGCGCATGGTGATCAAACTTGCGCCCAAAATAAAGCTAAAGGCAATATCGAGCGCGGTAATGACAACCGACATGGGGCTAAATATGGCCTTTGAGCTAAAATAGGTTTGCAAAAAATAAATGCAGGCAAAGATGAGCACATAGCCTAGCTCAAAAATCAATCCGGCCCACGCCACGCTCATCAAATTAAACGTATGCGTGCCCCATTGTGCATACAGCCGCGCCCGAACCATGCGCATACTATAGGAAAGCATAAACGCCGTCAACCACATGATGGGAAAACTAAGAAAGGCAATGATCGCCAACTGAATTATGACCACCAAACTCTCATTTTGCCTTGTTAGGTCACGTGCAAAATGAATAAGCAGCAGCATTAAGGTTGAAATTGCCGCCAACTTTGCCCCAATTTCAAAGCGTTTTTTGAAGGTCAACCGCGCCAGTTGATCGCGGTTAATCATGTTTGACAGCAAAAAAACCATCAAGGTCCCACAAAACCAAATTGCGCCGGTAATGATCTCGAAGCGTAAGGTAAAACCCGCCACCCCGACCAAGGCCGCAATTAGTAGCCCCAAACCGCGAATGTAGCGCCGATAATAGGCTGGGTCAAGTGCGCTAGGCTGCAAATCCTCGACATAAAATGAGTTCGCGCTTTTGCTCAAATGGTTTGCTAGCCACTGAAAAACGGCCATTGCCCGTTCACCCATCGCCACCAATGGCGAATTTGGCTTCACCAGCGCCAGCCGCGCTTGCATCTTCGTCACATAGACACCCCACAACGCCGTGTTGTAGGCTTGTGGGTCGGTAATTGCGCCGATGTTGGGCAAATCGCGGAAAGCGACAGTGAGCACCCGCAGCATTAACGGCGTGGTCACCAATTCTGCCAAAACCTTGTCTTTCGCCAATCGGTCAGACATGGCGGCATACTCGCCGCCAAGCGCATCGCAATAATCGCTCACTTGTTGGTCGGTCAGCGGCAAAATCTCGAACGCCATATTGGCCTTGAGGCGATGGTCCAGCGTCGCATAGTCGGCTTTGCGGCAGGTGATCACCAACCCTTCGGGCGCATAATTTTCGTCATTTTGAAACCGATTAATGGCCTCAACGCACGCTTCTTGATTCTCGGCGGCTACTTCGTCTAAGCCATCGAGCAAGAGAATCAGTTTGTCGTTGTTTAGCCACGTTTCGGCTTGCTTCAATTTCACATCGTAAAGATGGCGCATTTGCGCGGCCACCCATGTCGGAAAATTTTGTGCGGTTTCATCCCACGCCGATAATTTCAGCAGCACCGGCATGGGTTCCAATAGGTTGCGTTCGGCGTTTTTTAGCAGCCCGCCCATCAGGTCGAGCAATTGGGTGGTTTTGCCCGCACCCGGCTCGCCCAAAATGAGCAATTTGTGACCAGCGCGTTGATACAAGGCCGCCATTGAAAGCGCCGCTGGCATAGGGTCATTGTCCGTTTCGCTCAGCTTGCCCCAACCGGTGTTAATCAACACGGCATCGGGCCGTGCGGTAATTTTCAGATCAATCAACGCCGATTGCATCGCGTTTTCAGGCGAATGATGCGCCAAATAGGCCCGCAATTTATCGAGCAAATGGATGCGCTGGTGATCTTCTTTGCTTTGTTGGTCAATCAGCGGTTTGTCAATTTTTGGCAAACCGGCGATCATCAATTCATAAATGGGTTGCGGAGTGGGGATGCCCTTTAAATAAACCTCGCCGCGTTTTTCAATCGCCAACGACGCCGGCAACTGGGCCAAGCCAGCCAGTGTTTTGTCGGACAATAATACACGCCTGCCATGCCCCAAGGCGCATATTCGCGCCGCTGTATCTACTTCGATGCCGTCATAATCGCCGTCATTTAACACGGCCTCGCCTGTGCTCAGCCCCATGCGCAGCTTAATCGGTTGCCGCATGCCCCACTTTTCGACCCAAGGCTCGGCATAAAGCGCCTGTTGCATTGCTGCTGCAAATAAAATGGCTGACTTAGCATTGCTAAAAACAAAAAAACTGCTGTCGCCCTTGTCCCGTTTTCGGTGATATTGACAGATTGGAAAGGCTGGCAAATGGGCATCAATCAGTTCCGACACGCGTGTTTGCGCCGCCAACATTGCCGTGTCGTTGTCGCGTCGCAACACAACGCTGTCTTCGATATCGGTAAATAAAAATGTAAGCATGTTGGGGCGGCGGAAGAGATAAGCAAGGGCAACGATTAGTTGACGAGTTTATCAAAATGGGTTTGCAATGCCTTCACACTTAGCACCGTAATGCCGCCGCGCTCGATGCGAACAAGGCCGTGCTCGACCAGCCCCTTAAGCGACTTGCTCACCCATTCGCGGGTCACGGTTAGGGCGCGGGCAAGGGCATGTTGCGAGGCGTAAATGGTTTGTTGGTCGCGGTTGGCATCGCCATAACGCGGATAGCGCAGCAAAAAATCAATTAGTCGCGCTTGTGCATCCCAAAATACAATGCGCTCGGCGTGAGCAGTTGTATAGCGCAAGCGCTGCACCAATAGCTTGAGCAAATGTCGGGTTAGCTCAAAATTATCGCGCAGCAAAGCCCACATGTCTTTGCGCGTCAGCATCAAAACCTCCATCGCGGTTTGGGCTTGGGCGCTGGCGCTACGCGGGGCTTCGTCTATCAGGGCAAATTCGCCAAACAAATCGCCCGGCTCAAAGATGCGCAGTTCAGATTCGCGCCCGTCTAAAGCGGTGAGATAAATTCGGGCGTAGCCGCTCACGATGATATACAAACAATCGCCGTCGTCGCCCTGCAAAAAAATCTGCTCATCTTGGCGAAAATGCTTGACAAATAATCGGCGAAATACATCATCCAAGTGCGCCTGATCGAGCCGCTGAAATAGCCAATGATTGCGAATAAGTCGCTTATGTTCGTCTGACAGCATAAATTTTGGGGTCAAGTAAACCACATTTATTCGTAGAAAACGCTTTGAAATTGCCTCAGCAACAAACTGTCAAGAAAATATATTGTTGGGCCGTGCCAATGTCCAAAATGTGAACTGATTCACAGCGTTTGCGGAGGCGATTGGGTATGCTAATCGTCATAAGAACAATTAATCAAAATAAGGAGCAGGAACAATTATGTATTTCTCACTTGAAGATATTATCGAAATTTTCTTCGATTCACCGATCATCTGGCTTATTGGATTAGGGGGCATCGCCATCACATTGAATCAACTTCTTAAACTACTGCCTTACCTACTTGAATGGTTCTTCATCACCATTCGCTAAACCAACCCATAAAAATTACAGGAGCATGATGTCAACCCTCACTTATTCTCATACCACCTTTGGCAATATGCTGCGCCAATTGCGCCGCCGCGCCGGGCTAACCCAAGAAAATTTTGGCAAATTGGTCGGCTTTTGCCCATCGCAAATTGCGCGGCTAGAGGCAGACCAACGCCGCCCAAATGTGACAATTGTGCAAGATGTGTTCATCAAGCAACTCAAGCTCGATACTCAACCTGACTTGGCGCTGCAATTGCTCAAGTGCGCCCAACGCGCTCAATCGCTGCCCACTGCGAGCGCCCGCCGAGTAAGATCAGACACAGAGACCGCCTTGCTCTTAACGCTGGCGCGGATGCTGACACAATCACACGCTTAACGTGGCGTATTTATCCGAGCCGTCGCCAATCAAAGTGTAAAGCGTTTGACAACCCGTTTAATTACGCTAAAATAGAACGCATGTTCACAAATAAACAATTCCAAACGCTTTTCGATTTTCATTGGGATACAACGTTTAAGTTACTCGACCTTGCCGAAAATATCGAAGGCGAGGCTGCGAACAAAGCCCCGCGCTCAATTTACAATCTTGCGTCTCATATTTTGCGGGTAGATATCGCTTGGCGAAACGGCATTGAACGCGGCGCTTATCATCGCACCAGTCCGAGCGATCACCCCGATTTAGCCGCAGTTCGGCGCGGGTTCGAGGCTGAACGCGACGCATGGCGAAGCACTATCGCCGCACTCAGCCCCGAAGCCATTGAACAGAATATTACATTGCTCGACTGGAACAAACGCAAAATTACGGTTGGCTTGTGGCAATTATTGCAGCACGTTTTGATGCATGGCATGCAACATCATGCTGAAATTGCCGAACTGTTGACGCAAAAAGGCCACTCGCCCGGAGATATTGATTTGCTGTTTTTTGTGTTAGATGAAAATGAAAAATAAAACACGGCTTGAAATTTGTTTGCTTGCGTCATTCATTGTGGGTTCAAATACACCATTTTGAACCCACGCATATGCTCGATAAACGCGGGTTTGAAATCGAGCGCCGTATACGGCTGAGCAAATAATTCGAGCTTGTCTTGGGCTGGGTCAAATAATTGGGCGATCAACGAATCGCTGGCGCTTAGCGTCTTGGCATCGGCATTGCGCGGCAACACGGCATTGATCGGGTTGGTCACATACGTCGTGACGGTTTTGACCGAAGCTGCTTGCAATGCTTTGAGAAAGCCGAACGATTTAAACATCGCCGATGCCGCATTCATCGGCTGGCGAGCCAACGTGCTCACGTCGCCGCGCATCAGCATCTGCCCCGTTTCGGCATCGCTAAATTCAAAGCGGGTGCGGTTGCCGACGCGCTGAAAGGACGAATGCGACAATCGCGGCAATAACCCTAAAATTTCGTGGTTATAGGCCACTACTTCGGGCGTGTTATTCCACAAACCGTGACACAATTGCCGTGCGCCGGGCGTGTTTAGCAGAAAATTGAGCAGTGCAAACTCGCCGTCGCGCACCGGCGCAGTGGGTTGATGGCTGACATAAAACGACACTTGCATTTCTGTGTGTGCGCCATGACTGGCGTTTGGCTCATCCACCGCCCACAGCGCCATTAGGGCACGGCCCGATTGCGTTTGTGCAGGCACAATCCGCTCATTTTTCAGCAATGTTTTTACCGCAGCCAAGTCGGCAGTGCCGCCAATTAAAACCGCGTGACCATCATAAACGTGATATGGCGTCGGTTGTGTGCCAGCGCTTGTCTGAACTGTTTCTTTGTTTAGAGGGTATTGTTGAAAAATGGAGTGCGTAGCCATAATATCGGTATTTTAACGTGAGTGGCGTATAATTCAATTCAACAGATGGAAAATAACCAAGCAATAACCGCCGTTGATACCGCCGCGCTCGAAACCCAAGCCCGTGATGCCCTGCGCAAGGTATACGACCCAGAACTGGGCATGAGCGTGATCGAACTCGGCCTCATCCGAAAGTTTAGTTGGCGACCCGATGCCGTAGATGTGACGATGATCCTGACCACGCCCTTCTGCCCATACGGCCCCGCCATGATCGAGCAAGTGCGCCAATCGGTGCAAGAAAGCACCATGTTGGTGACAAAAGTGCAGCTCGGCCTAGAAACTTGGGAGCCAAGCATGATGGAAGATCAAGCCGCCGCCAACTGGGGGCTTTATTATTAACTGAACGCCGCGCATGACATCTCGGTTTCGGCTCATCAATTTAGAAGTCAGGCTGTAAGCCCTAAACAAATTGCGCACAAAACGCAAAGAAGAAAAATTCTTTGCGTTTTGCGCTTTTGCGAGCAAAGCCTTATGACTCGCCTTTGTGCTAAGCCTCTTTTTTGTCTTTATTCAGCGCCAGCGCCACCCGGCCTTGATTTTGGGCCAAGCGCTCACGCGCTAGGGTCGGGCCACAGCCGAGTAACGCCATCACAATTGCGGTTTTGACATCGCCACAGAGATCGAGCAAGCGCTGCGCCTCGTCAGCGGCCACACCCGTTGCCGCCTCTACAATTCGCCGTGCGCGATCGCGCAATTTGACATTAGTCGGCATCAAATCCACCATCAGATTGCCATAGGTTTTGCCCAGTTGAATCATCACGGTGGTGCTAATCATATTGAGCGCCATTTTGGTAGCCGTCCCCGCTTTCATGCGTGTCGAGCCAGTCACCACTTCGGGGCCGGTCAGCAATGCAATTTTGATATCGGCAGCGTCATGCACTGATGATGGAATTGGGCTGCAACACAGGCTGATCGTCAAGCCGCCGCGGGCGCGGGTCTCGTCTAACCCGCCCACCACATACGGCGTTCGCCCGCTGGCGGCGATGCCGATGACTGAATCGAGCGCTGTCACATTTAAGGCCGCAATGTCATCTTGTCCAAGTTCGGGTTTGTCTTCTGCGCCTTCGACAGCCTTAAACATCGCGCCTTCGCCACCGGCAATTCTCCCGATCACCCAGGTGGGCGGCACGCTAAATGTGGGCGGCATCTCCGACGCATCTACCACCCCCAGCCGCCCCGATGTGCCCGCGCCGACGTAAATCAGCCGTCCGCCCTGACGCATTCGCGCCACAATGCCATCTACGGCCTGTGTGATTGCAGGGATTGCGGCTTCGACTGCAATCGGCACCTGTTTGTCTTCGTCATTAATGAGCTGCAAAATTTCTGACGTGCTGCGATGGTCAATATCGCGGCTGGCATGATTTCGGGTTTCGGTGAGGGGGAGTTGGGGTGACATAAACGGCTGAATTATAGAGGGAAGCCCTTTGTCAATTAATCAAAACGCTTTTCAAGGGCATAATTGTAAAAACTGTGTAAATCCTCAAGTAGAATAGCGCACGTTTGACCCATTCATTAAGTATCTCAATTTGCTTTCCAGCATATAACGATGGCGGCACGATTGCCAGTATGGTGGTTGCCAGCGTATTAACGGTGCGCTCCTTCACCGATGACTTTGAAATCATCGTTGGCAATGACCATAGTTCGGACCACACCGGTGCGGTATTAGACGAGCTTGCGCAACTTTACCCGCAACTCAAAGTGCTGCATCATCCCAAAAACTTGGGCTATGGCGGCAATTTGCGCAGTTTATTTGCTCAAGCCAGCAAAGACTGGGTGTTTTATACTGACGGCGACGCTCAATATGATGTGCGTGAATTGGCGGTCTTGGTTCCCGAAATTCGCCCTCACGTTGATATTGTCAATGGCTACAAGATTAGCCGTAACGATCCCATTAACCGCGTGATTGTTGGGCGGGCTTACCAGCATCTTATGCGCTGGGCATTTGGCTTGCCCATTCGAGATGTGGACTGCGATTTTCGCCTCATCCGCCGTAAATGCTTCACCACAGTTGCGCTTGAGTCACGCGATGGTACGCTGCCGGTCGAAATGGTGAAAAAATTTCATGATGCGGGCTTTAAATTCGCCGAAGTGCCTGTTAATCATTTTCATCGTGTTTATGGGCGCTCGCAATTTTTTAACCCTCGCCGATTGTTGCGGGTGGTGAAAGACCTGAGCAAATTGTGGGTTAAACTGGTGTGGCACAAACAAGGCCAAACGACTGCAAAAGCCCATGAACCCGATCGAATATGAACGCATGTATCGCGTCGAGGATGCGCATTGGTGGTATGCTGGTATGCGCGATATTGCCAGCGCTTTTTTGCCAGCACTGGCGCAGCCATGCAAAATATTAGACGCGGGGTGTGGCACCGGGCGAAATTTACAGATGCTCGACCATAACGTGACCGGCATTGACTATTCACGATTGGCGCTACAATTTGCCAAGCAACGCCAACCGGGCAAGCTCGCTAATGCCGATGTGCTGCATTTGCCGTTTGCTCCAGCCACCTTCGATCTTGTGACTTCGTTTGAGGTGCTGTATCACGCGGCGGTGGCCGATGATGTGGCTGCGTTGCGCGAATTTGCGCGGGTGCTCAAGCCAAACGGGCATGTGTTGTTGCGTTTGCCTGCCCACCGCTGGCTGACCTCGCATCATGACCGTGCGGTGCATACGGCTCGTCGCTACACCCGCCGCGAATTGCGGCAAAAATTGCAAACGGCGGGGTTTCGTGTTAAGCGGCTGAGCTATGTCAATGTGCTGCTTTTTCCGCTGGCGGTGATCAAACGCTTTGCCGAGCCGCTGCTGCCCGCCAGCGCCGATGATTCGGATTTAGAGATCAAATCGCAAGCCGCCAATCGGCTAATGCACAGCATTTTGGCGACTGAAGCGCGGCTGCTGCGTCACTTTGATTGCCCAATTTATGGGCTGTCGGTTATGGCATTGGCGCAAAAACTGTGATTTTCACGCAAAGATGCAACGGCGCAAAGAAAAATGTCGCGACTTGAGGAGCAATCTATCACAAAGAACACGAAGGTCGCAAAGATAATTTTTCAAAGGCTTTGTGTTCTTTGTGAGAGACCCAAATTTTCTTTGCGCCTTCGCGTCTTTGTGTGAAATTTATCTTATCGCAGCCGTAGCAAACGCCGCTGAACTTTGCCCGTTGTCGTCATAGGCAGTGAATCTATAAATTCAATCTCACGCGGATACTGATAGGGCGCAAGCCGCGCCCGCACAAATTGCTGCAAATCGGCTTGCAAGGCGTCACTTGGCGCAAAACCGGGCGTCAGCACCACAAATGCCTTGATAATTGTGCCGCGCAACTCATCTGGCTTGCCGATCACCGCCGCGTTTGCCACCGCCGGATGCTTGACCAAACAACTCTCGATCTCGGACGGCCCAATGCGATACGCGGCGCTCTTAATCATGTCGTCGGCGCGACCCTGATACCAAATATAGCCATCGGTGTCCATGCTGCCCAAATCGCCGGTGCGACACCAATGCCCCGTATATTTGTTGCGTGTGGCCTCGTCGTTGCGCCAATAACCCAAGAAAAACACTGGATCGCGGCCTGCACCCGCCGGACCCTCGTCCCACACCGCAATCTCGCCCAATTCGCCAGTTGGCACTTCATCGCCATCATCATCAATGACACTGACGCGATGCCCCGGATAGGGCCGCCCAATACACCCCGGCTTGGCGGGCCAATCAAGATGACAATTGCCAACGATGTAATTAATCTCGGTTTGCCCAAACATCTCGTTTAGCGTCACGCCGAGTTGCGCTTGCACCCATGCAAACACCGTTTCGCCCACCGCCTCGCCTGCGCTCATGATAGCACGCAGTTTCAAGTTATAGCGGTCACGCGGGTTTGGCACGGCCTTCATCATCATTTTTAAGGCGGTCGGCACTAAAAACGTGTTGGTAATGCCATATTTTTCGAGCAAATAAAACACCTTTTCCGCATCAAAGCGCCCAAAATAGCCCACAATCGGCTGCCCAAAATACAATGTCGGCAGCAATCCATCCATCAGCCCGCCCGTCCACGCCCAATCGGCAGGTGTCCAAAAGACATCGCCATTTTGTGGAAAATGGTTTTGCGAATAGACAAAGCCCGGCAAATTGCCGATGAGGGCGCGATGTGGGATGAGCGCCCCTTTAGGCGGGCCGGTTGTGCCGCTGGTATAAATGAGCACTGCCGCGTCATCCGCCAGCGTTGGCACAGCAGCAAAATGTGCCGCGCCCGACGCCACATCTTGCCAACGGGTTGCGGTTTGCCCCCCTTGCATTTGGGCAGTGGGCAATGGCCCATCTGCCCCCACCACAATCACATGCTGCAAAGTTGGGCAATTGGGCCACACCTGCAACACCGCCGACAACACCGACACATCTATCACCGCAGCGATACATTCGCTGTTTTGAAAACGATATTCCAGCGCATCTGGCCCAAATTGCACCGACAGCGGCATCGCCACCGCGCCCATTTGGTAAATTGCCATGTGCGCAATCGGCACTTCGAGGCGTTGCGGCAGCAAAATGGCAACCCGGTCGCCGCGTTGAACCCCCAGCCCAGCCAGCGCGTTGCTCATTTGGTTGGCGCGGCGCTGCATCTCGGCATAGGTCAATTGCGCCGTCGTGCCGCGTTCGTCCTCGTGGTAAATGGCGATTCGGCTGGCATCATTGGCCCAGCGCCCACAGCAATGCCACGCAATGTTAAATTCGCGTGGCACATCCCAACGAAAATTGGTGTAAATTTCGGCGTAGCGATCAATGCTCATGGCCCCTCACATTTTTGGCGAATTGCCCATCACTGTATTCAAATCTTTGTCGCCGCGTCCGCTCAAATTGACCAAGATGATGGCATCTTTGGGCAGGGTTGGGGCGCGGCGAATGGCTTCGGCCACCGC
>JAHBAL020000530.1 GCA_018500105.2 Anaerolineae bacterium
AGATGTGTATAAGAGACAGACGCTCTGATAGCCCGCCCGCCCGGGCCAGCCTCGGCTGTAATTGCCGCCCATCAGGGTGTTGCGCTCAGTGCCATTCGTCAGGCCGGTGAATAGGGTTTGACACAGCAGCAGCCCCGGCCCACAACGCGGCGTTTCTTCGTCAATCAACTCGGCTTGACCACGCGCCACAAACATAATGCCTTTCATCATTGGCGGCAACGATGGCGGGCATAGCGTTGGGTCGGGGTGCGGTTGAGGGTAAGCGAGGGAATATAACCCTCTTTTTCGACATAATAGTGGCCGGGCGTGTGTGCGCCGGGCGGCAATGTGCCATAAATCACTTGGATGGTGAAGTCATCGCTGTTGCGCCCGGTCTCGGGGAAGCCATCCGAGCCGTGTTCGTAGCCTGCCGGAATCATCCAAACGTCGCCCGCCGCCAGCGCAAAATTTTTGCGCTGACCCGCGTGGTCAATCCAATAAGCCAGCCCGCTGCCACTTAAGATGATCCACGTTTCATCGTGGTCGTGAAAATGCTTTTCGGTGGTAATAACCCGAAAACCTTTATTTAGTAACCCTTGATATAGCGCCATTTGTCCTCTTTTTTCCGCTGCATGGGGTTGTGAGTTCATTCATCGTCATGCGGCATAGGATGAAATATAGCATGAAGTAAGATATGCAGCAATGCCAGAAACATGTGTGCTGGCGAAGTTTGTCTAAAATGGGTCAACAGATTGTGCAACAAATCAGTGCAAACATGATGCGAGTTTGCAGCGGAATTCATTTTATGCCCTAAAATAACCGTATGCCACCTTTGGGAATCAACCTTATCGCAGACCTTCGACTCAATACCGGCATCGGTGAAGCCAACCGCAATTTAGCAGATGCACTGCTGGCGCAGGAAATTGAAGCCAGCCTGGTTGAGTTGTTTGTGCCAAATCGTATGCATTTAACCGATTTAGCACAGCGCTATCGTTCTCTGCCAACTGATCCTCGGCACAACATCAATTTATTGGCTTATGAACCCGTCATTCTGCAACATTTACCGATAAAGCAACTAAGATCGCTCATTCTAAATAGGTATACGATTGGCAGTTGGTTTTTTGAATTACCGCGTGCGCCAGCTTGGTGGCAAAATGGGTTGGGTTATGCCGATGAAATTTGGACGATCAGCCATTATTCGGCGCAAGCGATCAAAGCATCTGTGTCAGTGCCAGTCAATGTGATCCCAAGTGTCGTTAAGCCTAGCCCGGCGACATCAATCACACGGGCAGAACTCGGGTTGCCAGATGATCGTTTCATTTTTTATTTTAGTTTCGACGCAAAATCGTCATTTGCGCGTAAAAACCCGTGGGCGGTGATTGAGTCCTTTGAGCGTGCCTTTCACGACAGCACATTTTTAACCAGCGACAAGCGGCCCATCTTGCTGATCAAAGCACGTGATATCCATGTTTACCCGGCGGCGCATCAGGCGCTTAAATCGGCGTTGGGACGGGTAAATGGCATCTTGATTGACGGCGATTACCCGCGTCATAAAGTAGACGCGCTGTTGCAGCATTGCGATTGTTATATTTCGCTGCATAGCGCCGAAGGCTTTGGATTGGGCATGGCCGAAGCCATGAGTTTGGGCAAGCCGGTGATTGCCACCAATTTTTCAGCCAATACCGATTATCTTAATGCCAGCAATGGCTTTCCGGTTAACTATTTTCCGCACGAAATCACGTTAGCCGACCATATTTATGACCCCAACATGGCCGAGGTCTATGAGCCGGGGCAAGTCTGGGCCAAGCCAGACATTGCGCACGCCGCGACATTGATACGCGAAGTTTATTTTAACCCAGCCGAATCGCAACGTCGAGGCCGCCAAGCACAACAAGATATTGCCCATTATTGCTCCCCAGCGGCAGTAGCAAAATTGGTCATGGCCCGGCTACATGAAATTCAGACCCAAACCCACAGTGACCACAAAAGCCAAATTGCAAAACAACACATTTTTGCGCAAATTGCCTTGGGTAACTATCGCGTGCATTATGAGCATTGGCTCAAAATTCACCGCATGATTGAAACCTTGCCGTTTGAAAATCACCCTTACTTGGGGCGCATCATGCAAATACCGCTCGTCGCATTTTTAACGCGCTATGCCAAACGGTTACGTTGGCTAGGGCATTTAACCTATGCCCAACACGATGTGAATGCAGCCGCATTAGACATGGCCGAGTGTTTACTCCCATCTGTCACTACATGACACTAAATCATGCAAATCTCGATTGCGCTATGCACTTATAACGGCGAAGCTTTTTTGGCCGAGCAACTCAACAGCATTTTGCAACAAACTTTGTCGCCGTCTCAGGTGGTGATTTGTGATGATGGCTCAACTGACAGCACCGCACAGATTGCGCAAGCATTTGCGGCGAGCGCCCCATTCGAGGTGAGTTGTCGCGTTAATGTGCAGCGCTTGGGCGTGACCGCCAATTTTAATTGTGCGATTCAGCATTGTCGTGGCGATATGATTGCGTTGGCGGATCAAGATGATGTTTGGCTGCCGCATAAATTAGCGACCATCGCCGACACCTTTGCCCAAAAACCAACACTTGGCTATGTGTTTTCAGATGCAGCATTGATCAATGGCAATGGGCAACCGCTCAATCGGCGATTATGGCAAGAAACTGGGTTTAGCGCGGCGCGGCAATATTTATTTCAAACCGACCCAATCACAACCCTATTACGGCGAAATGTGGTGACTGGAGCCACAATGGCATTTAGAGCGCCCATCATCAACGCCTTGCCCATGCCTTCGCCCACCTCCATCCATGATTTTTGGTGGGCATTTTTTGCTTCGATCTTAGGGCATACTGGCTACGCCATTACAACGCCGCTGATGAAATATCGCATTCATGCGGCGCAAAAAATTGGGCTGAGTGGGCTTAATTTGCCAGAATTTCAACGATATCAACGCGAAATTGCAGCCATGAATGATTTAAGCCGCGATGTCGCACAAGCGGCGCGGCAATTTCCGCATCAGCAAAACAAATTTGATCACGTCATCCATCTCATTCATGCTCGGCGCGATCATTTTCAGTGCCGCATGAATATTCGATCTGCACGCGGTATAAATCGTCTGAAACTATGGTTAACCGAAGTTCAAACAGGCCGTTATGCCGTTTTCTCACATTCATGGCGCGGGGCGTTAAAAGATTTGGTGGTTACAAATGATGGGTGACGAGTAACGAGTAACGAGTAACTGGCTTTTAATTCGTAATTCGTAATTAAATGTAGGAGTCAAGATGATAGCGGAATCGCAAAATCGTCATTTTTGCGTAACTTCTGTCATTTCGACGCGAAGCGAGAAATCTTTGCATAAATTGAAGCTAAAAGCGTATGTTTTGCAAAGATTTCTCGCTTCGCGTCGAAATGACGATTCCACGATCATCTTGACCCCTACATAATTCGTAATTAAATCTACCGTCCTTTCATGCCAAGCACGACCCCGATGGTTTTAGCGAGAATGAGCATATCGAGCGATAACGAGCGGTGCTTGATGTAATACAGATCGTATTGCAATTTGGCAATGGCATCATCAATGCTGACCACATAGCCATAATTCACCTGCGCCCAACCGGTCATGCCGGGCTTAACCGACAAACGCAGCCGATAAAAAGGCACATGGGCTTTCCATTCTTCGGCAAACGCCAACGGGTCGGGGCGCGGCCCGACAAGGCTCATCTCGCCGCGTAAAACGTTAATCAGTTGCGGCAATTCATCAAGCCGAATGCGTCGCATCCAATGCCCAACGCGGGTAATGCGCGGGTCGGTGTTTTGGGTGAGGTTTTGCGCAGGTTGGCTCGCACCCGCGTTTGCGCTTTTCATGGTGCGCAATTTCCATACCCAAAAACGTTTGCCATATAGCCCCAAACGCTCTTGTCGAAAAAAGACGCTGCCTGCATCGTCGAACTTGATCAATAGCCACAGTAGGGGCAATATGACCGCCAAGCCCAACAACCCGATGCAGGCAACCCCAATATCAATGAGCCTTTTCATCATATTAAACCCAAGTGATGGGGTGTTTTGAAAAGGCAATGCCACATACCATTGTTTGCCCACACTGCGAATTGGAACCATTTGGGTTAATTGCTCATAAAAAATCGGTAATGGCGTTACCCTCACCCCCAGTTGATGACAATCTTCAAGCGCCTGACGCAGCAACCCGTCAAATTCAATATCAGAGGCAATAATAATTTCGTCAATAGAATTTTGTTGCACGATCTCAAGCAACTGCGACTGTGCTGTCGTATGAAGGGCAAGGGCTTGCTCAGCAGTTAAGCTGCCGATCAGGGCATAATCGCGGCCAAGCCGAGCGTTTAGCAAATGGGCAGCCAATGAGTCATTGGCAGATGGGTCAACGATGAGCACGCGCCATTGAAATTGAATACGGCTAAAAAATCGGGTATAAGCCATTCGCCAAGCAATGGTGCTGACGGTGGCTAACCACAAGGTGGTGACAATGACAAAACGCGGCAAGCCGAATGGGGCCAACCAACTCAGATCGAGGCTCAGCACACGGGTCGAATTTGCCAGCGGGGCGCTGATAAAAAATAATAATACATAGCCCAGCGACACCACAAGGGTGGCGATGAAGGTATGCTGGATGGTTTGCAAGCCCGACATTGCCCCAAAGCGCAGGTCATAGCTGCCGGTGGCAATGAGTGTGCCCGCCCAAGCCAGCAACACCATGAACATGATCGGCACAAATGCGGGCGCAACAGCGCCAATTTCGGGCAGCAGCACCACCCCTTTGGCCCAGCCGACAAAACTAAGCACCGCCGCCAAGCCAAAGGCGATGATGTCTCCCAAAAACAATAACATGCGCCGTTCGCGCAGCCCAAGCCCACTGCGTGCGCCACGTTTGGTCTGTGACCATCCATTGAGTATATTTTGATTGGGTGTCGGCATCGTATTGGCTTAGCGTCGCTTCAGCCAAATACGACTATAACTCAACCCTAAACTGGCTTGCAAACCCAGCCAAAATAAGACAGAGATGATGGGTGAATACGAGGTCTGTAAATGCTTGCGGTAAAAAATCCACATGGCCTGATGCAGCGCCCATGCCTTGCGATAGGGCTGGCTATGCGCACCGCCTTGGCCTTTGAGGTGGGTGATGACGCTTTCGGGGCGATACCAAACCTGCCAGCCAGCCTTAGCCGCACGCACACACCAATCTACATCTTCGCCAAAGCCAAAAATGGTTTCGTCGAGCAAGCCAATTTGCTCGGCCATGACACGGCGTGCCAGCAAACAACAGCCCGATACGGCGGTGACTTGATGCGGCAAATCGGGCGAGAGATGGCCGAGCAGGTATTCGCTTGCGCCGGGCAATTGGGGCATCAGGCGGCCTAGGCCGGTCAGGTGCATCAGCGCGGTGAGTGGGGTTTGCTTGCCGCGTTTGCATTGCGGCTGAAAAGTGCCATCTTCGTTCAATACTTTCGGGCCAACGATTCCAGCGGCTGGCGTGTTGACCAAAAATTGCGCCAACTGAGCGAGGCTATTTGTTTGCAATATCGTGTCGGGGTTTAGCCATAAAATAAGCGCATGGGTGCTGGCGCAAATGCCTTGATTGGTGGCAATGCTAAAACCGACGTTGCTTAAATTGCGAATCAGCTTAACATGTGGGTAGCCGTTTTCAATAATGGCAACCGTATCGTCAACAGAGGCGTTATCAACGATGACAATTTCAGCCTGCACACCTTCGCTTGCCGCGATAGAATCGAGGCAAGCGCGTATGACATGAGCGCAATTGAGGGTAACGATACAAATGGAGAAGTTCAAGGAAATATTCTTATTAGATGTGCCGCTTGAACCAATTAAATAATTTGCGCGGAAAATGTATAAACGTAGCCATTACCAGATCGCGCCATTGAAACTCAGCGAGCTTATCTATTGCAGCGATACCTTTGGGGATGGTGAAACGTTCATTACAGCTTGCCAACTGATTCGACAACTGCACGATTTTGGCGTGTTGTGATGCCACTCGGCTCGCTTGTTGACTCATTCTATGTTCTATGCTTGTAGGGGGGGTATCTGCATAGCCGGGCACTTCATCGCCTTCAACATAATAAATGGGAATTTTGCCCCATCTTGCTGCCAGCGCACTAAATGTGCTATAACTTGATCCAATGAGCACTTTACATTTGCTGAGCAATAATAGCTCTATTAATCCATCTTTTATAGAGGATTCGCGTATAGAGGATGTGTGCCAAATATTAGAATTATGGTCCACATATTCAACATCATTACCCCATAACCTTAAATCGTTAGTGTGTTCTTTACGATAAATATAAATTAAACCTTGGGAATCAAACTTCTCGATTAATAGTTTTTCTACTTTTAAATTGTCGGTTGCCACAAAATAGTTGTTTTGTTTTTCCTGAGAATCCCGCTCTATAAATCGAATAAATCCTGATAAGTTTGAAACCTTTTCTCGGTCAAACCAAGGAAATTGTTGTTTATTTTTGGGGTCCCCCCATTTTTTATGATCAATGACATTGTCGGTATATCGGATATGAATCCCAACTGTCATAAACAAACGATATAAACGTGAAAAGCGCTCAACAATATTTACTATTTCTTGTTGCGGCTGCAATTTTTCCAATTGGACAAATGCATATTTCTCGAACTCTTCCCATGATACTAAATCGCTGGCATACTTTTGCCAAATCTCGAAAGTTGAGAAAGAATAGGAATAGTAGGCGACCTTGTGTTTTGACATTAATTCAAGACGTTTAGTTTCGTTTATGATATTAATTTCATTGGTTTCAAACAGATTTTCGAAATTTTCATTACACTGATTATCTGGACACCAAAACAAATAGAAAGGAAGACCACGATAATAACCTAATGCTTGGTATCCAATTAATGCAAAAACTCGGTTCGATAAACCGCAATGATTGCTTTCATATATTAATAATTTTTCTGGCATTTTGAGGTCACCAAGCTGTGTAATCTAATCACCATCCTAAAGAAAATAATTGTATTATTAGTCCCGCTAATTCCGACACTGATTGTAATTATGCCATCATAATCTATTAACTAAAATGAAAGCTTCAGCATGTTAATGCCCTTACACACCATGAAAATTTGGATTTTGACCGATCAACTCCCAGCCAATGTCACCGGCGGGGTTGCCCGTTATGTTGACAACTATGCCCGTTTGCTCGGCGCACGTGGGCACGATGTGACCTTAATTGCAATTACACCGAACACCTATGAACAGGCTTATGCACCCGGTGTGCGGCTCGTTGGCATTCAACAAGGCAATCCAGCGCATACCGGATTGTTAAGATTTCCACAAGCACAGCAAAATTTGATAAAACACCTCAACACAACATTGTTGTGGGGGGGTGATCAAAGTTACTTGCTTGCTGAAACCACCATCGAATTGCTCAAGCGATTGCCAGCGCCCGACATTATCGAAGTGCAAGAATCTTGCGCCCTACCCTATTTTCTATTACAACGCAAATTGACCGAGTTGGGGCCATTACAGCAAATCCCCATCTTAGTGCATCTTCATACATCGGCATTCGATGTTTGGCGTATTAACAATGATCTTATCTATCGGTTGCCGGAATATTGGATTGGGCAAATGGAGAAATTTGGCATCATGGCCGCAGATGGCTTGCTTTGCCCAAGCCATTATCTGGCCGATCACGTGGCCAAAACCTGCAATCCTTCCCTCAATATTGACGTTATTCGCCTGCCCAGCTACTTACCTGAATCGGTATCACTGCAATCAAGCCACCCGGAACCCCGGCACTTCATTTATTTTGGTCGGCTTGAAGTGCGCAAAGGCGTGTTGCCATTACTGGCAGCGTGTGATGAATTATGGGCCAAGGGCGAAGTATTCAAGTTAACCCTGATTGGTAACGATCCAAATCATTCGTTTTCGGGTGAAACGGTGGGGGCACATATTCGCAAACATTATGCAAACCACATTGCGTCTGGGTTGCTCGTTTTGCAAGCGCCTTCATATTCTTTCGCCGATCTCATGCAACATATTCAAAAAGCCTGGGCCGTGATTGTGCCCAGCCTTTTTGAAAATTTCCCCAATACCTGTATCGAGGCAATGGCCTTGGGGCAAGTGGTATTGGCCTCGACCGACGGCGGGCAAGCCGAAATGATTGAGCATGACGGTGTCAATGGGTTCTTGTTTAATTGGGCCGTGCCCGGCCAATTGCAAGCCCAACTATTGCGAATATTGGCGCTCAGTGGCAGCGAGCGCGAGCAAATTGGGCAACGCGCACGCGCTCGCATTGCGGCCATGTGTGACCCAGATATCATCATTCCACAGCGCCTCGCGCATTATCAACGTGTTATTGACGCGCATCGCCCAAAACGACATTTCCCAACAACACATGTTGCCCCCGCGCTCGATCTGGCAGCGCATCGGGTCAAAACCCAATCCATCGAAATGCAAAACGACTTGCTCAGCATCGTCATTTGCAGCCATGAGGCTGGGCAACCCCTTTATCAATTGATTTTGAATGCCCTAGCCAGCAATTATGCGCCAAAGGAAGTGCTTGTGGCTTACCCGGCTCAGCTTGACTTAACACCATTGCAACAGCGTTTTGCGCAGCTAGAGGTAGATTTGAGCGCCGTGAAAATGATGCCGCTGACGGCGGATGAATGGGTTGACGCAGCAAATCAGTCACAACTGCATGAGGCCTTGGCGCATCAGGTGTCTGGTGAATTTATTACATTTTGGACAGGAATTGAGTCAGTTGCGCTTGATTTTTGCACCCGTGCCATTGCGGTGCTAAAACAATATGACAATGTTGGTCTGGTTTATGCTTGGAGCGAAACAGATCAAGCCTCTCGCCCCATTCAAGTGGCTTGGAATGCTGAATTTCCATTGCAGTTAGCTCATAATATGGTTCCCGATGTGATCATCGCCCGCAGAGCGGTGGTTGTTTGCCCCTCGCATGTGAAAAGGAGTCATGGTGCGGGTGAGGTGCAACTGCGTGATCAAGAGCGCTGGATCGAGATGCTGGAGCGCGATCAGATTGGGGTATGTTTACCACACCCGCTTATTCGGTCTGTTGCGCCTGAGAAAAATCCATCGTCTCTGCAAGCAAATTTGCAAGCGATGCTTGAACTTACGCAACTGAAATCGCGGCATGTCGCAAGTTTTGAGATGCATGCGGCGACATTATTTGAATTGAGCAACGCCAACGGCCCGGCTTATCGCTGGCGACATCTTGGGGAAAGTGACGGCTATGACGAATTTGGCCGATTACATGCGTTATTGGAACAAAAAGAACAAAAAATTCAAGCCGAGATAACGTTGGAACAAGTGCCAAGCGAGCCACCCAGCACCGCCCATGAAACTGAGCCACCGCAACCGCATGTGCCAATCGGTCAGATACTTGTGCCCAAAGACAAAATCTATTTGCCCGTGCCGACCCGCTGGCGCGACTTGTTGCGAACCTTAATCATCTTGTTGCCGGGTGTTTTTACCTCGCGCTATGCCAAATTAAAACGGTGGTTAGGTCGGTCAACTGAAAATGCGCCGCCAGCACAACCGGTGTCAATTGCCCCTAACGTTACACTTGAGCAAACGGAAATGAATGTACCGGCAGATCAGGTGCTTGTGCCCAAAGACAAAATCTATTTGCCTGTGCCAACCCGCTGGCGCGACTTGTTGCGAACCTTAATCATCTTGTTGCCGGGTGTTTTTACCTCGCGCTATGCTCGGTTAAAGAAGCGGCTGGGTTGGCCAGCGAAAAATGACGCGCCAACACCAGCAGTTTTGGTCGCCGCAGACCCATTATTGCCACTGCGCCAAGCGTGGGAAGCCCAACCCGCAACAAGCATGCATACTTATGCGTGCAATTACAGCGATGCACTAACGAATGTGGGGCGGTATGAAGAAGCAGCCAATGTATTAAAATACACCCTCGCCTCGCATCCCCAAGAATGGTCAGACCACTTGTTGCACAAAAGGCTCATCACCAACTTATTGTCACAACAGGGGCTAGAAACCGCGTTGGCCTATTATCAACTTCGGCGAGTTGATCAACATACGATGAGTATTAAGCCAGATGAGGTTTTTTGCTTTTTTTGCGTGCGCAATGAAGCGTGGCGATTACCTCACTTTTTAGATTATTATCGGAAATTGGGTGTTAATCGTTTTTTTGCAATTGACAACAATTCGACCGATGACACGCTCCATTTATTATCTGCCCAACCTGACGTGCATATTTGGCATACCGTTGCCGATTTTTGGTGGCAAGGGCACAGTGGGGCGGCGTGGGTTCAATTGTTAATGCAGGCTTACGCTGAGGGGCATTGGTGTATTAATGCTGATGCCGATGAATTGCTCGTGTATCCACATTGCGAGCAAATACAGTTGCCTGCATTTTGTGCGCAGTTAGAAGCGTGCGGGTTTCGCGCAATATCGGGCGTGCTCATTGAAATGTATTCGGATCGCGCGATACAAGCTACGCAATATGAAGCCGGCAAAGCGTTTATCGAAACCTGCCCTTTCTTTGATCGGCAGTATTATCATAAGAAAGGTGCTCACAGTGGCAAATACAGTAACCAACCTGTTATTACCGGCGGTGTCAGACAACGGGTGTTTGGCGAACAAGCGGCTTGTTGGCTCAATAAAATGCCATTAATAAAGTATGCAAAAGACGTTTTCCTGACCTCAGGTTATCACTTTACAAGTCATACGCCAGAGCATATCGCCCTCCAAGGCGGTGCAGTGCTTCATTTTAAGTTTATGGCCCATACGACCCCTAATTTTGAGCAACGGATTCAAGACGGGGAACAGTTTGCATCGGGCAAAGAAACACTGGCGATGAAGGCGGTGTTTGACCAAACGCCCAATCTATCGTTTTATGATAAAAATGTATCAGTGCAATATCTTAATAGCCAACAACTGATGGCATTAGGGGTCTTGCGCACCTTCGATTTGCCGTCACAAGTCGAAACAAGTCACTTTTCGATCAAGAAAGATGCCGTCCTAGCCCTGACAACCAATCCAAGTGTGTCGGTTGTTATCCCCACAGCAGGCAAGTTTGATATTACAAAAACGCTACAAGCGTTAACGACACAATCTTATCTGGCGCAAGACATTATCGTTGTCGAAAGTGCTGGGATTAGCCAAAGCGCCCGTACCTTTTTGGCACAATATCAAAATCAACCCGACAAAAACCCGCAGCTTCGAATTTTGTCTGAGCCGCGTCCACGCCCCAATATTGCGCGTAATACCGGCATCAAAACCTCATCGGCGCAAATAATTGCATTGATTGATGATGATGTCATTCCAGATAAAGATTGGCTTAAGGCTTTTGTCATGATCTTAGAGACGGGTCTGGGAGGGTCTTTTGACGGGGTGGTGGGCGGCAGGGTGAATTTATGCTATCAAACCCCTAAGCCCGCATGGTGTGTAGGCTTATTTGAAAAGTATCTGGCACAGCTTGATCATGGTGAGTCGAGCCATCTATTATCAGCCAATGACTACTTGGTCAGTGCCAGCATGGCGTTTTATCGCAGCACCTATGACAAGTTGGGCGGGTTTTCTGAAATGGAGATGGGCTGGGGAAACCAAATGATGAATGATGAACATCTGTTTTTAGAGGCCGCCAAACGTCAAACCAAAGGGATGCTTTATTGTGCCGATGCAATTGCAGCGCATCAGATACCGCCGCATCGCGTCACAATAGATTATTTTACGAAACGTGCTCATTTACAAGGAGCAGCCGATATTGCATTGCGATATTATCTTGATGCGACTCGATCAAAATCAAACGGGCTTGCGTTTTTAAAGGGTGTCATGGAAGCCAGTTATGCATCTGCTCAAAGCTTAGACAATGAAGGACTGACTGAAGTGCCATTAGGTCACGAACATGAATTTATTGAAAACCTGTTGTTAATGCGAATTGCCTATATGAATGGGGTGCGTGCAAGCTATAAACAATATTTTGAGGATGCGACTTAAAAATGGAAACAAAAAAGATAAATATTAGAGATATCCCGAATTGGATCAATCATAATGGATGGGCTAAGTCTGTCAATGCGCTTTCGCCGCTATCGCATCCGCAGGGAATTTATTTCAACGTCTGTCTTGAGGATACATTTTTCTGGCAAAACCCGCGCGAAGCCTATCCATTTCCTTGGATTGGGATGATTCACCATCCCCCGCGTGTGCCACAATGGCGCTTTCCAAATGTAACCCTCCAAACGCTTTTCAATAACAGGCTTTTTATAGATAGTTTGACAAATTGTATCGGGATTTTTACTTTGTCTGAATACACGTCAGATTATGTGCGTAACAATCTTAAGCTGCCTGTATCTACGCTGCTTCATCCCGTTTCACCCGCCACCCAACCTTTTCAATTTGAGCGATTTAAGGCCAATCCTGACAAAAAAATCATTCAATTGGGGTATTTTTTACGCAAAGTGAGCGCCATTTATCGCTTGCCCTTATCACAAGATAACCCATTGAAATTAAGCAAGGTTGCACTTATGCCCAATGTGCATCTTACTGCTTTTTCAGAGTATAGAAGATATGTTATGGAGGAAATCGTTCGGAGCAATCAGATGATTGATAGCAGCTACCTCGCAAACACCCATGAGGTACATCATATTGACCGTGCAGCGTATGAGGCTTGGTTGTCGGAAAATATTGGGTTTATTGAGATGTATGATGCCAGCGCGAATAATGCGGTACTTGAATGTATTGCGGCAGCAACGCCGCTACTGGTCAACCCATTGCCCGCAGTCAAAGAGTATTTGGGCGCAGATTATCCGCTTTATTATGATTCGCTCGAACAAGCTGCAGCAATGGCATGTGATGAGAATTTACTCCATCAGGCCCACCTTTATCTAAAAAACAGTCCCATTCGGGAGAAGATCACCTTTGATTATTTTTTAGAAAGCTTTAAACGCAGTGAGGTTTATCAACGGATTTAACTTAATCATTTGATACCAAGAAAGCGCAAAACCGAAAAAAGCCGATTTGACATTATGGCTGCGGGCTGTGCCCGCAGCCATAACGTCAAATCGGCGAAAGATTATTCACATCATTTGAGCAAGCAACGCTTATATGGAGGAGTCTTGACAGAATCTAAACCAACATCCCCCAATTATGAGGCATTAATTGCTGAAAATTGTCACCTGTTGTCGCAACTTAACATTGCGCGGCGTGAGATCATGCGTTTGCAAGCGCAGGAACATATAAAATCACGTCAAACAGACAATATTCTCGCACTACAATCAAAAATTCAGTCTGTGACTAAAGAATTTGAAGATAAAGCACAACGAGAGAAACAAATCAATGCTATGGCGCTGCAAATAAAAATGCAGCAAATAAACGTACTTGAACAACGCCTCATTAAAGAATCTGAAGATAAAGCGCAGCAAATAAACGTACTTGAACAACGCCTCATTCAGGTCTCGCGTGAACACAATCGCTTACAAGCGCCACGCACATGGCGTATCACAAAACCCTTAACAAAACTAATAGACAAGTTATATGCTTTACGCCGCCGACTCGATGAACGCCGATTATCGCGCCAACTGATTGCTCAATCCTTATTTGACCCCGAATATTATCTGACCCAATACCCTGATGTGCGGCAGGTAGGCATAGCGCCAGTCGTCCATTATTTGCGTTATGGTTGGTGGGAAGGACGTAACCCCAGCCCCAATTTTGATTCGCAAGCTTATCTGGCAAAAAACCCCGATGTAAGAATGGCGGGCATTAACCCGTTATTGCACTATGCACAACATGGCAAGGCTGAGGGCAGATCAATGGGAGGCGCAGCATGATTGACCCCCAAAAACCAAACTATCTCAGCACACCAGTCCACCCAAGCCGTCGCCGCTTTCAATATCAAGCCGATCACCCGCCTGCGTCGCCGGTCGTTACCATTATTACGCCTTTTTACAATACCGGCGCGGTTTTTCATGAAACAGCAGTTTGCGTGTTCAATCAGTCGTTACAAGACTGGGAATGGTTGATCATTAATGACGGTAGCGATGATCCTGATGCACTGGCGATATTAGATCATTATGCACAATTGGCTGACCCACGCATTCGTATTATTCATCAAATTAACAATCAGGGGCTGAGCGCAGCACGGAATAAAGGGGCACTACACGCACAAAGCCAATTTCTTTTTTTTGTGGATGGTGACGACCTGATCGAAGCGACCTTGCTTGAAAAGTGCTTGTGGTGTCTGCTTTCTAAGCCAGCCCTTAGTTTTATAAATAGTTTCACGGTTCACTTTGGGAGCAAAGAAGATGTATCGAAGAGTGATTTTGGTGAACGCGAGCGTTTTTTAGTCGAAAATTGTGCTACCTCTAACTTCATGATCCGCAAAATTGTATATCAGGCTGTTGGTGGTTGCGATATTGACATTCGTGATGGAATGGAAGATTGGGATTTTTGGCTGCGCTGTGCAAGCAAGGGCTATTGGGGCGATACAATTCCTGAATATTTGTTTTGGTATCGGCGCAGACAAAATCATGAACAGCGTTGGACAAATTGGGGAGACTCCCAAAAATTTGAGCAATTTCGAGACAGCTTACATATAAAATATTCAACTTTAGTGGAGCAAGGAATGCCAAGCCTTGCGACTGCTGCGCCAACAATGTATTCGGAGCAATCGCTTTGGCTGCCAGTTGATAATTCGCTCAAAAAAAACAAAAAACGGATCATGTTGCTCGTGCCATGGTTTGCAATAGGAGGGGGCGACAAATTTAATCTGGACTTGATCGGCCAATTGGTTGATCGGCATGACTGTGACGTGACGCTTGTGGCAACAAATACATATGGTGACACTTGGAGCAACATTTGGTTGCCTGTTTTTGCCAAACTTTCAAGCGACCTATTTGTTTTGAAGCACTTTTTAAACCCCACCGATTTCCCACGGTTTTTACACTACTTAATCCGCTCCCGAAAAATTGATTCAGTGGTTGTAACCCATAGTGAACTAGGCTACCGTTTGTTGCCTTACCTACGTGCGCAATGCCCACAGGTGGCTTTTATGGATTATGTACACATGGAAATACCTAACTGGATGAATGGCGGTTTCCCACGTTTATCGTTAATGTATCAGCAACAACTTGATTTGACATTAACGACATCAAATCACCTAACGAAGTGGATGACGGATAGAGGGGGCGACCCTAAAAAAATTGAAACCTGCTATATTAACATTGACGCCGATGCTTGGAACCCAGCGCTATTTAACCGCACTGCCATCCGCGCCGATCTGGGCATTGCGCAAAACGCAACTGTGATTACCTATGTGTGCCGACTGGTTGACCAAAAGCGCCCCCAAATATTTGCGAAGGTGATGAACGCATTGAAAAATGAACATCCGAATATCATTTGTCTTGTTGCTGGGGATGGGCCAGAGCGCGGTTTTCTGGAGAAATATATCGAGGACAATGATCTTAGTTTTGTTAAGATGTTAGGCGCACAAAGTGAAAATGAAGTAAAACAATTATTGGCGTGTGCAGACATCTTTTTTTTACCGTCAGACCACGAAGGCATCGCCTTGGCGATCTATGAAGCAATGGCGATGGGTTTGGCGGTTGTGGGGGCCGATGTGGGGGGGCAAAGCGAATTGGTCACCACAGGTTGCGGTTTTTTGTTGCCTAGGCTAAATAATGATGACGCTGAAATTCAAGCCTACACCGCGACGCTGTCTATGCTCATTAAAGACCCACAACGGTGCCGCCGCGTTGGACAAATGGCGCAACTGCGTATTCGCGATCATTTTTCGCTCAATGCGATGGGCGATTTTTTTATGCAAGCCATTCAGCGGGCCTGTGAAATCACGAGAACACACCCGCCAGCTCGCATCCCTCAGGACTTAGCAAATACATGGGCGCTAGAGGTCATTCGTTTGCCGGTCCAATCATAATCATCCCTTCATCTTTTAAGAATTTACACGAATAAACGTCAAATGAGAATCTCCAATATTCAAACCACCCAACATGATGACTATTGTGAACTGTCTGCCTTGATTAGTAGCACACTCACGGAGCAACCATTCAAGGTATGGGTTCGCGTTCCCACCCAATTTGCACATTTTTTCGATGTTAAAAATGGTGACCCATTTTTAATCATGTGTTTGTTGCCTGCGATGCGGCTTAATGAATCACTTGAAATTGATGTGCCCGTGTGCGAAAGGCTATTAACCAACATTGAAAATTTGCAGCAAATTTATCGGCGTTGGGATGTAACCCTACAGCCTGTTACCATTACCGCACCCAGCCGTTCCCATACCCATTTATCGCCCCAGCCAAATGGGATTGGCCTGTTTTTTTCGCTAGGGGTTGATTCGTATTATTCGTTACTACGAAATGTGCAAGCCTATCCAAGCGGTGATCGCGCCATTACCCATCTCATTATGGTGCGTGGCCTTGATATTCAAGACGAGGTTAATGATAGTGTTTGGCCGGACGTATTGCGCATGGGGACACGGGCTGCGAGTGAAACAAACAAGACGCTTATTCCAATTGATACCAACGTGCGCCAATGGAGCAATCAAATATTAGATTTGGACTGGGGAAAGTTTTATCACGGCGCCGCATTAGCGCTCGTTGGCTTGTCGCTAAGTAACGGCTTCAAACACATTCATATTGCGTCATCTCGGCTTTCCGCCGACTACGACATGCCGGGTGGCAGCCATCCGGTCATCAACACTTTATTATCTAGTGCTGGCATGACATTTGACTATGATGGCGGCGAAACAAGTCGCAAAGAAAAAATTCGCTTTATTAGTCACTTCCCACTAGCAATGCAAACCTTACGGGTATGTTTCTCAAACCCCAATAATGCCTACAACTGTGGTAAATGTGGCAAGTGCCAAGAGACCCTTTTTCATCTTGAATTGGTGGGCGCAAGTGAGAAGTGCGAGACCTTCCCTGTCCCGGTCAATATCCCCGCATTAGGTCCGAAAAACCACTTTAGTGTCAGAAATTGGAATCGTGAATTAGCCTCTTTGGGCAATTCGTCCAAAGAGCGCGACATTGCCAGTGTTATTGAAGCATTTTTACCGCTCAAGCCGCATGAGCAAAACGCGCATGTAATCCAGTATTTTGTTTCAAAACAGACCTTAGAACAAATCCAGCACGCTGATCATATTGTTATGCTGCTCGGCAGCTATAGTGGTTATATCAATTTTGGCGATATTTTGCAATTGCAAAGTGCCATTCAATTTCATCAACAACGCAACCCCAATTGCTTGATCATGCCACTGCTGAATATCACAGCAATTCCTCATACGAATGGCATACAACGCATGGTTAAAGCCACAGGCGTAGAGACTTGTCTGTTTTTTTCACAGGTTCACCATGATGATATTCATAATGAAACCCGCTCGCATTTTCTATCAACCTATTGCGAAATGCGCCCGCTCATGCTTGAGCATATTCAGCCACCCACCCTACACGTCTATGGCGGGGGATTTTTTAATGAACGCTGGGGAGAGCAGCATCTTCGCCTCGTCGAACATATTATTGACCAAAGCGGTGTAGGGCATTATGTCATCTCTGGGCAGCAAGTCTCTGAGTCATTTGCAGCACGCCTAGCAGCGCATATTGCTGAATATCAACCAGAATTGGTCGGCTGCCGCGATCAACAAAGCGCCAGTTATTTAAAGGAATACGGCATCAATGCCATCTGGTCAAGCGATGATGCGATTGACCTGCTTATCAGCAATGAGGGTAACGCCAACCCAACCCAGCCAATACGCATTGGGGTTCACATTAACTCGTCTGGGTATACACAGGAAAATAACATTGACGATCAAACAGCGCAAGCATTCGTGGTTTCGCAGCTACAGATCCTTGCACAATATGCCGATGAAAACCATGCCATCCCAGTTCTGGTGAATCTGTATTCGGATGCAAAACAAAATGCAATAGACACTTGGGGAAATTTAGCCAGCGCCCCACTGTCTCATTTTTTTCCCCATTTTCAAGGGTTAGACATGGGAGAAATGCTGGTAGCAAACCACTTGCCACAAGCACTTAACCTTCTATCAACGTTGCATTTTGTCGTCACAAATTCTTATCATTTGGCGTTATGCTGTCAAATGTTAGGGGTTCCGGTCTATCTGGCAGCCAATAACGCCTACTATCGCCAAAAACATGCCGGTCTCGAACTTTCAAGCATATCTTTAGCCGATTTTCTTGGGGCTAACAAATCAGTCATTGCCAAAGAACAAAGTGCTTGGCGATATGATGCCATTGTTGCACGCAGAGATTGGCTTAGCCAGCTCGCTTATGCACTTTCACAAACCAGCACCACAACCTATCATCGGCCTACATCACGCGCTTATTTAGAGCGTCAGTGGAAAAATTGGCAAGCGGTGGCCCAACGTCAAGCATTACTACGAGATCAGGCGAAACAGAGTTTACATGCTGTTAGTTCTGAGCGTGACAACTTGTGGATCGAGGTGCAACGCCTTAACAAAGTAGTGCGTGAGCAACAGGCCAAGCTTACGTCACTTCAAACAGTCAAAGCCTAATCTCCCGTGCCGATGTTACGATAGTCCGCCTGCTGGGGCAGGTGGACTATCGTAATGCCTGCGTATCGCTTACTTAAGGGGATAATTTCAAGCTAATATCATCAATATAACCACGAAATGCCCCTGTGTTATTTGGCTGATCATAGCCAACGAGTATTTTGGTGATTTTCTTGTCAATAAAAGCCGCGCCTAACTTTACTTCGACATGATTCCATTCGTTTAATTTGAGCTTGCCACATTGCCCTTGTGGGTGAAAGCGATTGCCAGCTTGATCAAGCACGCCTGCCTCACGCAAACGTGTGCCATCATCTAGCACCAAATCAAGAGCGACACACGTGCTATTTTTATTTGACATGTCGCTTGATTGTGGGTAAATCCAATAGCTTAATGTGACCGGCACATCAATCGCTAAATTTACATCAAAGGCGCTAAAGTAAACATAAGAAGCTTGGGCACTGTTGTCATAGCCTGAGTAACGCAAAGCCACCTGCCCAGTGCGGGCTTGTTCATACACGCCACCTAATTCGGGGCCGCTTAAACCACAGCAAATCCCCCCAATATTGCTCAAGCCGCCATTCAGGTAGTCAACCATATCTGGCGGGTTTGATGGCGGATCAGTTGTCTCAAAACCGCTGGTAAAAAGTATCAGCTTTGTGCTGGCACACTGATAAATTGCCTTTACTGTTTGCGATGTTTGGCTGATGACAATATTATGGCTCGCCTCACCGCCATCAGACCAAGATTTGAAAATACAATCTGGGTTAGGGGGCGCAGTCACACGGGCACTTGATCCCTGAATGGTTTGAATGATCGCTGGGGTTTTATACAGTGACCCCGCGTAAATAAGATTTAAACCCGATGGAAAACTCTTTAACGTGAGGGTTGCATCATTTGGAAATAAGGAGATACATTTTTGCGCCGTGTATTTGTCGTCATCAATCACACTTGCGCATAATTCTAACGAGGTGTTATCGCCATGATCCGGCACAACAAATCGCCCAGTTGCACCCACAGCCGTAAATTCGTCAAAATGCTTATGATCATTATGCAATAAGTTTACGGTCCAACGCAATTGCGCACTTAAATCACCATCTTGACTGTCTTTAGCGCTACCGCTAAACTGAATCACCTCCCTCACATTGTAGTGTCTGCCATCGTCTGGGGCTGTAATACGCATTTGCGGCAAGTTATTGCCAGCGTCAATCATTAAGCTGGTCTGGCCCGTCGCGCCTTCACTGTCGGTAACGATTAATTTAACGTTATAAACCCCCTTCTTGGTAAACCGCTTGCTTGGGTTAGCCTGTGTTGATGTTTCACCATCGCCAAATTGCCACAAATAGGTCAGCGCCTGTTGATCCGGGTCATATGAATTTGCTGCGCTAAACTGGACCAATAACGGGGCCTCCCCTGCGGTCAGGCTAGCCGTTGCACCTGCGATAGGTGGTTTGTTGAAACTTGCGCCATACCGGATTCGATAAATTTCCCCTGATTTGATTGAAATAAAATATAAATCACCATCAACTCCAAATTTTATGTCCACAACCCCCTTATAACCAGCCGCAAAATTTTTCACATCGCCATTGGGCTGCATCGCCTTAATCCAACCCAAATTATGATCAGCAAAAAATAATGCATGCTGAAATTCAGTCGGCCATGTGCCCCCTGTGTAAAAATCGCCCAAGATGACTGCGGCACCCGGGCGGTCTTGTTTCCAAGCATAAGCGGCTGGCGATACGGCATTTACACCGCGATCGTATAACCCTGAGCATTGTTGTTTTGTATTCGCATCTTGCTCATAGCCCGATTGGCGCAATGAATCGTTCATACCACCTTCGTAACAAGGCCAACCAAAGTTACGTGGCTTGTCTTGGCGAACAATATTCACTTCTTCCCAGCGACTGAAGCCAACATCACCAACATAGATATCGTTTGATGTCGGATGGGTTGCAATGCGAAATGGGCTACGAAACCCATAGGCCCACACTTTAGACTGGTTGCTATTCACATCACCATCAAAAAACGGATTATCGGTGTAGCCAGCCCCAGTTTCAGGATTAACTCGGATCAATTTGCCTGATAGACTGCGAAGGTCTTGTGCCCGTAGGGCACGCTGATCTACCCCTTTAAATCCTGCACCATCCCCGATGGATAAATAAAGCGCAGCATCACGACCAAACGCAATCTCGCCGCCAGCATGGGCACCAAAATCAACAGGAATACAATCCGCAATATACTGATTCGCCTGTTGACAACCAGTCCCCCCTAGCGAAAGCGCATCGCCGATATGATTGGCTGTGCTATTTTTGCCTACGATAATCGTGATCGCATCGGGTGTCGTCGCGGCAATAAATGGATTGGCGGGATCTGCCTTTATCCGCAATAATCGCCCTACACCACCACCTTGTGTGCCAATCGCAGTGCCGGGGGCTTTGTATACATAATAAACATACACAAAGGGCTTTTTCGGAAAATCAGGATGTGGCACAACCGATAACAAGCCTGCATCTGAAAAATTATTCACCTCAGCCGATAGATCAATGAAGGGTGTGTCGAGTAGGGTATAAGTGCTATCGTTGCCGTGTGTGGCAACACGCACTTTCCCGCTTTTTTCAGCAATAAACATATGGTTGTCACGGGTCAATGCAAAAGCGGTGGGGAGGTTAAGCCCCGAAAGAATAGGTGTGACGTGAAAACCTGTGGGTAACTCAGGAACAGTAAGCAGTTCAACTGTGGTCAATGGCAGAAAAACCCGCTTTGTTACATTATTTGACAGCGCAAAAGTGGCGGGTGAAATTGCTGTTGCCAGTAGGATAAATAAAAAGTATGTCGTGTAACGACGCATTTTTTTGAGGATTGTATTCATGGTTTATAAATGGCTTTTGTTTAAGGCTTATGCATAGATTGATTTTCACCACAAAGCACACGAAGAACTCACAGAGTTGCATCGTAAAATCTTTCTTATCCTTGTGTCCATTGTGCTCTTTGTGATGAAATATTTTTAATACACACAAGCCTTAAGTTAATAATGTTACAGGAATCTTCTCAATAAATTTTCGTCAAAATCATTATATGCCTTGGTCGCACGGGCAAAGTTCATGCGACCAAGGCCATATAGTGGTTTCGGCATTACATCTTTTGGCTTTCCCCGAATTATTGAGAAGATACCAATAAGCAAAGTAAAATCATTGAGGAATGTGCATAATAAAAACAGAGTAAATATATGAAACCTGCCTACTTGAAGCACTTTTTATTTGCAATAGTTATCATTGCCATATGGTCGTGGGGGCATGGAAAAATAACCTTTGAATCATGGAAAATTCCTATTAGCAATGCTGGTGATGGCCTTGATGTCATGGCGATTAGCAAGGCCTATCTGCAAAATGAAATTAACCCCTTTACCTATCAATTCGTCAGTCGTTTGGGGGCGCCCTTTGGCGCAAATTGGACTGATTTTTCAGTAACCGATGATTTGAGTTATTTTACGATTGGGGTGCTTGGGCGCTTAGTCGGGCTTGGGTTTGCGACCAATCTTGTCCTCATTCTGATTCATCTATTGAATGCCTTTGCATATTTGTATCTAGCCCGCTCATTTCGGGTTAATTGGTATCTCGCTTATGCAAGTGCTATTCTATTTTCATTTTCAACTTATGCTTGGTACAGGGGGTTAGCGCACTTTAATCTCATGTTATATGGCCAAATTGCGCTTTATTTAACTGCACTCTATGCAACATTTTCCAAACAGAAATTGCCAATTTCTAAAATGATTTTAGGCTGGGGCATTGCCTTTCTTACAGGTATATTCAACCCTTATTACACACTCATGTGTGTTTTGCTCACAGGCGTTGTATTCGTTCTACATTTAACAAGAGGTGATAAAAACCGCTGTGTCTACCTTATTTCGCTGCTTGCGGCTTCAATGTTGGGGTTTGGGTTAATGAACCTAAACACCCTAATATTCAATTGGGAATTTGGTTACAATCCAGCAGCAACTGTCCGTTCACTTCTGGGTTTAGCCATATATGCCTTAAAGCCATCAGATCTATTGTTGCCAGCGCAGCACCGCTGGACTGAAATTAGAAATTTTACTCAAATAAATTACTATGTTCAGGGTCGTGCTAGAGACGAAGGCGACACCGTTTACATTGGTATTTTTGCGATTACAGGATTAATCTTTCTGACATTCATGCTTTTTCAAAGTATCCAAAAGAATAAAATAAAACACATCCCAATTGAGCTAAGTTGGTTAATCGTTTTAATGTTATATGCGATTACAGGCGGCGTTAACTCGTTAGTTGGCGCATTAGGCTTTCAATTTTTTCGTGCTACAAATCGCTTTAGCATTCTTATCATGTGTATCGGGCTGCTATATTTTATTCGTCAAATTAATCGAATTAAAAACATAACCATTAAAAACCTATGCTCAATTATGATCTTAGCACTTGGTATTTGGGACCAAGCACCAGTATTTGTCGGACGTTTGCCCCTTCAACCAACAAACTATGAAGATCACCCCTATAACCAAGATCGTCGAATGGGTGTAATCATGGAACAAAACCTATCCCCAAATGCGATGGTGTTTCAGTTTCCAGTTGTGAGCTATCCTGAAGCCCCACCTATTCGTAGTATGACAGATTATGAACATTTTCGACCCTACTTACACACCAATACGCTGCGGTTTAGCTACGGCGATGTTAAGGGTCGAGCCAACACAGAATGGCAACAACGACTTTCTTCACAGCCATTTTCTGAAAGTATTCCTTTTCTAGAAGCAGCAGGATTTGAGGCCGTGATGATGCATAAAAAAGCATATGAAAATGATGCCAAAACCGAAATACTAACGATAACCCAACTTGGCAAACCGATCATTTTTCAAAATCAAACGTTTATTTTATGGCGATTGAACCCTAGCCCCAATCCCCAACTCCCATTTGCGCCCAACTTCAAGGTTGTTTATGGCAGCGGATTTTACGCTGAAGAACGAGATGATAAAACCAATACCTATTGGCAATGGGCGCACGGAAATACAAATATATTCATTCAGACAAACCTCAAAAGCCATAACAACACGTCAAATTCGACTATAGAATTTGAAATACGCACCATTAAACGCGGCAGAACAGTATGGTTGACGTTTGGTTCAGACCGAATCCTTGTGCTTAATTCCGATGAAGATAGGCGATCCATTAAGCTAACAGATCTTGATCTAGATCGTATACGCGAATTTGTCTTTACAACAGACACACCGGCAATTTTGCCGGGGAACGGCGATACTAGACCAATCGCATTTGGGGTGTTTAATTTTAAAATTACTGAACAATAGATCGCAGCTTAAACCTACCAAACCACTCCAAAACTTTAAGTTGTTAAAAAGTGTGTCCTATGCAAGGAGGGTTCGTATCGTAGACTCCCATGAAATATCCATTTGAAAAAGGTATTCACGCCCCTGCTGCCCCATCATTTTTGCCCAAGTAAAATTGGCCCACAATGCATCCATACACCGCGCTATATCTTGAGCCGTTGGCTGCGCAACTAAGCCAGTTTGATTGTCAAGCACAAACTCTAGCGGGCCACCTGAATCGGCGCAGGTTAGCACCGCCTTCGATGACAACATCGCTTCTAGGGTGACATAACCAAAATCTTCATCATAGGGCGGGTATAACACTGCCAGCGCTTGTGCATATAAATTACGTTTTGCCTCTTCTGAAACATGCCCCAACCAAGTGATCCGATTGGCAACACCTAAGGTATGTGCTTTTAGGGCTAACTCAGTCATATAAGCATCATTGTCTGCCGTCCCCACAAATTTTACATAGATGGGTTGGCTCGTTAAGGCGAGCGCTTCTAAAATCAACGTTTGCCGCTTGATCGGTGTAATTCGAGATGGAAACAAAAAATAGGAGGAATAAGTGTTTGCTAGGTCACAATAAAACAACTCAGCATGTTGTGGCGGGTGATAAAGTGCTGTCGCATCAACTTGATTGTAGATTTTCATCCGCTTTGCGACATTACCCGAATTGGCAAATAATTTTCTCGCTTCGGCAAAAGCGCGGTTATCGGCATTTAAAATGGCATTTTTTACCGCATGTCCCTGAGACTTATGGTGAAGCGTTGTAAATTGATCATTACCCCACAACTCATAAGCCTCACGGTATTGATGTAATACCCATAAAACCTTGTTAGGATGTTGAATTAAGTAAGCCGGAAATTTCAACCCAATCACAAGATCGGTGCGCTTGCTGGCAAATTCGGTCACATCGAGCAAACGACTAATCAACATGGTGTTAAGAATATTTTGAGGCGGGTAATCTTTAAACGGAAGACTAAAAAGCTCAACTTGATGCCCAGCTTGTTGCAATGCGACATTGAGCCGCTGAGCATGTATTTCGGCCCCACCTTTAATAAATGGATAGGACGTAGTAACAATTAAAATTCTCATAATAATTTTTTGTGCTTATTGCATCGTCAAATCCTTCGAATCGGTTGAGTCTGGAAATCTCGAATAAAGCGCATCTACTTGACTCATATTAAATGTTGATTCAGCTTGCCGCATTAATTGGGGTAAACGATAAAGATAAACACAAATTTCTACAATACGTCCGATCAAGGGGAAGCGATAAAGGCGATAGATGCCTTCCTTATATGTTAAGCCATTTACTTTTGCGCCATATTGCCGCCCTTCTGATGAGCGTAACATCGCAATAATGATTTGCGATTTGGTCATAGCGCCCTGACGCAAGGCATTTAAATATCGAGTAAAGCCTTTTACCTCGGGCGCACGCCCAAGCAACGCATAATACACTGCAGCCACAAACATCTCATCATGATATGTGTTTAACTCGTGTAGGTAATATTGTTTGTGTGTGCGTATCAAGCTAGATAAATTAGGGGTTTGGCGCATTTGCGGTCTCAACGATGGCAACTGATCCGGCAGGCTTTCTCTTTTCTCCAACCCGAATACACCATTAAGCTCGCCATTTACCTGAGTAACAAGTTTGTCAAATGACAAGCGATCATTCATGCGCTCAAGCAAACCAATCGCCTTGGTCTGATCTTGACATTCCTTTTCAAGGAACTGAATACGACGTTGATCAGTCAATGTGTGCATTTTTGCCTCTAAATGCAATTTTTCAATGCGGTGCAATGCAATTTTTGTAAGACCATCTAAATAAGTAGCCCATAAAACCAAAATGTGATTTTTACCCTTCAACGTTAAGTGCTCAAAAAAATGCGGATTCAAATGAACATCGGCTAATACGGTTTTAAACGCGCTTACAAGCGCATATAACCAATTTAAATCGCCTCCCCCCAAGATTCGTGCGCGTTCAGTGGGTAGCCATTGGTGAGTGAGCCAGTCTGCATCCGTATGATGCTTCATTAAATAACGCAAGCGTTGCGTATTAAGATGTAAATACTTTTCAAATGCCGATCGGCTTGATTGGCTATCATGATGCATAGCAACAGAATCAGCCGAAGTTGCGAGCTGCCAGCCTTTTCGCCGTGCCCGCACACAATAATCAACCTGTCTCTTATACACATCTGACC